>JBGSMF010000255.1:0-35142 GCA_041740315.1 Thermoflexales bacterium
GCCGCATCTGATGCGCCGCGCTTGACCTTGTGCTGTAAGCGGGGTAGAATCGAGATTGCCCAGGCGGCTGATTCAAACAATTTCAACAAGGGAGGATTTGTGCCCACCATCATTCGTATTCAAGACATTGCGGCGTATATAGGCCAAGAGGTTACCATTCAAGGCTGGCTTTACAACAAGACCGACAAGGGCAAGTTGCAGTTTTTGCAGGTGCGCGACGGCACCGGCATTGTGCAAGCCGTGGCCTTTCAAAAGGAATTAGCGCCAGAGGTCTTTGAGGCGGCCCGCAAGGCGACCCAGGAATCTTCGCTCGTCATCAGCGGCGTGGTGCGCGCCGATAGCCGCGCGCCCGGCGTGCCGGGAGGGTTTGAGGTGGGTATCCAAGATCTGCGGCTCGTGCAATTGGCCGACGAGTATCCCATTGGCCCCAAAGAACACGGCGTAGATTTTCTCATGGACAATCGCCACCTGTGGCTGCGCTCTTCGCGCCAGTGGGCCACGCTGCGCGTGCGCGCCAGCGTGATCAAGGCCATCCGCGATTGGTTGGATGACAATGGCTTTATTTGCATGGACACACCCCTTCTTACCCCTGCGGCTTGCGAAGATACCACCACGCTGTTCGAGACCGATTATTTTGGGTCGCCGGCATTTCTGGCCCAGTCGGGACAGTTGTATAACGAGGCGACCATTGCCGCTTTTGGCAAAGTGTATTGTTTCGGCCCCACCTTTCGGGCCGAAAAATCCAAGACGCGCCGCCACCTGACCGAGTTTTGGATGGTAGAGCCTGAAATAGCTTTTTGCGATTTGAACGGGGTGATGGAGATTGAGGAGCAGTTTGTCAGCTATGTGGCGCAAACGGTGTTGAAAGAACGCGCGGCCGAGCTGGCGGCCCTGGAGCGCGATGTGACGCGCCTGCAAAAAATCACGCCGCCTTTCCCGCGCATCAGCTACGATGAGGCGCTGGACTTGGTGCGCCAGCTTTACGACAAGGCAGATGATCCAGAGCAAAAGGAACTGCTCAAGCTAGAGTGGGGCAGCGACCTGGGCAGCCCGCACGAAACGGCGATTGCCGAGAGTTTTGACAAGCCCGTGTTTGTGCATCATTATCCCAGCCAGTGCAAGGCTTTTTATATGGAGCCGACGCCGGGCCGTTCTGAGGTGTGCGAATCGGTTGACCTGCTTGCGCCAGAAGGCTATGGCGAAGTTATTGGCGGCGGGCAGCGCATGAGCCGCGCCCAAGACCTGGAAAATGCTGTCAAGCGGATGGGAATACCCCGCGAAGCGTATGCCTGGTATATTGATCTGCGCAAATATGGCAGTGTGCCACACAGCGGCTTTGGGCTGGGCGTTGAGCGCACCGTGGCCTGGATCTGTGGGTTGAGCCATATTCGCGAGACCATTCCTTTTCCGCGCATGCTGGGCCGCATCTATCCATAGGCGCAATATCTAAGTTTACCACAAAGATCAAAGGAACACGAAGGAACATTCTCGATTGAGCTTTTTCTTTGTGTCTCTTTGTTGGGGGAGGTGAAAAAGTGGAAACAGCTCGAGATAGAGATTGGCTGGCGTTTTCTCCTGAATTGTTGAACCGGCTTGTGCAACTGGCCCCGCTGCTTCGAGTCAAGGCAGGTCAGATTACGGCCAAGCGCCTGGAGCGGCTGGGGCCGTGGCTGGCCGCGATGGCGCGCGATGGGGGCCAGGTGGCGCAGCTTGCCAATGTTGAGGCGCTCCATGCGTTCATCCACCCGCTCTTGTTGAGCATGCTCGATAGCTGGGATGGGCGCCCTGCTTCGCTCGATGCTTATTTTGAAAGCCTGGGCGATATTGTCCAGACCTATCTGGTGGCCGGCGTGCGCTTTGAGATGCTGCTAGGCCTGACCGATGTGCAAGAAACCACGCTGCTAGAGATGCTGGTCGAGCTGTTCCAGGTCGAACCGGAATTCTCGTCGGCGGCTGCGCAGGCTCAGGTGATTGAGGCGGTCTTGCGGGTGCACAACCGGCAATTGCTCACGATTGCCGAGATTTACTTTGTGCGGCACGAAGCGATGGTGGTGGGAGAGCGCGAGCAAATCATTGCCCGGCAGCAGCGCGCCATTATGGAGCTGTCTACGCCCATTGTGCCGATATTTTCCAACATCCTGGTGCTGCCCTTGGTGGGGACGCTTGGCGAGGATCGCGGAGAAATGGTCACCGAGGCTTTGCTGATGTCTATTGTCCAACACCAGGCCGAGACCATCATTGTGGATATCACGGGGCTGTCGCAAATGACGGCGCAGACGGCTGCTTATCTGGTGCGGGCAGGGCGGGCGGCGCGTTTGCTGGGGGCGCGGATTATGGTGGTGGGCATTTCGGGCCGGGTAGCCATGAGCTTGATTGGGCTGAATATTGACCTGGGTGACATTATTACCTACAGCGACTTGCAAGCGGGCTTTCAGGCGGCGTTGGCCGATTTGGGGCTAGAGATTACGCAGCGCGCTGAGAAAGCGCTTTAAAACAAAAATGCATCCTCCCACAGATTCTTTGCAGGAGAGAGCATTTTTGCGGTCTGTATCAACCCGCGCTCTCAGGAACGAGGAGAAAATAACTTGCACTTTTGGCGAATTGGAGCAGCCTTGCAAGTGGGCAAGTTATCTAATCACCAACCCTTTAACCCGTCCTTATTTGGCGAGCAATTTTAACAGGCGTGATTTGTTGCGGGCAGCTTTGTTCTTGTGGATGACGCCTTTGCCAGCCGCCCGGTCAAGTTCGCTGATGGCCTGTTTGATGACAGCGGGCGCATCGGCTGCGCCGGCGGCTGCCAGGTTGCGGGCGCGCTTGAGCGATGTGCGGGCGCGTCCCAGCGTGACCCGGTTGTACCTGCGCTTGCGTTCAGAGCTGCGAATGCGCTTAATGGCAGATTTTGTGTTAGCCAAGAAATTCCTCCTGCAAATTTTGTGCTGTTTATCAAGCGGCACTATTATACGCATGTTGCCAAATTTGTCCAGCGGGGTAGGGTGATATGCCGGCGGGCAAATCCGGTTCCCATGTGCCGCTGTGGCGGCGAGGGCTGGCGTGGGTCTTTTATCTGCGCGGTACCACGTTCCGTTTTTGGGGCAACTGGCTGCACGATTTGCGCAATTACCAGCGCGCTGTAGATGAATTTTCGCGCGCGCTCAGGCTAAATCCCGGCATGGTAGATACGCTCTACAGCCGAGGTGTCTTGTACTGGCGCGAGTTGCGCAATGCCTATCGCGCTATTCAAGACCTGACCCTGGTGATGGAATTGTCGCCCGGCTGGGCCGAAGCGTGGTTCAATCGCGCCCAGGCCCACCAACTGCGCGGCGATTATGATCTGGCGATTGCTGACCTGGAGCAATACCTGACAATTTCAAAGGATGAGAGTTGGCGCATCAACGCCCAGACTCAACTGACTCTATTGCGTGAGCTGCAGGCCGAAAAGCAAGCCAGGCCAGAGAAATCATAGACAAAGAGGGTACAATGCTGAAACAAATAATGCTTGCCAAGATGGAATTCCATGTTTCTCGCAATGCGCGCGACCGCTACCAGTTTGATGAAACACTGTTTTCATCCACCGGCAATATGGTCTTTGCCAATTTCCATGCCACGCGCGTTTTTGCGCAACGCATGAATGAAAAGCGCGACCTGGTCAACTTGCCTGAGCAGGCGGTAAAAGCCGGGCAATTGAACGCCATGGGGCTGATTGACGAGATTTTGCACTTTGTGGTGGGTCTGTATCGAGAGCAGAGAAACCCCCTGGTTTTGCAGCAGGCGCTGGCGCAGCTAGACCAGACTTTGGGGCAAGAGGCGGTGGATGCAGCTCTGCGCAGGTTTGTTGACGACTTTCCGCCGGTGGCCGTCTACCAGCGCAACATCACGCCAAAAGATTACCTGGCCGGAGAAACAGCCGGCGTGCCGCACCGGCAGGTGGTGTTGGAAGAGCTGTTGCTGGTCTGGCTGGCTAATGCAAACCCGGCTTTTGCGCCTTTTATCGAGTTGTTCGATGACACAACGCTGGAAAAAGAGACCGGCTACCTCCAGCTTGTTTCCGGCTTGCGCGACTTTTTTGATACGCAGCCCGTCTTTGGCCCAGATAATGAAAACCTGGTAGATATGCTGCGCAGTCCGGCCATCGCTGTGCCTTATTCACTGCCGGGGCAACTGGAATATATCCGCGAGCGCTGGGGCCTGATTGTGCGCAGGTATTTGTACCGGTTGTTGGGCGGCCTAGACCTGATTAAGGAAGAGAACAAGCTCACCTTTTTGGGGCCTGGCACTGCGCGCGTGTATGATTTCACAGGCTTGCAGTTGGAGCTGGAGCGCTTTAGCCCTGACCGCGATTGGATGCCGCGGCTGGTATTGATCGCCAAAAATGCCTATGTGTGGCTGGATCAATTGACCAAAAAGCATCAGCGGCCTATCACGCGCCTGGATCAGATTCCTGATGAAGAACTAGACACCCTGGCGCAGCGGGGATTTACGGGTTTGTGGCTGATTGGCTTGTGGGAGCGCAGCAAGGCCTCTCAGCGAATCAAGCAAATGTGCGGCAACCCCGAAGCGGTGGCGTCGGCTTATTCGTTGATGAGCTATCAAATTGCAGCCGACCTGGGCGGCGAAGCGGCCTGCCAGAACCTGAAAGAGCGGGCCTGGCGGCGCGGCATTCGCCTGGCCAGCGATATGGTGCCTAATCACATGGCCATTGATTCCAATTGGATGATTGAGCATCCCGATTGGTTCATTGGGCTGGATTATAGCCCCTTTCCCTCGTACAGCTTTAATGGGCCAGATTTATCGAACGATGGACGGGTAGGATTGTATCTGGAGGATCACTATTATAACCGTACTGATGCCGCTGTAGTGTTCAAGCGCGTGGATCATGGGAATGGCAGCGCCAGGTATATCTACCATGGCAACGACGGCACCAGCATGCCCTGGAACGACACAGCCCAACTGAATTACCTCGACCCTCGGGTGCGCGAGGCTGTGATTCAGACCATTCTGCACGTAGCGCGCCAGTTCCCCGTCATTCGCTTTGATGCGGCGATGACGCTGGCTAAAAAGCATTGCCAGCGATTGTGGTTCCCCGAGCCTGGCACAGGCGGGGCCATCCCTTCGCGGGCCGGCCTGGGCCTGACCAAGGATCAACTTGATGCTGCCATGCCCCAAGAGTTTTGGCGCGAGGTGGTGGATCGCGTGGCGGTAGAAGCGCCCGATACACTATTGCTGGCCGAGGCCTTTTGGCTGATGGAGGGATATTTTGTGCGCACGCTTGGCATGCACCGCGTGTACAACAGCGCGTTTATGAATATGCTGCGCGACGAAAAGAACGCCGAATATCGTTTGGTGATTAAAAATACGCTGGAATTTGACCCCGAAATTCTCAAACGCTATGTCAACTTTATGAACAACCCCGACGAGCGAACGGCGGTAGATCAGTTTGGCAAGGGCGACAAGTATTTTGGCATTTGCGTCTTGATGGCTACTTTGCCGGGCCTGCCGATGTTTGGACATGGCCAGGTGGAAGGTCTGGCCGAAAAGTATGGCATGGAATATCGGCGCGCATATTGGGACGAGCAGCCCGATGGTTACCTGGTAGAGCGGCACGAGCGAGAGGTTTCCCCGCTACTGCACCGCCGTTACGTGTTTGCCGGCGTGGAAAACTTTTTGCTGTATGATTTTTGCGCCCCCGAAGGGCATGTCAACGAGGATGTGTACGCCTACTCTAACCGCGTTGGGGGAGAGTGCGCTTTGGTGGTTTGTCATAACAAGTATGCCACTGTGCGGGGCTGGGTTCGCTCTTCGGTGGCTTTTTCGGTCAAGACCGATCGGGGCGACGAGCGAGTTTTGACGCAAAAGACGCTGAGCGATGGCCTGCTGTTGCACGCCGACGAAAATTATTTTAGCATTTTCCGCGATTACGTCACCGGCCTGGAATATATTCGCAGCAGCAAAGACCTGTGCGAAAGAGGGTTGTATGTCGAACTGGAGGCATACAAGTATCACGTTTTCATGGATTGGCGCGAGGTGCGCGACAACGAGTGGCATCAATATGCGCATCTGACCGATTACCTGGGAGGGGGAGGGGTGCCCAGTGTAGATGAAGCGATGAAAGAGATTTTCTTGCAGCCCATCCATTTTGCTTTCAAAGAGATGGTCAATGCGGGCATGTTCCGCTGGATGTTGGCAGCCCGCGCCATCAAGCCGGGAGCGCCCCGGCCACAAGCCGGCGCTGTGGTGGAAGAAGAGGCTAAAGAGGCCGCCCAAACCGTGGCTGCGCCGGAGCCGGTAGAGATGAAACTGGTTTTGGATGAGGCCGAGCGCAAGATGGTGAATCTGTTGCGCGAGGTCCGACAGGTGACCGGGGGCGCGGGAGATGAAACCGCCCTGGCTCAAGAGGTTCGGCGCGAACTAGAGATCATTTTGCAATTGCCCAGCCTCGACCAGCATTTTCCGCTGCCGGGGTCAAAAAAGTATGCCGCGGCGGTAGAATATCTGGGCGCGGGGTTGGATGATGACATGGTAGTGTGGGGTAGCCTGTTCGGCTGGCTGTTTACCCACAGGCTGGGCAAGGTGGTGACTGAACAGGATATGGAATTGCAGAGCCGTAGCTGGGTGGATGAGTGGCTGCTGGGCAAGCTTATCGCGGGCGCGCTTCAAGACATGGGCCTGGGTGAGGCAGCCGCCTGGCGCGCTGTGTTGATTGGCAAGCTGCTGATTACGCATCCGCGCTGGTCTGCAACGCGAGCCGGTGAAAAGGAAAGAGCCTACCAGGTGTTGATGGCCTGGCTGAACGATGGCGAGATGCAGCAGTTTTTGCAAATCAATCGCTATCGCGGCATCTTGTGGTTCAATAAAGAAGCCTTTGAACAGATGCTGCGATGGATTTTGGCCATGGCCGTGATTGAAGTGTGCGCCGATCCTGCCAGCACAGCAAGCACTGTGGTTGAGGAAGTGATTGGGTGTTATGAGCTGGTCAAGAAACTGCGGCTGGCTGCCGAGAAATCGGGTTATCAGGTTGAAAAGTTGCTGGAGACAGCCGCCCATTAACGGCGGGTCAGTTTTCATCTATGAAAAAAAAGGTCTGAATTAACCAATGCCTAATTCCAAACCTCTGCTCGCCCAAGACCCGCCGCGTGATTTTTTGTCGCTTTGTCCGATCGAAGACCCCGATTGGGGCTATGCAAGAAACAAGCGTTGCGTTTTAATGGCCCCGTCGGCCGAATGGGTTCAATCGGTCTATTCGGCGCAGTTTGAGTTGAACGGGAAAAAATTTATAGCGCCCAACCGCGATTATCCCTACGAGGGCTTGCTGGTCCATCAAAATGGCGAGAATTGGAAATTTATTGATTGCATCGCCCTGGCGTTGGAATACGCTGGAGGCCAGGGGATTCCTTTCGTTATAGACCCGGCCGAGCCGCTGGTGAACATCAATCCTTGGCGGGTGACGTATTGCTACAAGATCACAGGATTTGATTTCCAGACTGGCAAAAAAGACCAGATACCGTTTTTCGTTTCGTATTATCTGAATTCAAAAAACAAGCCGGAATTAATTACGGGCTGCGTCGAATTGTACTTTCCCAAGGGGCTTGTTTGTGGCGGCGGTGAAATTGTCCCGATTATCCAGCCTTTTATTGATATCCGCCATATGTACTTTGATTGTGAAATTAACAGGTACGATTGGCAGGTAGAGTCCAAAGCGCACCACTATCGGCACGTTTACATTTCCAATCGCAACAGGACGCTGGTTTTCTACATGCCGTATGTTGAATTGGTCAATTTCCAATCTCCCGAGATTTTAGAGTGGCGGTACAAATTGGGCGCGGGCGCTCGAACTGAACGCGCCAAACCAAACGATCAAAACTCCGAAACGGTGTTTGTGGGGGCCAGCAAAAAGGTCGTTTCGTTCTTTAACCTGCGTGTACCCAACCTGGAAAGAATCCTTGGCCCCGGCCAAAACGTCGTCAGGCTCTTTTGGGCCTGTGGACTGGACAAACACCCCCGAAGCTACCTTGTCAGTAATATAGAACAAGATTTTCAAAAATCGAGAGCGCAAGACAGCGCCCAGTTCCGCTTGCTGGAAGAGACTTTTCCGATTGCCGGCGATGCCAGGCTTCGCGACGCTATCCTGGCGCGGATTATTGGGTTAATCAAGTTCAAGACCTATGTTCATTTCCCCGAAACAAAAGAGTATATCCCGATGCCGTACGCTGGCGCTTGGTGGTTTAAAACGCCGTGGTATCGAGACGTGTTTGAGGGCATTCTGAGCAGCTTTGAAACCTTGATGAAACTGCCTGAAGAGAGAGAAAGCATCAAAAAAATCGTTTGGGCGGCCCTTCGAGAACAACACAAAGGCACCGGACGCATCTTGAACAGGATTTTAGAGTTTCGGGACCCTACGCAGCCTGGCAAGTTGGGCGACTATAACGCCGCCGATGGCACGTTGCTCTGCTTTGTGACCGCCAACGCTTACATTAAAAAAACGGGCGATCTGGATTTTGCGCTAGAGCTATTGCCCCATTATGGAACCCTAATAGCCTGTTTCCACCAGGACAATGCCGAGTTTAGCACGCAAGACGATGGCCCCCCCAGGGTAGATGCCAAGACGGGCCTGTTGCTAAGCGTCCCCTGGCACTCGTGGATGGACACCAGGAGCCAGTTGGTCCAGTGTGATGATCAGCAGATAGCGGGGCTGCCCAGCCGGCTCTCGGAAGAGTTTATCCGAAAGCTGTTCGACCGTTTGCAGGGTTGCTTTCCCGACAAGGAGAAATTTGCTTCGTTTTTGTCTTCTCCCAATTTCTACCTACCAGAGATTAATGCGCAGTGGATTGTGATGCTGCGGGGCACGCTGGAAACCCTGGATTGGGTGGCTGGCCACAGGCCCCAGCAAAAGGTCGAGCTGCCAGGCCAGGTTGTGGCGATCCACGACCTGAGGGCGATGGTCGAAAAAACCTTGCGCCTGGCAGAGAGCAATTTCAAGAGCGTGTTTTGGAATAAGGATTACGGCTTTGTCTATAACGTCGTTTATCAAAGCGGGAACGAAAGCATCAGGGATCCACTCGAATGTGAAGCTGCCATCACTGCAGCGGCGATGCTGGGCGAAACAATTTTTACGCAGCAAGAGCTGGCCTCGGTGTGGCGGTGGGCAGAAACGACTCTGCTGGTCAAGCGGCGGCTGGTTGAATATGGCCTGGAGCGATACGGCTCAACCCCGCTGCCCTTTGGTTTGCTCACCCGGAATGTGACCCACGGTGTATATTACGACGACGCCCAGTATCACAGCGATGTTACCTGGCCGCGCTCTACGCCTTATTTGATCAAGCTGCTTGGGCTGCTCAACCGCCGCGAGACAGTTGAAGAACTGTTGATGAATAACCTGGATCACCAGATGACCGAAGCTGCCCTTTTCTATAATCAGGAGCTGTTCTCGCGGCCTGAGGGCAACAACCCGCAGCGAGATGCGCGCACGGGCGATAACCCCGTGCCGGTCAAGAACCCCATCCAGTTTTGGTCGCAATGGTGCGACGCGTTTGTTGAATTTTTTGGAGAAAGGAAGGCGTAAATGGATGGCAGTAAACTGCGCGAGTTACTGGCGCTCCGTTTCAACGAGGGCGAGCTGCGTACCCTGTGTTTTGACCTAAAGAACGCAGACCCGGCCCAGTTCAAGGATTTGGACTATGACAGCTTGCCGGGCGCGGGAGTGGCAGACAAGGGCAGGGAATTGGTGGCGTACTTTGAGCGCCGACAGAGCCTGCCTGTGCTTATCCAGGTGGGCAGAGCGCGGCGGGCGGACATAACCTGGCCGTCTCTGCCAGAGATGGCTGCGCCGGGCGCCTCCCTAGGCCCAACGCGAAAGAAATATTACGTGGCCAGCGCGAGGGATGAGAGCGAGATTGCCGCCAAGTTTGACGTCAGCGATGAGCACTTTGAGCGAACCACCAACTTTGCAGAAGCCTACCTGGTTATCTTTGACTTGAGCAAGCCGCCGGTGGACTGGCTCAAATACGTGGGCGGCAAAGACCCTTTGCTTCCGTTCATGGTCTTTGTGGCGCTGGAGGGTGTTACCCGCCTGGATGGCACCAGTATTCTGGATGTTGTGCACAACTGCTACGAGTTCAAGGCCCAGGTGTGGCAAGACCAAAAGGATTTGTTGGTGGCGATGAAAACGGCCGAGTACGTTAGAAAGCTGGCCGAGCAGATCGAACTGGCCGCCCGGAATATGGCCCTGGCAGGCGAGAAAAAGTCTTTGTAGCAGGGGGAACAATGATTCTTTACAGTAATCCGATTGATGTTTTGAGCGCCCCACAGGTCAAGGCTTATTTTCTGGGCATCCTAGAAAGCGATTTGTCTAGCGAGGACAAGTACCAAAAACTCCTTGACTATTTGAAAAATTATATGGAAAGAAAGGACCAAATGTTAAGCCGCGCCAGCCAGATGCTTATGGCAGGGCAGGCGGATATCAGCGAGATTCGCAACATGATTCTTTCGCAGGTGGGCACCGAGACGGGAGATTGGAACCTGCAAGAAATCGTGCTGCAAACAGAGACCAGCATCAAAAGCGCCGTGCGCCGCTTGCGAGACAGCCAACAGCCAGATGGAGGTTGGGGGTTTGCGTTTCAACAGAGCGATTGCTGGGCTACCGTCCACGCGGTGCTGTGCCTGAGCCACGCCAGAGAGTTGGTGGAGAAAAAATGGATTGCGTTTGATCCTGAAATCAACCCAGATGCAATGGCGCAGCGCGGGATGGATTGGTTAAATCGAAATCGCCGCGGGTGGTGGGCAGTGGAGGATATCTCCGCCCACGAAAAGCTGTATGTTTACGAGCTGTCGCTGGTGGCAATGTGCTTTTACCAAATCGGGGCGGATCGTTTTGACCTGGATTTCTCTGGGACGGTCTCTCAGAGCCTGGATAGGCTGGCTCAGTGCCAGAATGACGACGGAGGCTGGGAAGAAGCTCGGAATAGAACCCTGAGCGGCGCGCAGCCGCGCACCGGGCGTCAAAGCGAAGTGGGGGCAACCAGTTTTGCTTTGCGGGCTTTGACCCAGGCGAACAAGCCGGAGTATCGCCCCGGCATTGAAAGGGCAGTTCGATGGCTCGTCAGTGATAATGTTCAGAATAAAGATGGCAGTTGGAACTATGTGGATTTTGTGAATAGCTATGCGGTCAAAAGCATCAGCAAGACAGGCGACGCTTTGCAGGGCATTATCGCCGGCAAAGGTTTCATTACTGACGAGCAGGTAAAGCCCAAGATTGACCAGGCCATCTTGTTAGCCACGGAATGGCTGCAAAGCCAAGAAAGGCCCATTGTCGAGCATGGAAAAACAGACGGGTCGGGCTGGAAAGTGGATGATTACAGCGCGTTTGGCCTCGAAAACACCTGCGTGGCTCTGGAGACCTTGGTCAGCCTGCCCGGTTCTTTCCGCCTTCCACTGCTGGCGTCTAGCGCTCATTGGCTGATGAAGCGGCAATACAAAGAAGGCGAGGAGAGGGTGAGGGATGCCAAGGATATTGGCAAATGGGACAATGAGCTGACAGCGCGCATAACGCTCTCTTTGATAGAGTATTACAAGAAGCTAAGAGATTTCTCTGAACACGGCCAGGATGATGAGTCTCAATAAAGACCGCATCTATTTTCTGGGCAAGGACCCTCACTGGGCATTTGTTTGGTGGAAAATTGCGCCGCAGACGCTTGAAAAGGCGAGAGCTAGCTTGGGGGGTGAGGCGGGCCGGACGCGTTTTGTGCTCCGCGTTCACGACGTCACCGATATTGTTTTCAATGGAGAAAACGCTCACAGCACCTACGTGATTGAGGTAACGGGCGAAACCGACCACTGGTATTTGCACATACCGGTTGCCAATCGCAATTATTGTGTCGAAGCCGGTCTAGAGGTGGAGGGGCGGTTCAGCCGCATTCTCTTGTCAAACACCCTGAGCTTGCCGCCAGATAGACCCTCTGACCTGGCGCAAGAGGAGTGGAGCACCATTGAGATTGGGGTGAGGGGAAAATAGGGATGGAGGGAAAAGGCTACCTTTTACTTGTCCTGAATACCCACATGCCCTTTGTCCGCGATTCGGAGCGAGAGTATCCGCCAGAAGAGAACTGGCTGTTCGAGGCTATCACCGAGAGCTATATCCCTTTGCTGGAGGTTTTGCAAGGATTCGCAAATGACGGCGTAGAGTTCAAGCTCACTTTTTCTTTTTCGCCTTGCCTGCTGGCCATGCTGGCGGATCCGCTGCTTCAAGCGCGTTATCTTGGCTATCTTGACGAGCGGATACGTCTGGCCAAGAGCGAAATTGAGCGGCTGGACTCGTGGGCCGAGTTTCGCCGCTTGGCCTGCATCTATCTTGATAGATTTCAAAAGCGCAGGTTGTTTATTGACGAGTTACAACAAAAGGGGCAGGGTTTAATAGAGGCGTTCCGGACCTTGATGGATTCTGGGCAGGTAGAGATTATCGCCTCGAGCGCCACCCACGCTTATCTGCCTGTCTGGGAAATCAACTCTCACATCGTTGACTTGCAGGTTCAAGCCGGCCTGAAGCAATATCAGGCTTGCTTTGGCAAAAAGCCGCAGGGCTTTTGGCTACCTGAATGTGGATATTATCCAAGCCGTGGCCGGGCGTCAACCTCTGGTTTTCACCCTGGTCTCGACGTTATCCTTCAAAAGGCCGGCATCAAGTATTTCTTTGTGGAAACGCATGGCCTTACCCATGGGCAGCCCAAGCCCAAGTCTGATGTCTATGCTCCGATTCATTGTCCTTCCGGCGTGGCTGCTTTTGGGCGCGATTGGTTTTGTCACAATCTTGTCTGGTGCAAGGACATGGGGTATCCAGGCGATTCTTTTTATCTAGACTTTGATAGAGATATCGGGCGCGAGCTGGACTGTGATTATCTCGCTCCTTTCACCCACCAGAACCGGCCTGCGCCGACGGGCATTAGATATTTTAAAAACAAGTGGGTCAATGGCAGCGACCTGTATGAGCCAGAGGCTGCTTTTGCCCGCTGTGACGAGCATGCCAACGATTTTATCTTCCAGTGCCAGAGACAAGTTGAGCAACTGTACGCGCGCCTGGGCAGAAAGCCTGTCCTGGTGGCGATGGTTGACACTGAACACCTGGGGCACTGGTGGAACGAAGGCCCTGCCTGGCTGAACATGGTGATCAGAAAGCTGGCTTGTGATCAAAAGACAGTCGAACTAATCACTGCGGTTGACTATTTGACAATGTATCCCACCAACCAGGTGGTGACTCCCTCGATGTCTAGCTGGGGGTATAAAGGGTATAGCGAAGTCTGGTTGATTGGAAAAAACCATTGGATTTATCCCGAAATTTACGGCGCCATCGAACTGCTCGATGAGGTGGCGGTGGCAAACCGTGATCCCCAACCAAAAGTGAGAGCGGCTCTGAACCAATATCTCCGCGAGCTGCTCTTGGCGCAAACAAGCGACTGGGCTTTTATCATGCACACGGGGACCGCTCGCGAATACGCGGAAAAGCGAGTAAAAGAGCATGTGGACAACATGCAGCGCCTCTATCAGCAGGTCAGCCAAAACAGCATTGACGCAGAGTGGCTGCGCGCCATTCAGGCCAAGAACAATATTTTCTCGAACACGGATTTGCTTGATTTGTACCAGGCGTCTCTTTGGCAGTAGAATTGTTTCGTGGGGGAACATGGCACAACATTACTTTTGTCTTCATGGACATTTTTATCAACCGCCGCGCGACGATCCATTTAGCGGCAAGATTGCGCGCGAAACGGGGGCCGAGCCTTATCACGACTTTAACGAAAAGATCAATGACGAATGTTATCACCCCAACGCGCGGGTAGGCAATTTTGCGCAAATCAGCTTTAACGTGGGCCCCACCCTATCCAAGTGGATTGCCGAAAACGACCCCATCACGTTCGATCTGATTGTCAAGTCGTGCCAGCAGCATCAACAAGCGCATGGGGTGGGCAACGTTGTGATGCAGCCGGTGCATCACACCATTTTGCCGTTGGCGCGCCGGCGCGACAAGATCGCCCAGGTCAAGTGGGGCATCGCCAGTTGCGAGTATCGCTTTGGCTGCCGTCCGCGCGGGGCATGGCTGCCTGAAATGGCCGTAGATTTTGAAACGCTGCAAGTCTTGGAGGCAGCCGGCGTCCGCTTTGTGATTTTGTCTGACGATCAGGTGAGCGGCGACTTGTCTCAAGGCGCTGGGCCTTATTTGGTTAAATTGGAAAACGGGCATTCAATTGCCGTCTTTGTGCGCGATTCGACCATTTCTAACCAGCTCGCTTTTGGGTTAAAGTATTATAGCAACGATGCCAGGGGCTGGGTAGAATCTGCGCTGGCAAATTCTCCGGAGGGCCTGCGGTTGTTGGCGACGGACGGTGAGACCTTTGGTCATCACCATCATGGCACAGAGCATTTCTTGCGCGACCTGTTATGCCGCGAGCTGCCCAGGGCGGGGTTCGAGGTGACCACACTGGAACGCTATTTGAAAGAGCACCCGCCCACCGTTGAAATTGATGTGATCGAATATTCTTCATGGAGCTGCAAGCATGGCCTGGCGCGCTGGCTGACCGGCTGTGAATGCACGCTGGGCGACAGCCGCTGGAAGGGCGCCTTGCGCCGCGCGCTCGATATCCGCGCCGGCGAGATTGATCGCTTGTACGAAAAGATAGCGCGCGGTTATGGCGCTGATCCGTGGCCGTTGCGTGATGACTATATTGACGTTAAGCTGGGCAAGGTGGATGGGCAAAAATTCATGCTGGAGCACAAGCTGGAGCAGCTTACCAGCGAGACGGCGGGCCGCCTGCTGCTGATCCTGGAGGCCGAGTTCTTTCGCCAGCGCATGTTTGCCAGTTGCGCGTTTTTCTTTGAGGAACTGACGCGCTTTGAGCCGCGCTACGCCATTGCCAATGCCGCTAAAGCAATTGCTCTGATTAAAGAGGCTACGAGTGACGACTTGAGCGGCGGTTTCAGGCGCGATTTGGCGGTGGTGGTTTCAGCGCGCGTTGGGGTGACCGGCGCAGACTTGTACGATGCCATTGTAGATTCTGCCCAGTCGAACGGCCACATGGGCAAGATAGCAGGCAATCACGCCATCCAGCCGGAAGATTGAGCGATTGAGCTAGGGCCTGGCTACTTGTTTCTGGCTTGCCACCACGCCTGGGCTTGTTTGACCAGATCCTCAGGTTCAAGCGAGCCGCTGGGATCCACGTAATGCCGCAAAATTTCGACGGCCAGTTCGTGGGGATGCCCCGGCATAGATTCTGCCATTTCGATGAGCGATGGGAACACACTCAAATCGCCCAGGCGGATCAGGGCGTGAGTTGCAAATAAAACAGTGCTGACGGCGCGCCAGAATCGCTCTTGTTGTTCGTGGGCTTGGTTTGAGCCATCGTCATTCATCAGCATCGCCTCGGCAGAGGCTTCCCACTGGCTGATGGGGGGGACTTGCTGCCGGGCGGCGGCGAGCGTTTGGCCGAGCTCTGCCAGCAGGCGGGCGTGGGTGGCCTGGCCCAGGTCTGATACGCGCGGACAGGCTTTTTCGTCCACACTCAGGTGCCCCAGCCCGGCATTGTGCAAATAGTCGTTCAATTCGCGTGTTGTGTAATCGTCGTTTGTCATTTGTCTTTGGTCGTCTTAGGTTGAGTGTAAAGCGTGGTCTCTAGGTGTTGGGCAAGCGCGCCATCATCTATTTCGCCATAGCCCCACGCGCGCAGATCAAGCCACTCGGCAGTGACCAGCAGGCGAGTTTCGGCATTGGCCTTGGCCTCGCCGATCTCTGGGGCAGGCACATCTACCTGCACTCGTGAGTAGGGGCCGCAACCCAGCCCCGGCAGGGCCAGCGTGGAAGCCAGGGCGTCCCAGGCAATGTCGCTGGCCTGGGGCAGCGTTTGGCCGTTTGCGTCTAGCCCGGTCAGGTGTAGGCGCAAGGTGTTATCTGAGCCAATGCTGGCCGAGCCGGCAATGCTCTTTTGGGCCAGAAAGTGCGCGGCCAAAGCGCCGCAATCGGGCGCCGGCGCGGGTGTTTCGACGGCGGCGCTTGGGTTGCCTTGCAAAAGGCTGTAGGCTAATATCAGCACAACAACATTTGCGATCAGCAAAGCGGCCAGGGCAATTTTCTGGCCGTGGGTCAGACGTTTGGCAATGTTTCTCATCGCTGCAATACTTTCATTGTAACTGCTCAGCTTACCCTCCCGCAGGTTACAATCTGGCGACCTCGGCGGGTTTGCCAAGCTAATGGAGGTGCGCATGTTCACCCAAGAACTTTTTCAAACCTGCGGGAGGGTGAGCAGTTACCTTTCATTGCCGCAATGTTAGCATACATCGCTCAAATAGCAAATCTCGAATCTGAAATCTTGAATTTTGAATCTCAAATCTGGAATCTGAAGTTGCAATGTCTCGTAAACGAATTAATGATATAGACCTGGCTCGTTGGCGCGAGTATGACCACGTGTGGACCGATAGCCTGTGGCTGATTGGCCCGCGCGACCGCACCGGCGGGCATCAACTGGATTACCACGGCAATTTTGTGCCGCAAATTGCGACCCAGGTATTCACGCGCTACACGCGCAAGGGCGAGGTTGTGCTGGATTTATTTTTGGGCAGCGGCACGGCGGCCATTGAGGCGGCGCGTTTAAAGCGGCGCTGCATCGGCGTAGAGATCAAGCCCGAACTGGCAGAATACGTGCGCGCCAAGTTGCCCAAAGCTGCGCCTGTGCAGGTCTTGCAGGGCAACAGCGTCTCACCGGAGGTAGTGACCCAGGTGCGACAGGCGTTGAGCGCGTGGAAGAAAAAGCATGCCCAGTTTCTTGTTTTGCACCCACCGTATTGGGATATTATTACTTTTAGCAAGCGACCAGGCGACCTTTCAAGGGCCGGCTCGCTGGCCGAGTTTCTGGCAATGTTCAAGCAGGTGGCCGCCAATGGGCGAGACCTGCTTGCGCCGGGGCGCTATGCGGCGCTGATCATTGGCGACAAGTATGAAAAAGGCGAACTGGTGCCCCTGGGCTTTGAGTGCATGCGAGTGATGCAAGAGGTGGGCCTGCAGCTCAAAGCCATTGTTGTCAAAGACATCCAGGGCAACGAGAAAGGCAAGGGGCGCACCAAGAACCTGTGGCGCTATCGCGCGCTGGCCGGGGGATATTATATTTTCACCCACGAGTACGTAATGATCTTTCAAAAGCCCGATGTCAAGTAACGCCCCGCCCATTGTGGCCGAATTGCTCAAGGTATCCAGCCTGGCCTGGACGCGCGTGCAGGACGATGCCTGGAATCGCCTCAGCGTGTTCATCTACCAGGCGCAGACTTTGCGCCAGGTGGAAGATATGGCCCAGCGGGTGGCGATGCAAAACAAGCTGCGGATCGAGTTTATTGACTATGCCATTGCGCGCTGGTACACCCACAAGACGCACGACCTGGTGGTGGATTTGTTTTGCCGGCACGCCAACGTGAAACGCTGGCCCAACCCGCGCGAGCGCGCGGTGGATTTTGAGCTAGACAACATTCCCTTTGATCTAAAGCTGACCCACGTCAGCGCCGGCCAGGCCAGGCGATTTTCTGTCGAGGCGCTCAAAACGCAGCCTGACGAGTACATTATGTGGCTGTACAGAGAGCAATCGAAACAAGAGCGTTTTGGGGTGAATAACCGCCTGTTTGTGGTGTGCTACAACCAGGCCCGCCCAGACGATAGTTGGAAGCTCAAGCGCGACTGGCATCGCCTGGCAGGTGTGGTTGATGCCTATCTCTTGCGCCCCACCTATCACCCCGTGGTGCTGGGCAGGAACGCGCGCGTGCTCAGCGATGTGATTCTAGTCAGCAAGTAAAATATGATGGGAGGTAATATCAGTGCTAGCAAAGAGAAAAATTTTGATCGCATTTGCACTGGGAATACTAGTGGTATTCATGGGCATAAGCGCAGCAAAGACAATAAAAGTTTGGGCTGTACCTAGGCCTCACCTACCAGGTCAACTGTTGGTAAGTGCAAATGGACAGTTGATTGTCTTGAGTGGATCTGGCGATACACAGCGAGTATTCCAACTTCCCGAGTTGGGCTTGGCGCAAGCTGAGTGGTCGCCTGACAAGCAAAGCATTGCATTTATCACAAGCGACCGAGGATTAGGCATCTTGGATTTTTCAACAGTGATAACGCAACCACCCAGTATACAAAAAGTTTTTTCCACTTATGATACTCAATCCTTTAGCTGGTCGCCTCAGGGTGACAAGATTGCTCTTGTAGCGAAAGGAGACTCCTATGAAAACATTTATTTGCTCAAGATCATTGATCTAACTATGAGCGAGGTTTGGACATGCGCATATAGATGTGGAACACCTATTTGGTCTTTTGATGGCAAACAAATAGTTTTTCCAGACATAGAAGGATGGCATGGCACAGATCCTCCCTATACCAACATTACTAGCCTTAATCTTGAGACAGGGGAAGCATCATCAATGTTTAGGGCCTCCGGGACTATTGATCGTATACGTTGGAGCCCCGACCAGGCGCGTTTTGCTTTGATAGATTTCTCTCAAGGGCTTTTTATTTCGGACAATGTAGGCAATTGGAGAAAATTAGCTGACTCGGTAGGATCGGCGATCTGGTCACCCGATGGCAAATGGTTAGCTTACACAGGTGTTCAACTATCCAGCCCTAGTACTCCTGCCTTCGTATATATATACAGTTTCGAATCGGGACAGCACTTTCGAATATACCCGAAATCGACACATTTTTTGGGCGTGCCGCTCCCTGAGAGCGAAACCCGCAACTTTGTATTCGATTGGCGAGAATAGTCCGCAGGTTGGGATAAGGGTCCGTGAAAGAACTATTTCCGTCACTGTCATTGCTTCGCCACCTGCGGCGGCTGCAACCCTGGCACTGCCCGCCCAGACGACAGTTGGAAGCTCAAGCGCGACTGGCATCGCTTGGCGGGCGTGATTGACACCTATCTCTTGCGCCCCACCTATCACCCTGTGGCACTGGGCAGGAACGCGCGCGTGCTCAGCGATGTGATTCTAGTCGGTAAGTAAAAAGCGTTGCACGCGGTGGCTAAGGGTCTGGCTACCCACTCACTTGAAAGTAGGAACTGTGAAAAGTTATAAACTATCTAGCGAGATGGTCGGCAGGTGGATTGCTGTGGTCGTGATATTGATGGTATTTGTGGCAATGTTGGGTTGTACCCTCTCGTCTCGTATGAGTGATGAACAATTGCTCGAGGTGATTGATAAAGCTGTAAGAACTAACGCAACATCGCTTGACCTGTCTAGCAAAGGCTTGACTTCACTTCCGCCGGAAATCGGACAGTTATCTAACTTGAAGGAGCTAAGCCTTGAAGGCAATCGTTTGAGAGAATTGCCACCAGAGATTGGACAATTATCCAACCTGACCAGACTATCCTTAAAAGACAATCAACTGATGTCCTTACCACCAGAGATAGGTCGCCTGTCTAACTTGAGGAATCTATCTCTCGATAATAGTGGGTTGTCAGAGTTCCCGTCTCAGATTGTCCATTTACCAAGGCTAGAAGGATTAGGGTTTTCACGCAGTGGACTAACGAGTCTGCCGCCAGAAATCGGTCAGATGTCCAATCTCAAAGTGTTGGGGCTTGCGGATAACAAATTGACCTTATTGCCTTCCCAAATTGGCCAACTATCTAATCTCACAGAGTTGGGTCTTTCGGACAATCAACTGACAGCATTGCCTTCTGAGATTGGTCAACTGTCGCACCTTGAGGAACTGATTCTGAATGGCAATCGGTTAACAGGGCTTCCACCTGAAATTGGCCAGTTGCCCGGCCTCAAAAAGCTACACGTTGGCTACAACCAATTGGTGGGGTTGCCGCCGGAAATCGGCCAGCTATCTAGGCTAGAGTCTCTATATCTTCCTCACAATCAAATAACAGGGCTCCCGCTAGAGATTGTCCAATTGGCCAATCTTGGGTGGCTACAGCTTGAGCAGAACCAATTGACGGCCTTGCCTCCTGAGATCGGCCAACTGACTAATCTTGGGCAACTTCATCTCCAAAATAACCAACTTACGATGCTACCACCAGAAATTGGCCAACTGCGCAATCTTGGATTGTTAGACTTGCGCAACAACCGATTGACAACACTGCCTCCAGAAATTGCTCAGATGGCTGAACTAGGGACACTTCGAATCCATGGCAATTCAATCACCAAACTGCCACCCGAAATCGAGCAAATGTCCGGTTTGAAAATAGAAAAATAATGCCATCGTAAATTTGGCGTGACAGAACATTGACATTTGGGCAGTCGCCTGCGTGAAGTATAAGAGCCGGGTTTATTTTGCGCGCGATCGTTCTGTAGCCAGCGCGCCGGCTTGCTCCCTCGCCAACTGCCCCACCCAACCCAGGGCTTCGGTGAGGCTGTGGAATAATTCGCCCAAGCCAATCGCGCCCATAACCGTCATCAGAACGCGGGTGGGGCGGGGCGCAAGCTCTAGCCCATAGGTCAGCCCGGCGGCGATCCAGGTTCCGGCGCAGATGGGGCAAGAGATCAATTCGCCAACGGCCCGCCGCCAGCCTGTGCCTTTGGGTTCGACCGTGTCGCCTGCACCGGTTGAATCGGGAACCGTTTGCGTAAAGGGCGCGCGATATGGCTCTGTCACTCGATCAAAGGCAATCAGCCGCCCCATACGATAGGCAGACAGCCCCAGCAGCGCAAAATCAAATGGCTTGATTTTTTTCTTGTTGTCGCGCAGGCTAAAGGCCGCCAGCAGGGCAAAAAAGACACTCCCTAATGTGAGATAGGTCATGCGGCGTTCTACGAGCTCTTTGTTGTTGTCCATTTATTCTCCTTCTGCCAGCAGTCGCCGTTCTCCTTGCAGCGCGCGAATAAAAGTGACGTCTTGGCTGACCTCTAGCGTGCCCAGATATTTGCCTTGCTCATCGCGCATGGCAAAGTAGCGGATATGGATGAATTTGCCCCCGGCCTCAGCCGGCCCCATTTGAATCCAAAACTCGGCCACGCTGCGGCGTCCGGCCCGAAAATCATCCAGGATGCGCTGCACGCGATGGACGCTGGCCGGCGGGTGGCATTGCTGCACCTTGCGCCCGATGATGGCCGGGTCGCGCTGAAAGATGCGTTCCTGGCTGGCCGAAAAGAAACACACCGCGTCGTTTTCGTCCACAAAGGTCACGTCAACCGGCAGATGGGTCAGCATCAGCGCGATTTGCTGCGCCGTCAGTGCGCCGATCTGTAGGGGAATCAGACCATCGGCTTGCGCGCCTGGCGCGGCTATTTCGCCAATCTCTACATAGGCGGGGGCGGCTTCTGAGAGTTGAACGCCAATGGCGGCCCATTCCTTCTGGCTCAGCATTTGCAGCGCGGCGGGAAAGAGAATATTTTCCTCTTTGTAAACCATCTCGCGGATCGCAGTGGCCAGCGGTTCAAAAACCTCGGCCACGCGGGCGGCATCGGGAGCGCCGGGCAGTAGCTCTTGCAGTTTTTTCCATCCGGCGCGGATGTCATCGTGGATGGCCCACATCACTGCCGAAGGTCCCGTAAAGCCGTGCTTTTCAAGGTACGGGAACAGGATGTTTTCTTTGCGCAAATAGTGCTGGTCGTATTGGCGCAATTGCCGCAATGCGTCACGCGCCTGCTCCCACCGAGGGGCGCGGATGGCGGCCTCGAGTGTATCCAGTGCCTTGCCCGCGGCGGCATTTTCGGCGCGTAAGATGTAGAGAGGATGGCCGGGAGCGCTTTCCGGCTGGGGATGAGCGTCCAGCGCGTCCTGGAAGGCGGCCACGTGCACATCGCACAGCCGCTTGATTTCCATTTCGGGCATCCCTTCGGCGATGAGCGCCTGTTCGAGCGCGGCGATTTCTGTTGCATTAGAACCTGCCAGCAGCGCGGCAAATTCGCCCTTGACTTGTTCCACACTCTTGCCCTCGTGCAACTGGCGGATCATTTGCTTCAACGCTTCCTGGCGTTTAGATTGGTTGTTGATGTATTCACTCATAATTCACAATTTCTCCTGATGGTTTTACCTTGTTTTGTAACTACTCGTGGAATCCCATTTTTACCACAAAGACACAAGGTCACCCACCCAGCCTGCCATTTTTTCCTGACTGCTTTTACTCTTTGAAGCTTTGTGACTTGGCGGCTTGGTGGTTAGCAAAAGCCATCCTGGGCAGCTACCTTGTTTTTCTGATTACTCACTTCTTACCCCCGGCACCACATATTGCACCTGGCGGTACTCGCTGACCTCGCGCAACACCTCTTGCTGCATAATGTGCCCCGAAACGTGCATCAGCGTATCGGCATAATCGTCGTCTACGCCCATTGTGGCCTGGCATGGATAGTGATGATGCAGCATGCCGGCTTCTTGCTCGGCGTCGTTCACATGAACCCCCACCAGCTTGCCTGCCGTGTAACGCGCGCAGCCGCAGCCGGCGTCTCGCAGCACTGTCACTTGCGTAATCTGGCGCGTGGCGGGGTCGCACTCAATTTCAAATTTTGGCCGGCCAAAGTGACGCGCAAATTCGGCAATGAGCGGGTCGTCATACGCGCGCTGCTTGCGCAGCGCGTTGAACGTGGTTTCGGTCAGGCTACAGAACGGCTTGGGAAAGGCCGCCGCCACCCCCTGCTTTTGTAGCCAGCCTTCTACCTGCATGGCCAGGCCATTTGGCAACCAAACCGCGCTATCAATGGGGGCCAGCACCGCTTTGGCCCCCGTCATTTTGGCAAGGTCGGGCAACAACGTGGCAATGCCTGGGTGCTCACCCAGCGAAAGGATCAGGTCGGCCTGCGGCAGCTTGGGCGGCAAAAATTCTTCGGGGTCGTCAATGATGGGCGGCAGCATTTTGGGCGCTTTCCACACCTCCACCTGCCAGTGCTCTGGCCGGTGCGCTTTGATGTTATCTACGTGCCGTTGGCCATAATCGCCGCTGATGATGATTAGAATTTTCACTTTTCCCCCATTCGTTAAAAGAAACCAGGGTTTTTCTGAAAAACCTGGTTTCTAGCCAAGTTTCAACCTGCTTGAAACACACCCATTTCTTTTTCTAATGCTCTCGCCAATGCCAGGTACTTTTCGTGAACGCCCTCGCCGGTCTCTTTATGCTCGATATGCTCGAAATCATCCATTACCTGGCTGTGCTCGGCGAGCGGGATGATGCGCCCGGCCATGGGGAACAAGACATTGTCTTCCTTGATGATATGCTGCCGCAACAAAGCCGCGTAACCGCGCGCATTGCTGACAAGTTCACCGCGCGCCGAGCCGCTGCCGGCGGCCAATTGTTGAGCTGCTTCTCGCATGCCGCGAGTGTAAGCGCGCCCCTGTTCGTGCTCGGCCAGCATCACGCCGATGGGACCGCTTTCAGCCGGCATGCCGCTGGCAATCATGGCCTTGAATAGCACGCCCTCTTCTTTTTTGTGATGGCAGCCGTCTGCAAAGTTCTTGATAAAGTCGGCAGCGTCAAGGAAAAAGCCTGGCCGCACCGCCTGGCCTTGTTCCAATTGTTGCGCGGCCTTTTCAAGCGTGGCCAATACTCGTTCAATAACCCGATGTTCTTCTGAGAGAATATCTGTCGCTTTCATTCTAGTTCTCCTTTAGCCCCCTGGGGTCTCTTGATGATTTCTTTCATCCGTGAATCAGCGCCGGCAGGCAGCGCGTGCAAACCCACAGGCTTTGCCCATCGTGGCGCAGGGGCAGCAGGTAAGCCGCGTCTTCGCCGGTTTTACAGTGGAAGCACTTTTGCGCAATGTAAAGCTTGCCGCGTTCGTGCATCAGCGATTCTGCCCTGGCTTCATCAAAGGCGGGCGCGTCGCGCAGCTCGATGCTGAGCGCGCCGGTGGGGCACACGGGCAGGCAAAAGCCGGCGCCATCGCACAGCCGCTCATCTATCACCTTGGCTTTGCCATCCACCAAGATAATTGCCCCTTCGGCGCAGGGCGTCACACACGCGCCGCAGCCATTGCACAATTCCTCATCAATCCGCACAATCTGGCGCTTGGTGAGCGCCCCGGCTTGCTGGTCTTTTTTCTTAATGTCTGTGACTGCAAATAGATTCGTCATAACCTAAACCTCCGCAACAATTACCAAATCACTAGATTTTTCTATGTCAAATTCGCTTCCATCCAGCCCGCCAAAATGCTGGAGGTTGATAAAGCGCGCCTGGGCCAGTGCCTCATCCAAAGCCTGCCTGAGAAGCGGGCGTTGCAGCGTGCTGTTGACTTGTACCGACCAGGGGGAAAGAGTTGCCCCTGCAACACTCCGCTCAAACAACGCGGTGTGAAATGTAATAAACTCTGGATCATAGTCGGCCAAGCGCCACACCAGTGTGGTGTCATTGCCATTGACGCCAAAGAAACGCGGCCGTGTTTTCATGCGCAAATCGTAATTGAGGTTGTGCAAGATCAATGCGCCGCCCGGCCTTAGCAGGGTTTGCATTTGCCCCAGCGCCTCTAGCAATGCTTCTTGAGAAAGCAAGTGCGGCAGCGAGTTGCCCAGGCACAAGATGGCATCAAAATTCTCGGTAAAATGATTGCCTAGCTTGGATAGAGTTGCTACCTCAAAGCGAACTTGCGCTTGGGCCTGCGCGGCGTTGGCTCGCGCTCGCTCAATCATGGCAGGGCTGGCGTCTGCGCCGGCGGCGGTGTAACCCTGCTGCGCCAGGGCAATGGCGTGCCAGCCTGTGCCGCAAGCTGCATCCAACACCCGGCGGGCGCTGTGCTCAGCCAGTCTCTGCTGCAAAAATGGCATTTCAAAGGCCAGCCGCGCTTGCCAATCGGTCATCACGTCAAAGGCGCGCGCCAGGCGATTGTAAAATTCGTCGCTGGTCAAGGTGCTCACAGTTTTTGTTCCTCTGGCGGGGGCGCGAACACAATTTGGTAAGGCAGGGCGATTGCCTCCACCGGACACGCTTGTTCACAGGCAGCATCATAGTTGCAGCGCATCGGCTCTACTAGTGTTGCCTTGCCATTTACCATGCCCAGCGCCTTGCTTTGGCAGCGGGGCACGCACAAGCCGCAGCCGTTGCAAAGCGTCACGTCAATCTGGGGTAAAAGCATCGAATTCATTTTATCTCACTTGTTGTTCTCAGGCTACCCTCCCGCAGGCTGCAAAATTGATCATCTGGGCGAACCGGCAATCCTGGCTGACTTGCGCAAGCGTTTAAACCTGCGGGAGGGTGAGTGTTTACCTATAAACAAAACTCCCCGCGATGCTGTAACTATAGCATGCGGGGAGAGATTTGTCTGTGACTTTAGTCTCAGCCGGTTGTCGGGCGCTTGGACGGGCGCATTCTTTCAGCGCCCCGCCCGCTGCGCCAGCCTGTGGCGGTCTGTAATCACAATACGCCCTCTGTCTAGCTGGATGAGGCCGTCTTGTTCCAAATCGCGCAGCGAGCGGCTGACCACCTCTCGCACCGTGCCCAGCCGCGCGGCCATTTGCGCGCGAGTGAGGGTGGAAACAGCGGGTTGCGTGGCCTGGTCTAGCAGCAGGCCGGCCAGCCGCACTGTGACGGTGCGCAGCGACAGGTCTTCGATCATCCCCACCAGTTGCCGGCAGCGGGCCGCCAGCACGCCTACAACCGCCTGGGCCAATTGAGGTTGGCGGGAAAACATATCTAGCATGGCGGCTCGCTCGATAATGAGCACGCTGCTGTCTTCAATCGTTTCAACCGTGGCAGGGTTGGGGCCTCCATCAAAAACGGGCACGTCATTGAACCAATCACCCGGCCCAGCAAAATGCAAAATTTGCTCACGCCCTTCTGGCGATGAGCGGACAATTTTGGCCCGGCCCGATTGCATCACAAACAAACCCGCGCACGGCTCGCCCTCGATGAGGACGATCTGCCCGGCGCCATATTTTCGGCGGAGGGTGGAGGCCGCCAGCGCGCGCATCGCTTGCTCGTCTAGCGCGGCAAAATAAGGCAAGCGCCGTAACAGGGCAATTCGCTCATCTGGATTGATGTTTGGATTGATAGTAGCACTTGTAGGCATAGGGTTGGCAGAGTTGAAAATGGCAACGTGAAATCAAAAGCAGCCCGATTGTAACCCAGTTTGCCCAGACATGCAAAAAGGTCGTTCCAGAGTTCACCCTGAAACGACCTTGCCTATTTTCCGCACCCTGTAGGCTTGCATCCCTATGCAAGCCGTTCATTATCAGGGCTTGATGGCCTGCCACGCCTTTAGCTCGGCCTGGCGCGCCAGGTCAATCGCTTCGGCCAGGATGCGTAGGCCCTCTTCTGGGTTGTGAAAGCCCGCGCTGTTTTCAGAGAGCATAAAGTCCCACCGCAACTGCGCCCGGCGGTGCAGCGCGCGGGCATCGGCTAGTAGCTGCGCATCTGCGCCGACAGTATTGCTCACCGTCTGAATGGCGCTAATGGCAGCCACCAGCGCCTCTTCGGTGCGAGACATTACTTGCATGGTTTGGAGCTGGATATTGGCCACACGCTGTTCTACATAATCCACGTCATAGTGACAGGCTCCGCATGCCTGTTCTGAATATTTGAGCGGGCTGGCAACCCAGTGCGAGGAATACTTGGCAGCGCCGTCGCGCATATAAGGCATGTGACAATCGGCGCAAGCTACCCCGGCGGCATAGTGGGTGCTGCCGGCAGTGTAAAATTCAAAATCGGGATGCTGCATCTTGAGCATGGGCGCGCCAGATTGTGGGTGAGTCCAATCGCTAAAGTTGTAGCTGTCGTAATAGGCTTCGATGTTTTCGATCCGCGTGCCTTTTTCCCATGGAAAGGTCAGGTATTTGCCTTCGCCCTTGAAATAGTATTCCACGTGGCACTGGGCGCATACCAGCGTTCGCATTTCTTGCCGGGTGGCTTTGGTCCAATCTTTGCCTTGGGCTGCCAGGGCCTCTTGCAGGGCGGGGCGGGTGATGGTCAACTCCATGGTGTTGGCCTTGTGGCAGTCGGCGCAGGCAATCGGATGCTCGATGAGAGGCGTCAGTTCCTTGAATGGCGTGGCGTAAAACTTGGCCGGCGTCATTTCGGCCATCAATCCCGGAACATTGGCGCTCTTGCACGTCCAACACGTGCCGGCGGTAGGGTTGCGGCCTGTCTTGGCGGCATCTTCCACAGACCAATAGTGTCCACGATCTTCATTGTATTCTGTTGAAAAAGCGTATCCGGCAAACAGAGCCTTGAGGCGAGGGTCACGCTCTAGCTTGCTGTAGGGCTGCGAGCCGACCCAGGTGGTGGCAACCTGTTCTTGCGTCTTGAGCCAGCTATCGTACTGGCGCGGATAATTGACGCCCCATTTTTGGGGGTCGGGTTCCAGCGGCGCAATTTGGACCAGTTGATCTGGCCCGCGCTTTTTGGGCGTCTGATTGCTGGCAAAAATGAGCACAGCTCCCAGCGCCAGGGCCAGGATGATAATGATTCCGCTCAAAATCCAAACAATTCGATTTTGCTTCATACCTTCCCTCTGTGTCATTGATAGAGTGAATTGCCGCGTGGGCCATGCGGCTCGGTGCGGTGGCAATCAAAGCAATAGCGCCCTGCGTTCACTTGCCCATCGGCAACCTCGGATACGGTTTCTTCATGGCAGCGAATGCAGTTCTCTTGCACAATTTCTCGAGATGCGGGTATAGTTCGGATGGCAGCCGGAATGCGCCCGGTGCTAACGGCAAAGACATCCCTCATGCCTGACGTGGCTTTGACAAAATACTTGGGGATAAAGGCGTGAGGGGCGTGGCAATCGGTGCAGGTGGCCCATTGGCGGTGCTGCGAGTGATACCAGCCTTCGTAAACGGTGCCCATCACATGGCAGCTATTGCAAGCGGTGGGGTCATTGCCCAGGTAGATTGTAAAGTTGGTTAGTTGCATTCCAAGCAGTGTTACCCCCACCACCGCCAGGATTGCCAGAAATATTGGTAGCCGCACAGGCCCCCCTTGTTGTGCAAATGAACCTCGATTGATTAGGATAGCACAGTGGCAGCGGCGGGTAAATGACTTTTGTCACATTTGCTCGACGGTGCGAGTCTGCCATAGAAGATGTAGCGCAGCGGGCTGCGCTCTTTTAGGTTGGGGTGATGAGGGCAGAGGCCTTTTTGATCGCCTCTGGCTCGCTGGGATAGATTTCCAGATAATCGCTCAACCCCACCATGTAAAACAGTTTTTGATAATGGCTGCTCAGGCCAAAGGCCAGCACGCTTTGTTCTTTGCGCCGGGTCAGGGTAATCAGGCTGATGATCACGGCGATGCCGGCGCTGTTGATGTATTCGCACTGGGAAAAATTCAGAACAAAGGCAGTACAGCTATCGGGAATTTGCTTGTAGGCGGTGTGAATTTCCTGCTCGGCAAAGGTGGTCAGGTCGCCAATAAAATCTATAATCCACACATTGGCTTGCTGGTGGATGACGGTTTGTATTTGCTCGGCGGCCGGCTGAAGAGCGCCGACCCGCCTTTTTTCCCGTCCTTCTTGCGTCTGACTACCAAGTGTATCCATACATTTGTTCCTGACTAGGGTGCTATGCTGGCATGCGGCTCAGGCGAGGTGCAAACGCATGCGAATAAAATTGCCGCCTTGTGGAGTCAGGCCAAAATCAAATTCATCCACAAGATTTTGGATCAAATACATTCCCCAACCGCGATGGCGGGGATCGTCGCCAGGGTGTGGCAGAGGCGAAGGAATGATTTTGCGCCCCACATCCGACACTTTGATCTCTAGGGTGCCGTTTTCTTCGTTGAGCTCGATGATGATGGGAATGGCTACTTGCATCTCGTTGCCGTGCTCGATGGCGTTGATGCAGGCTTCGGCCACGGCCGTTTTGATGTCGTCAATCCGGTCAGGGGCAAAGCCCATCCGGCAGGCAATGGTCACTGCCGAGGCCATGGCAATCTTTTCATAGCCAAGCTCGCTGGGTAGGCGAAGCGTTATGTGATGAGCACGCATCTTGGTATCCATCAATAGTTCAAAAACATTGCCTGAATTATACACTCAAATTCACTTTTGCGGCAAGTGCTGCAGGTCGGCTACGCCGACCTGCCTAGCTTGCTTTTGCCAGCACGCTGTATAGGTTCAAATTGGCGTCTGCATAAAACTGCTCAACCAGGCTAAAACCGCTTTGCTCGGCCAAGCGTTGCGCCTCGTTTTCCGTGACCAGGTGGCAGTAGCGCTGCCCTGTTCCGCCTCGCTTCCAGTCTAGCAGCGTGTCACCTGGTTCCAATTCGTCCTCGTCCACGCCTATGGTTTGCCAGGGCAGTATCTTTTTGCGCAGCCGCGCGCTGTTGGTGAATTGCCAGTTGGTCATGATCAACTGGCCGCCCGCGCGCAAGAGGGAATGAGCGTCTTGCAGCACGGCTCGCCGCAGTTCAAAGCTGGGGATGTGGTGCAATACCGCCAGCGCCAGGACGGCATCGAGGGGGGGAAAACCCAAAAGGGGGGACGCTTGCCGGTGCCAGCCTATCTGCGTAATATCGGCCACGTGAAATTGCGCCTTGACATGGCGCAGGCGGGCGCAGCGCGCAGCCGCAATGTTGACCAGCTCTTGCGAAAAATCCACCCCCCAATAGTTCAGCTCTCGCCCCGCCGCATCGAGTTTTTGGGCCAGCCGCCCATTGCCGCAGCCTAGGTCTAGCGCCTTTACGCCGCTTGAAATGTAGGTTAAAATCTTGTCTAGGCTGGCCTGGCTGCCAGAGCGAGTTTCAGAAAAGGTGTGGGCAAAACCGGCGTAAAATTGCCGGTTGAGCCCAACGAGTTGGTTGACAAGTTGTGAATTCACGATTGTATTATAATAGTAGCCATAGGGTTGGGCAAATGAACAAACAAGACTCGCGTGAAGATTGGGCAAAAAAACTCGGCTCACCCATTGATGTGCAGCAGCACGCAGCCAGCCTGCTGGCCTTGTTTGAGGCGGTGCGCGCGGCAGAGGAACTATCGGCAGACGAGCTGCAAAAGCTGGTGGCCAGGCATTTGCGAGACGGCAAGCGGCCCATGCTCCACTCAAAGGTGATTGAGGCGTATCGGCGGATGGTGGATGCCGGCGTCATTCCGTTCGAACGCCAGGTGTTTGACCGGCTGCGCCTCAAGCCGATTCGCACAGTTTCGGGGGTGGCCCCCGTGGCCGTGCTGACGGAACCATGGCCGTGCCCCGGCGAGTGTATTTTTTGCCCGGAAGCCGATGGCTATCCCAAGAGCTACCTGCCCGATGAACCCGGCGCCCGCCGGGCGCGGCTGGCCAACTATGACCCCTTTGAACAAACGGCCACGCGGCTGCAATCGCTGGAAAGCATGGGCCACGCCACCGACAAAATCGAGCTGTTGATTTTGGGCGCTACCTGGTCGGCTTATCCGCGTGATTATCAAGAATGGTTCGTTCGCCGCTGCCTGGATGTGATGAATGGGCGCGAATCGGCCACACTGCTGCAGGCGCAGCGCGCCAACGAGACCGCCGAGCATCGCAATGTGGGGCTGGTGATAGAGACTCGCCCCGACCAAATCACTAGCGCCGAGGTGGGGCGACTGCGCTGGTTGGGCGTGACCAAGGTGCAATTGGGGGCGCAGAGCTTGGATGACCGGCTTTTGGCGGCCAATCGGCGCGGGCACGCTGTGGCCGATACGCGGCGCGCTTGCCGCCTGCTGCGCCTGGCGGGGTTCAAGTTGCACCTGCACTGGATGCCCAATCTGTACCAGGCCACGCCGGCATCGGACCGGGCCGATTTTGCGCGCCTGTGGAGCGACCCGGCGGTGCGCCCAGACGAGCTCAAGCTGTATCCGTGCAGCCTGATTGCAGGCACGCCGCTTTATACTTTGTGGCAGCAAGGCGAATATCAGCCATATAGCGATGACGAGCTGATCGAATTGTTGATTGACTGCAAAAAAACGGTTCCCCCTTATTGCCGGCTCAGCCGGGTGATGCGCGATATTCCTTCGCAGTACATTGCGGCGGGCACCACCCAATCGCACCTGCGGCAGGTGGTTCAGCGCGAAATGAAGCGGCGCGGCCTGGCGTGCCGGTGCATCCGCTGCCGCGAGGTGCGCCAGGAAAAAATAGCGGCCGGCCAGTTGCATTTCGAGCCATACACCTATTCTACTGATGCGACCACCGAGCATTTTCTCAGTTACATTACATCCTCTGGCAAATTGGCCGGATTCCTGCGCCTGTCACTGCCTTTGCCAGATGTGCCCCCTGCCGACATTATTGACGAATTGCGCGGCAGCGCCGTTATCCGCGAGGTGCACATCTATGGCCCGGCGCTGGAAATTGGCGCAGCCAGCCAGGGTGAGGCACAGCACGCCGGCCTGGGCGCGCAGTTGATTGAGCAAGCCGCCGGCCTGGCTCGCGAGGCTGGGTTCAGGCGCTTGGCGGTCATTTCGGCCATTGGCACGCGCGAATATTACCGCAAGCAGGGTTTTGAGTTAGGTGAATTGTACATGACGCGCTCACTTTGACAAGAGTATGTGGTATACTTTTGTTAGGTTTGTTTGAGGTTGGGGAGGATATCCTATGCGTGTTCGTGAAATCATATTTAACAATTTTCGTTCCTTCCGAGGGGAGAGGCGAATTTCTTTTGTTGATCCTCTAACTGACACCGTTCGACCAATCAGCGTGTTAGCCGGTTCAAATGGTACTGGTAAGACAACTATCTTGGAAGCTATAGAAGCTCTATTAGAGTTTGTTCTGAACAATGATAATCCAAAAGATTTGGTGATTGAAGCCTGGGAGACTGGTTTAATATGTTTAGCACTGGAAATATTTCCTGGTGATGTCCCTCCCGACAAACTGGAAAAGCCAGCGATTTTGCACATTGCTGTAGGGCGGCGAGATTTAGCTCCTTCTTCTATTGAAGAAGCTTGGCCTAATGTTTTCTCCAGGCTTGTTTCAGGAGGAATAAAGGGACGATCTGATTTTCATCGTTCTCCACTGGCTGAATCATTGTTTGGATCTGTTCTACAAATGTCGCAGGGTATGATTGATACTCATGGAGGCTTGCTCTATTTTCCTCATGACCGCCAGCTACAAGCGATACAAAAGGGCCCAATTGAGCCACCTAAAGAAGAATTTCGGTGGAATTTTCGTTTCTCACCCACTGCTAAATGGCAGGGAAGCTTGGAGCAGCTTTGGGTGTGGCAAAATTATCTCGATCTAGAGCAAAGTGCCCCCGACCGAAATAACCTAAGTCCCTTTGTAACCACAGTCGAAGGTATTCTTGGTGAAAATCGCCGTATTGCCATAAATGAGGGGCGGGTGCTAGTGCCAACAGCTTGGCGCGAAAATGGTGACAAAGTAGCAAGAGTTGGCTTGGATAAGCTCCCCTCTGGCGAACAGCAGGTTCTATTGCTTTTTGGCGAACTAGCTCGTTATCGCCGCAGGGGAGCTGTAATTGCTATTGATGAAGTTGAAAATTGTCTGCACCCCACCTTGCAGCGATTGGTGATGTGGAATTTGCGCAAACTGGCGCGCGAGTGGGATGCGCAGGTGATTGTTGCAACACACTCGCTAGAAGTGATCAATGCTGTGCGCGGCGGCGCATTTGTGAATCTGGATTATCCAGAAAATCATTTCAATTTGCCCGTGCCCGAAAATCTTGGGGAGGATCCGCAATGACGGCGTATCCAACACCGAGCGATATCGAGGTTGCTTGGCGCGCGTCTGGCACAGGTGTGTGCATTATTGTCGAGGGTGAAACAGAATTAGAGGATGCATGGTTTTACAAGCATTGGTTTGACGACCGGGCAAGAGAGCTAACTTTTTTCCCACAAGATGGCTGGGAAAAAGTCGTTGATGCTGTGCACGCTTTGCGCGCCAGTTTGGGCGCAAAGCGTGTCTATGGAATTATTGACCGTGATTTTGAAGAACACGTTGCTCACGACCCATTCCCAAGCGATGGAATTGCGCGCACAGCCAAGTATACCCTGGAAAATTACTTGCTTGATGTTGAATGTTGGTTCAAGTACGTTTGCCTTCACACGCGCCGCGTTTCCAAGCCAGGCTGGAACACGTTGGATGAGGCACGGGGCACGCTGGAAAGCCTTTACCGCGAGTGTTTGCCTCTCTCAGCTTACAATTGGGTGCTCCATCGTTCTCGCCAAGAGCACCCGGTTAAATTTATGGCGCTTCCCCCAAAGATGCGAGAGTATAAAGAGCATCCCAAGGCGATTGATAACCTGGGTGATGTGTTGGCCCATCTGCGTAACGAAATCCAGACCCAAATGGGTATTGCCGACGACCTGGGGCGAATGTACACTGAGCGACTGGGGGCTTTACAAATTTTGCTTCTAGCTGACTTGGAGCAAGTGGTATCTGGCAAATATGTGTTGAACCTCTTGCGTGAGCAATTCCCGATCAACCTGGGCAGTAGGCAAGCATGGGATGATGTATTGAGCGCTTACATTAGTCTTTGCCCCGATCCACCTTCTGACCTCGAGACATTGATCAATCTTGTTTTGCAAGACGCTCATGCGTGATGGGTCGTTTTATGCGCCGCGCAAAGTGTACATCACTTTGCCGAGGAGGGCAACATGGACCTAGAGCTGGCCGATAAAGTCGTATTGATCACCGGCGCGTCGGGGGGGTTGGGACGAGAGCTGGCCCTGGCCTATGGGCGTTACAAGGCGTGCGTGGTGGTGCATTACTACCGCAACGCCGAGGCCGCCGAGGTGGTGGCGCAGTCCATTGACGACATGGGTGGCGAGGCGTTGCCGTTGCCAGCCGATTTGCGAGATCGGGCCTCGGTTGAAAGCATGCTGGAAGAAGTGCAGGCCGAGTTTGGCGGGGTGGACGTGCTGGTCAACAACGCCATCGCTTTTGAGGGCGGCGTGAACCTGGATGCGCTCTCGGACGCGCAGTGGAACCAGATGCTGGGTGTTGTGCTGACCGGCGCTTTTCATACTATTGGCTTGTGCGCGCCGCACATGCGCCATCAACAGTGGGGTCGCATTGTCAATATCGCTTCGCGCATGGGGATGATGGGCGCGCCGCGCTATGCCCACTACACAGCGGCCAAGGCTGGCTTGATTGGAATGACCAAGGCGCTGGCCAAAGAGCTGGGGCCAGCGGGCATTTTGGTTAATGCAGTAGCGCCCACGACCATCTTGACTCCCACCATGCGAGAGAAAATGTCGCCCGACGCGCAGGACAAGCTGGCCAAGAGCATCCCGCTGGGCCGCATTGCCACGCCAGAAGATATCGCTCGCGTCGTGCTATTTTTGGGCTCGGGTTGGAACACTTTTGTCAACGGCGAGATCATCACCGTGGGCGGTGGGGTGCAGCAGTGACGACAGCTATGGCTTTTCCAGCCCATGCGCTTCGAGCAGCGCCGCGTCGTTCAAGATGGCCTCGGTCGGGCCATCGGCCACGATTTGCCCGCCATCCATCACCACCGTGCGGGGAAACAGCTCGGCTACCAGGCGCATATCGTGCGTAGAGACAAGCATGGTTTGCTCAAGCTCGCGCAGCAAGTTGATAAAGCTTCGCCTGGCGCGCGGATCAAGCCCGGCGGTCGGCTCATCGAGCACCAAGATTTCGGGCTGCATTGAAAGCACCGTGGCGATGGCAATGCGCTTTTTTTCGCCCATGCTCAGGTGGTGCGATACTCGCTCGCGATAGGCGCTCATCCCCACAGCCGCCAGCGCCTCGTCTACGCGGCGGCGCACCTCGACTTCTGGCAAGCCCATGTGCAGCGGGCCAAAGGCCACATCCTCAAAGACGGTGGGCGAAAACAGTTGATCATCGGGGTCCTGAAAGACCAAGCCCACCGCGGCCCGGATCCGGCCCAAGTTACGACCGCTGACATCTAACCCGCACACACGCACCTTCCCCTGGCCTTTGAGGATGCCATTGAGGTGAAGTATGAGCGTAGATTTGCCCGCGCCGTTCGGACCAACCAGGGCTACTTTTTCGCATGGCGCTATGATCATGGAGGCGTCGCGCAACGCTTGGCGTCCATCTGGGTAAGCAAATGAAAGGCGCTCAATTTCAATCGTGTGATGCATGCTTGGCCTTGCCCAACCTCACAATACTATTCCGCCGATGACAAGCAACCCCAACAGCCCCAGTCCAACTCCCAATATGCTCCACTGCCCTTGGGTGATAGGCGGAAGCGGAAGGATGCGTACCTCGCCATCGTAACCGCGCGCAGCCATAGCGGCATAGATCCGGTCGGCGCGGTCAAATGAGCGCAGGAACAGATTGCCCACCATCCCGCCGGTGACGCGCCCGCGCCAGGCCAGGCTGCCTCC
>JBGSMF010000256.1:0-8863 GCA_041740315.1 Thermoflexales bacterium
AACTTCTCAAAAAATAGGGGTAAAACATTTGTGCACAGCGACCTAGCCCCCGCCTGTGCAGATTACGCAATGAATAAACCGTACCTGTGGGGGGTGGATGGCATTGAAACAAGCGTTCACCCCGAATTATTGAGAAGATACAAGATGTCGTTGTGCGAGATCGTCGGGCGGCCATCCCACACTGCAATCCCGCCGCCGTTGCCTACAGTGCCACCGCGATTGCGCTGGATGGTGTTGTGAATCACCTGCGGGCTGGAATCGCGCAAAGCAATGCCCCCGCCTTGCCCCCAGATGCTGCCCGCGGCCACATTGTCCGCGATTATGTTGCCGCTGATGACGGCAGAGGCAGGCGCATTGAGCAAATAAATGCCCCCGCCTTTTCCATACGAGAGGCACAAGTTGCAGCCATAGCTACCCATGATGACATTGTTCAAAATCTGCGGTGCAGCGCCTGTGCTATAGATGCCGCCACCAGCATCGTCGGGCTTTGTGCCGCCAGGGTCGCCGCCCTGGCCTGCCGCGTCGCCGTTGATGAGGCGCAGCCCTTCAATCGTTGGCGAAATGTTGCCCGCGATATACATCACGCGCCCCTGGCTCTGCGCATCTAGCGTCGTTGGCCGCGCGAGCGGGTCAGACGTGATCCAGTCGGTCGTCGTATAGCCGCCGCGGACCGTCACCGTTTTGCTAATGTACACAACCTGGGTCACGCTGGCCCGGGTTTGCACGCCGGTATAGACGCCGGTCGCCACGCGGATCTCGTCGCCGGCGGTAGACTGATCTATAGCCCATTGCGCCGTGGCGCAGGGCTTGGCGCTGTCCGTACAAAAGTTGATTACAAAAAAAGGTGGCGCACTAAAAAGATCGTTGCCCGTCGTTGCTACGTAGCGAATGCTTGCGGCGGCCTGAGCTGTGCTCAAGACTGTGAACAAGGCCAGCCACAAACCCAAGCTCAAAACGGCCACTACGCCAAGACGGTTGATTTTCATAGTTATGCTCAGTTTCTCAATATGACAGGCAAATAGACTTTATGCAAAGACCACTGCGCCAGGTAAGCCGAGAACTTGGCTCCGGCCTGGATAAAGTCGCCGCCCACGTAAAGACTGTGGGGCGCGCTTCCGCCGCCTCCTCCTATGAGATGGAGATTTTCCGCAAGCGCATAGGTCGGGCCGCCGCCACTGACCGCCAGCGCGCGCACATTGTCATTCGTTCCACTGCCCAACACCGACCAAGTGCTGCCATTCCAGCGGCCAATATGGTTCAGCGCGGTCAGGCTGTCGCTGGTGGCTGTGAACCAACCGCCGGCGTAGAGATTGTCGTTGCCATCTACTGCCAGGGCAAGGACCCTGTCGTTCAGCCCGCTGCCCAGCGCCGACCATTGCCAGAGTAGAAAAACGCGCCTATACCTGGCAATTCTATTCAACGTGATGCTGCCATCGCCGGTGGCGGTGAACCAGCCGCCGGCGTAAATACTCCCGCTGCTGTCTATTGCCAGGGCATCCACGGTGCCGTTCAGCCCGTTGCCGAGCGCCGACCAACTGCTGCCATTCCAGCGAGCAATGCGGTTCAGCGTGGTTGTGCCGTCGCTGGTGGCGGTGAACCAACCGCCGACATAGACATTTCCGCTGGCATTCATCGTCAGGGCTTGGACGGCGCTGTTCAGCCCGCTGCCCAGCGCCGACCAACTGGCCCCGTCCCAGTGTGCAACATAGTTCAGCGTGGTTGTGCCGTCGCCGGTGGCGCTGAACACGCCGCCGGCATAAACATTCCCGCTGCCGTCTACCACCAGGGCATAAACATAGCTGTTAAACCCGCTGCCCAGCGCCGACCAACTGACGCCATTCCAGCGGGCAACGTGGCTCAACGCGACTGTGCCATCGGCGGTCGCTGTGAATGCGCCGCCAGCATAGAGATTGCCCGTAGCGTCCACTGCCAGCGCAAAGACATTGTCATTCAATCCATAGTTGGAGAGAGCAGACCAATTGCTGCCATTCCACCTGGCAATATGATCTGTCCACATGCCCCCGGTAGTGTCAAAGCCGCCGCCCACATATACCTGGCTGCCGTACACGGCCAGCGCAAAGACGGGCAAGTTTGGCCCATTGCCAAGCGGAAACCAGCGACTGCCCCCCGTAGTCCACATGGCCACATGGGCCATGCCTGCGCCGCCGGCCATGGTAAAATCGCCGCCTACATAGAGGGGGTCGCCTCCCCCGCCTTGGATCGAAGCGAGGGAGCTGCTGGTGTATGCCAAGGCAAAGACTGTATCGTTTGCCCCGTTGATCAGCGCCGACCAACTGCTCCCGTTCCAGTAGGCAATGTGGCTCAGCGGGGTCGTGCCATCGCCGGTTGCAGTGAACGCACCGCCGGCATAGATATTCCCGCTGCTATCCATTGCCAAGACCTCGACACTGCTGTTCAGCCCGCTGCCGAGCGCCGACCAACTGCTGCCGTTCCAGCGGGCGATGCGGTTCAGCGTGGTCATACCATCGCCGGTTGCAATGAACGCACCGCCAGCATAGATATTTCCGCTACTATCCACTGCCAAGTCCCCGACATCGCCGTTCAGCCCGCTGCCGAGCGCCGACCAACTGCTGCCGTTCCAGCGGGCAATGTGGTTCAGCGTTATATCGTTGCTGCTGGTCGCGGTGAACCAGCCGCCCGCATAGAGGTTGTTGCCGTCCACTGCCAGGGCGTTAGCCCAGTCGTTCAACCCGCTGCCAAGCGCTGACCAACTGCTGCCGTTCCAGCGGGCGATGTGGTTCAGCGTGATTGCGCCATCGCCGGTCGCAGTGAACGCACCACCGGCATAAACATTTCCGCTGCCATCCACTGTCAGGGATTTGGCGCCATTGTTCAACCCGCCGCCTAGCGCCGACCAACTGCTCCCGTTCCAGCGAGCGATATAGTTCAGCGTGGTCACGCCGTCGCCGGTCTTGTCGAACCAACCGCCGGCATAGACAGCCCCACTGCCGTCCACCGCCAGGGCATAGACGCCATAGCTCAACCCGCTGCCGAGCGCCGACCAACTGCTGCCGTTCCATTTGGCGATATGGTTCACGCGCACGCCGCCCGCCTCATGAAACTCGCCGCCGGCATAGAGATTGCCGCTGCCATCCAGCGCCAGGGCATAGACCGTGCCGCTTGTGCCGTTCACATAGTCTTGCCTCCACCCCAAATCGTCGGGCAAGGACGAGGGCGCAAAGCGCGGCGCCTCGCCTGGCCCGCTCACCAACTGCCAGCCGCGTGTGTCCAGGCTGCCGTAAAAGCCGGTGGCCAGATTGAGCGTCCCATCTGGGTTGAGCAAGCTCGCCAGCGGGCGGGCACTTGCAGGAGGCGGCGCGGGCGACTGAACGGCCTGTATGGGGCGGGAGGTGAATGGCAGTGTTGTGCCCAAAATCACCAGGCACAGAATCAACCGCAAAATCAAGGCGCTGAAAGAACAATGCTGCGTTTGCATAATGCCCTCCATTGATGGCAGGCCCCGAAAGGTTGAGACCTTTCGGGGCCATACTTGCTATCGAGACCTAAAAGGCCAAGTTGCCTGCGAGTTGTTGCGCGGCCTGGTCACTTGACCGAGATTTCGACACCGTGGACGTTGTTGCCTTCGTCGCTTTCGCTAATGGCGTCTCCAGGATCAATCCTGACCTGCGTGGTGATTTTGGCGTATCCGCTGGCCCAAGTTCCCGCGTCCTTGTCGCACTGGAGAATTTGTCCTCCATTCGCCGGAAGGGCATCTACTGTCCACATGCAAGCCGGGCCAGGATAATTAGAACCTGCCCACCATTCCACTTTAAAAGAGCCGGCTGTCGCCGCGTTGCCCTTGTTGTAGACGCCGATGCGGACGTGGACCGATTGGGTGTGGTTGGGCGGGTTGGGCGTCAACTGGAACTCGCTGACGTACAAATCGGGCAATTTCAACTTGATTGGTGGCCTGGCTGTAATGACGAGCTGGGGCTTGGGTGTTGGTGTGGCCGTTGGCACCAAAATCAGTTTGCGCGTCAGTTGGAGGCCAGGCTTTAACTGGGCGGTAGGGGGAACTGTTGATGGTTCAGGCGTGAATGTCGGTTCAGCCGGCGGTGGCGCATCTGTGGGAACAGCCGGCGGCGGCGCGTCTGTAGGCGCTGGCGGCGCATCTGTGGGAAGGGCTGCTGGTGGTGCGTCTGTGGGAAGGGCCGGCGGCGCTTCTCCCGGCGGCACGGTGGGTGTAACCGCCGTCGTCGTGCCGCATGCCAGAAGCAAAAGGCCAGATACCAGGGCCACAATTTGTAATGCTGTTTTGTTCATTTCTCTTTTTCTCCTATCATGATGATATATTCTGGTTCCGCAAGATTAGCGGAAAAAGAACCAATGTTTCCATTCGTCCGCGCCAGGGTTGGGGCGGGCGATGGGATGCAAAGGCCAATGCCTCATGCTCAATTGTATTCCGCCTGCATCCAAAAAGCGTCTAGACATCTATATAGCCCGAAATCTGTACAAATGAGTCAAGTTTTAACCCCGCTATCTTGGTCGCAGTTTCGGGCCTTGCCCGAAACTGCTTCGGGTCGCGCAGCGACCCGCCTAGTTTCTATTGGGAAAGTAGGTGGATACGCTTGGCGCAATGTTGGCCTGCGCTGAATGGCATAGGGATGCCGTTATAGGGGGTCTTGAACAAATTGGGGGAAAAGGTGAGCTTCCATGCGGTTTTTCCTCATGCATTTGCGGCCTATGCATTCCTTGTCAAAATATGTTGGGGATAGAACAATTCTACCACCAAATATCATCTTGGTCAACTGTAGCTGGCTCTTTAGGCAAAAAGGGCTCTTTGGGATTTCGCGGGGTAGACCTAATCCCCTGGCCCCCTTCCCTACGAGGGATGGGGGAACATGCTCCCCTCTCCGTTTCGGGGAGGGGCAGGGGGAGGGGTTGACCACGGCAACTCACAAAGAACCGCAAAAAGTGTGTCAAGTGTGGTAGAATATCCCCCATGAGCGAATCAGATCCGAATTGTGTGGTTATAGTTGGCGGCGGATTGGCCGGCTCGGAGGCCGCCTGGCAATTGGCCGAGCGGGGTGTGCAGGTAAACTTGTACGAGATGCGCCCGGCCCGCACCACGCCTGCTCACAAGACAGACAAGTTGGCCGAGTTGGTGTGCAGCAACAGCCTCGGCTCAGATGTGCCAGACCGCGCGCCGGGCTTGCTCAAAGCGGAATTGCGCCGCCTGGGTTCGCTGATTATGCAGTGCGCCGATGCCAGCCGGGTTCCGGCGGGCGGGGCATTGGCGGTTGATCGAGACCAGTTTGCCGGCCGGGTCACCGAACGCATTGCTTCTCACCCGCGCATCACAGTGCGCCGTCAAGAGTTGGAGGCTGTTCCCCCTTCGCCTGCCCTGGTGTCCACCGGACCGCTCACCTCTGATGCGCTGGCAGCCGATATTGCTCGCCTTACGGGGCAAGAACACCTGTATTTCTATGACGCCATCGCGCCCATCGTCAGCGCCGACTCGATTGACATGACCATCGCTTACCAGGCCTCGCGCTATGGCCGTGGGGAATCGGAAGAGGGTGATTATATCAATTGCCCATTTACAAAACAAGAGTACGAAGCGTTTGTGCAAGCATTGCTTTCCGCACAGCAGGCTAACCTCCATTCGTTCGAGCGCCAAGACCCGCATTTTTTCGAGGGCTGCCTGCCGGTAGAGGAGATTGCCCGGCGCGGGCACGCTGCGTTGGCTTTTGGCCCGCTGCGCCCGGTGGGCCTGCGCGACCCTCGCACCGACCAGCGTCCGCACGCGGTGGCGCAACTGCGCCGAGAGAATGCCGATGGGACGATGTACAATTTGGTGGGATTTCAGACCAATCTTACCTGGCCTGAACAAGAACGAGTGTTCCGAATGATTCCGGGGTTGACGCGAGCCGAGTTTGTGCGGCACGGCGTGATGCATCGCAATACCTTTATCAATGCGCCAACGCTGCTAGAGCCTAGCTTGCAATTTCGGGCTAGGCCTGGCTTGTTCTTTGCCGGCCAATTGGCCGGCGTCGAGGGTTATCTGGGCAGCGCCGCCACAGGCTGGGTAGCCGGGTTCAACCTGGCGCGTTTAGCGCAAGGGCAGTGTGCCGTGGCCTTGCCCGATACTACAATGATTGGCGCGTTGTGCAAATACATCTCAACTGCCGAGCCGCAAACCTTTCAGCCCATGAAAGCCAACTTTGGCCTGATGCCGCCACTTGAAAAGGCGCATGACCTTTCTGGCCGGGCCAAGCTGGGTAAGCGCGACCGTTACGCGGCCTATGCTCGGCGGGCGCTGGAGGCGCTGGAGGAATTTTGTGTATGAATAAACGATCGAATAGACTGTTTTTGATTTTTGTCGTGCTGATTGCCATAGCGGTCGGCGCCGTGTTGTTGCTGGGACGTTCGTATACTCCCAGCTCGTTTAATGGCGAGCGCGCTTACGAGCATGTGCTCAAACAAGTGTCTTTTGGCCCACGCCCCACCGGCTCGGCAGAGGGATGGGCGACAGGCGATTACATTATTCAAACGCTCAAATCAAGCGGCTGGCAAGTGCAAACACAGGAATTTGATTATCAAAATGTCCGCGCCCGCAACATTATGGCTACGGCCGGCCAAGGGCCGCAAGTGATCATTGGCGCGCACTATGATACGCGCATGCGCGCCGACCAGGACCCTATCTCACCCACCACCCCAGTGATGGGCGCTAACGATGGCGCAAGCGGCGTAGCAGTGCTGCTAGAATTGGCCCGCGTGCTAGACCGCCGCACGCTGCAAAACCAGCTTGACCTGGTGTTTTTTGACGCCGAGGATAACGGGCATCTGGATGGCTGGGATTGGATTGCGGGGTCTAGCTATTTTGCCCAAAACCTGTCAACTCGGCCTGTGGTGGTCATTGTGGTTGATATGATTGGCGACGCCGATCAACAAGTATACCTGGAGCGCAATTCGGACCCGCTTTGGAGCGCGCGGATTTGGCAGGTGGCCGCTTCGCTTGGATATGCCGATTACATAATTCCCCAGTACAAGCATTCGATGCTAGATGACCATACGCCTTTTTTGCGCAAGGGCATCCCGGCGGTTGATATGATTGATTTTGACTATCCCTATTGGCACACCACGGCCGATACCGCCGACAAAGTCTCGCCGGCCAGCCTGGAGCGCATTGGCCAGACCTTGCAAGCGTTGATTGAACAGGGGGTGCAACCCTAGTCTGGTTTCTGTCGGGAAAGTAGGCTGACATGCTTTGCGTCATGCCAGCCTATGCCAAGCGGCATGGCGCGAAGCGTGCCGCTTTTACGGGGTTTCCAGACTAGTCTGGCTGCCGCATTCCCATGCGGCGGCGAAAGATGCGATTTAGAGAGTGTGGTAAAATAAGGCCAATGCATATTAGACCCATTATTCTAGACCAGCAATGGGTGACCCGAACCGTGGCGCGCTTGCTGTTGATCATTTTTGTCGTGCTTGCACTGGCTATTTTCACGTGCGGGGCGCTGTCGGCCGCACCGCAGCAATCGCTGCAAGCCTCATCTTTGCCAATCCGCCAGGGGGTTTTCGAGCCGTTCGACATGCGCCTGGAACTTGAGCCAGAAGCCGGCGGCTCCAGCGGCTTTATCTCCGCCGATGTGCCGATCTTGATGTATCATCACGTTGGCGCGCCCTATCACGACCAGTACAATATCGCTCTCAGCGATTTTGAAGCCCAGATGGCCTACCTGGCTCAGAATGGGTACATTGCAGTGAGTGTTGATCAAATTGCTGCCGCTTTGCGCGGACAGGCCACGTTGCCGCCGTGCCCGGTGGCCATCGCTTTTGACGATGGCTATGCCGATGTGTATTATACTCTCACTCGCCAAATCGCTGGCTCCAAGGCCAAGCTAGAAGCGCAACTGGGCGTTTCGGTCACGACATTTTCTTATCCGTATGGCGGGTATGATGGACTGACTGGTGATGCGTGGGGTATCAGACACGGGTTATACTTCGGCTGTTTTGGCCGCCTATGACTATCGCCAGAATTCGGATCGAATTTTCAAATTGAGCCGCATAGCGGTCTATAACACTATCACTCTGCCCAAGCACGGCCCTGATGGCAAAGGTGTATGTCCCCAGCTGCCTGCTGCTCAAGCGGCGCGGCGGGGTAAATCAATTGAGGAGGCTCCATGATTACGTTATTTGACGCAGAAAGCAATCAGCCTATCGGTCAGATCACCGAGGAACAACTGACGTTTTTGATGAACCAGCTAGAGGAAGAAAGCACAATGGATCGCGATTATTACATCAGCCAAGACACCCTAGATGTGCTCGAAGAAGCTGGCTCAAATGCTGCCCTGTTGACGTTGTTGCGCAGCGCTCTGGCTCAGCGTGAGGGTATGGATATTCGCTACGTGCGCGAGGAGGAATAACATTACCAGATCAACCATTGTCACCGAGACGCCTGCTCCACGAGCGTTTTTGGTTGGCGTTGAAATTCGGGGCGTTCCCTCGCTCCTGTCGCTTGAGGATAGCCTGACCGAACTGGCGCTGCTGGCCCAGACCGCCGGCATTGAGGTGGTGGGGCAAACAACGCAAAAACTGGAGCGAATTGACGCCACCACATATATCGGCTCTGGCAAGGTGGACGAAATCGTGTCGCTGGCTGAAGAAACCCGCGCCGATATTGTGTTGTTTGATGACGAACTACATCCGCGCCACCAGCGCAACCTGGAGCGCGAATTTGGCGACAAGGTGCGCGTCCTCGACCGCACGGCGCTCATCTTGGATATTTTTGCCCAGCATGCCATCACGCGCGAGGGGGCCTTGCAAGTGGAACTGGCGCAGTACGAATATCGCCTGCCTCGCCTGACCCGGCAGTGGACCCACCTGGCGCGCCAAGCCGGCG
>JBGSMF010000257.1:0-2004 GCA_041740315.1 Thermoflexales bacterium
GGCGTGCAAGGTCAGTCCACCGCCATCACCGGCACAACCTTTGGCGTGTATGGCACATCCAATTCTCCCCTTGGCATTGGCGGCTACTTTGTCAGCGATGGGGCTGGCGTCTATGCCAGCGGCGGCGATAACGCCCCTGACCTGGCGCTGGGCGGGACGGCTAGCGATGACGATGGACGCATCGAGTCTGATCCCAATTACCCCAGCAGTGACATTCTCATAACCAGCCACGACGATGTCCTAGTTCGCCTGGACGTGGACGACAACGAGGCCGGCAACTTTCAAGTTATCGGCGACGGGGACACCAGGCTGCTCTCTGTGAACGAGACAGGAGATGTCTCTCAGCCTGACACGGGCGACGGGCTGGTCAAGGCGAGCGTCGTTGCCAGGTGCGGCAAATCCAGTTCGTCTATTACGCGTTACTTTGAAAATACCAGCAGCATCGCAATCACTATCGGCAATGGCGCCTCTAATGGATACTGTGGAATCAATTTTGGTTTTGATCTGAGCAACCGCTATTGGAACATCACGGCCTTCCCAATCGCACCGGCCACAGACACCCACGCCCTCGCGGCCGGCTGCTATATTGACAGCGTGAACCACAACCTGCTCTGGTGTTATCGCTATAACCCTGCCGGCAGCTTTGAAGATGGCGGCATTATCGTCTTGATATACTAGCAGTTTCGGGCTTTGCCCGAAACTAGAGCAAGACCGGAGGTTAATCATGAAAAACATTTACAAAACAATCTTGGTGAAACTGGTGGTTGTGTTTCTTTTGGCCGGCGTGGTGGGCGCGGCTTACGCCCAATCTGGCGGCGGCTATGACCTGACGTGGAACACGATTGACGGCGGCGGGGCAACATTCAACACTGGCGGCAATTATGCCCTGGGCGGCACGGCTGGTCAGGCCGACGCTGGGATGCTCACCGGCGGCAGCTATAGCCTGGGCGGCGGCTTTTGGCACGGCGCACCGGTGATTGCAAATTACGAGCTATATCTGCCGCTTGTTATGCGGAACGCAAATTGAGGGTGGTTCCCCTGTCGAGTATTGATACGTGCGCCGACTCATTTTGAACCACAGAGGCACAGAGGGCACAGCCTGCCCTGCCTGCGGCAGCAGGCCAGGGAGAAACCCTAATAAAAACTCGGTGTCTCCGTGGTGAAATTCCATTATCAACGCTCTAGGAGCTTGTCGGAGAGGGCCGTTCGTAGTGCGCGCTTTAGCGCGCTGAAGCGCGCACTACGAGCCTACCAGCCTGCTCTCCGACAGCCTGCTAGCGGAAGACTAAGATTTAAGGAACAAACTATGAACAAGTTATCTAATTCTATTCGCCTTCGCCTCCGAGTCATCGGCCAGGCGCTACTCATTGTTGTTTTTCTGGCGAGCTGCGTACCTTTTTCTCCGGCCACGCCCTCGCCCGTTCCCTCGCCTCAACCCATCCAGGGTGAAGCGGTTGCGCCGGCCAGGCCATCTTTGCCCGCGCCCATAACACTGCCAACGACTAGCGGCCAACAACCAATAACCGCCAACCCAACCTCCCCTGGCCTGTCCGCCAGGGCAGGCAACCTCCAATCTCCAACCCTAGACTCGGCCTACGTGCGCGATATAGACCTGGGCGACGGCCGCCGTCAGGCCATCGTTTCGCAGACGCCCGTCAACTATCAGGCCGAGGACGGCTCGTGGCAGCCAATTGACCCCAGTTTCCAGGCTGTGCCGGGCGGCTATATCAACAAAAGCAACAGCTTTGAAATCGCCGCCGGCGGCCACACCGCCGTGTTGAGATTACGCAGCGGCAATAACCTGATCGGGTGGGAAGCCCAAGCTGTGGCGCTGACCGCGCCCGATGGCAGCCAAACTGTGCTGGCCCAACCGCTAGAGGCGGAGCAGGCTGTGACGGGCACACTGGCCGCCGATAACCGCATCATCCGCTACACAAACAACTGGAGCCTGCCCGGGCTGGTGGAAGAAATCGCTTCTGCCCCCGGCCAGGTGGAACAGAGTTT
>JBGSMF010000258.1:0-2474 GCA_041740315.1 Thermoflexales bacterium
TCCAACGTCCCTGCGCAAAGCCGGAGACGCTGATGACGCGCCGCGCCAACGCGGGCGCATACGCGGCCACCGCCAGCGCCGCAAACCCGCCGGTGGAATGGCCGATGAGCGTGACGGGGCAGTCGCCTACCAACTCGCGGATCGCCGCGCTCAGCACGCGGGCGATCATCTCTGCGGTGAGCGCTTCGGGCGGCAAATCGGCCGGGAAGGTTGCCGGGAAATGCCCCGGCAGGCTGAGGGAATAACATGGCCCTTGCGTCAGCGCGCAAGTTGGTTGAACCGCCCAGGCATAAATCGAGCTGGTAATGCCGTGCAGCAAAATCACCGGCTCGCCCACCGCCCCTGGGTTGAGGCAGATAGCAGCCAGTTGGTGGCCGTCAATGTGCAAAACGATCGGTTTTGATGTCATAAACGATATACCTATCCTTTGCCAGCGCCGCCCCCAGCCAGACGTTTTTTAGAGCCAGGTTTGAAAACCATCATTCCTACCGCCGTCAAATAGCCCAGTAGCATTATTAGTGGAACTGGACCAAGGGATTGTTGCCGGGAGAGGAAAAGAGATTTCAACTCGTTTGTAATCGGTACATTGGGATTGAATGACAAGGCAAACCGTATATCCAAGCTAATGGTGTATAGATCTACTGGAAGCCAAATGTAAAACAGAAGAAAGGCTATCAAAAACCATCTATCGCTTTTAAGTTTGTAGGGACCAAGTAACCAAAAGGCGATGCCCGAAAAGAACACCATCGCATAGGCCACAATAAGCAGAATAGACCCCCGCGACATCAGCATATATCCGAATCGCTCAATAGGCTCATCTGTTATTGTCATTGTGGATATACCAACCATTATCTGGTATGCAATGCCTCCCAAGAGGAGTGATATACCAATGGCGAGAAAATAGAGGGCTATCTTCGCTTGTGTGGTCATAGAAGGAGTGCTATTTTCGTTTTGCATATTTTTCATCCTTACAATTACTGCTCCAAAGGTCTCAATCGCCGCTTATGTAAGCCGCCCAACGGCAAGGTTCAGCCATGCAATGCCGCTCTCTGTTCCAACACTTCAGCTATCCATATACTGACTGCTACAAACACAACATCTATCATGACACGTGCGAATATATCCAAAACGGAGATCCGCACAAATATCAATACAAACATGTTGTAAATCAGCCAATAGCACCCAAAAACTAGAAAGCCAAATCGTATCGCCTGCCCTTGAGCGGGAATACCTTTCCTTTCTTCCCGTAGAAGCCAATACATTACACCCAGCCACACTCCGATACCTAGCGTCCATATAAAAGTTGCCCCAGATTTCTCCAAGTATGCCGACTTGATGTGAACTATGGCATAGCCAAAATATCGCCCAACAAGAAAAAATAGTGGGGTCAGGATGAAGGACATCCAACTTGATTTTGCCCGCTGCTGGACAGTCGGGCTGTCAGTGCCTATCAGCCACGCCAAGAGCAATCCTAGGAGCACCAGAGATACGCCATCAGTAGCAGCAGTACGTAGCTCATCTACCAACGAGGAGTTAAAGATTAGGCTCATCTCAATGATTGACACGAAACACAAGACCCCAAAGGCGAGGCCATAACGCCAGCCTTTCATAGCCTTTGTTCCGGACATATTCTCTTGAATCAAGGTGAATACTATTGCTACAGTTCCAAAGAGAATAATGAGCGCTACACCAGCAGCGGGCAGAAACAAGCCCTTCTCGACAAAGACACTGGGTGGAAAATTGTATTCAATTCGTGGTGCGAACAATCTATGCAATATCACATCCACGAACGTAGCGATGAGGACTGAAACCAGGACTTTCCACCAGTTTGTTTTCAACGTGATCATTTTGTGCTCCTTCATACGAATTCGGCATCACTGCCGCCCAACGCCGCGCATCACCCGCTTGCGGGTGGGCAAAGTTAGCCTCAACTAAAAGTGATTTTGCCAGCAAAGTGTAATTGAAAAACAGAGCGGTAGCAAGTCGGGTGCATGCGCTTGTTGGGCAGTCTTTACTCATCTTCATTTACCTTTCCAAATAGAAAATGATATCCTATAGGAAAATTTGCCAAAATGGCGAGTATGCCACCGACTACCGAAATTGAGGTAAAGTACTTGGTGAACACTAATGTTCCTGTAAATGCCACAATAGCTAATATTCCACACATCATTAACATGATGCCCCCGAGTGCCAATATTTTTGGCTTTCTCATAATCAATAGTGGGTAAATTATTGAGGGGATACCAAGTACGGCGTAAGCTAAACCATTTACAGATTCAATTATCGAACCGGGCCAATTATGAAGAGTTAAGTTCAATAATATCGATCCCAGCACTCGGCTTTTGCAGCAGATAACTGCACCATCAACAGTATATAGTAGCTGCGCTTCCTATAGCGCATAGGTTCCTGGCGCGGAATATTCCGCGCCTACAAGCTCGGCCACGACTTGGCGTGGCCCAGTCTTGCAGCACCTT
>JBGSMF010000259.1:0-13132 GCA_041740315.1 Thermoflexales bacterium
TTAAGACGTTATAGCACGCCAGGTAAATGTGATAGGGGTCTTCAACGCCCTGCAGCGCGTGTTCTTCAAGATAGCTCAGCACATCCTCCACCGTGGCCGCGGCCTCGGCGACCTTTCCCTCGGCCAGGCGCGTTTGCGCCAGCCCGGCCAGGGATTCCACAGTCAAGGCCTGGACGCCCAGGCTGCGCCGGAGGTCCACCGCTTGTTGGTAGGCTTGCGCCGCCTGGGGCAGTTGCCCAAGGTCTGCCAGGGCGTGCCCCAGGCTGGTTAACACATAACCTTCGGCCCGGCGGTCGCCCATCTCGCGCGCCATAGCCAAGGCCTGTTCCAAGAACTCGATGGCGTGGTGGGGCTCGCCCGAATCCGCATAGATTCCACCCAGGTTGCACACAATAGCACATTCATACCGGCGGTTGCCGGCCTCGCGCATGAGGGCAAGCGCTTGTTCGTGAAATGTAATAGCGCGGCGCAACTCGCCTAACTTGGCGTGGGCATCGCCCAGGTTGCACAGGGCTTGCCCCTCGCTCAAGCGGTTGTCTATCTCTCGCGCAATGACCAACGCTTGTTCATGGGCGAGGATGGCCTGGTCAAGTTCGCCCAGATTCGCATAAACTACGCCGAGATTGCTCAGGACAAATCCTTCGCGGCGGCGATTACCGATCTGGCGGGCAATCACCAACGCCTGCTCGTACAAATCAATCGCGCGGCGCGCTTCTCCCCTCTGCGCGCACACATCGCCTAAATTGCCCAGGGCTCGCCCCTCGCCCTGGCGGTTGCCTATCTCAACGTAGAGGGACCGCGCCTGCTGGTAACACGTCTCAGCATAGCTGTAATGGCTTTGATAATGAGAGGCCAGGCCAATCGCCCGCCAGCTATCAGCCTCCACCTGGCGTAAACACGCAGCCTGCGCCTGGCTCAAAGCGCGTTCGAGCATGGCCTGGGCGGGAGCGTAATGCCCTTGTTGTGTGTGAATCAGGCCCCACAGATAGTACAGGCGCGCCGCTTCGGGGGTCGGCTCATCTTTAGCGAGATAACTCAACCCCTTTTCCAACTGCTCGATAGCCAACGCATATTCGCCGCGCCCCTCTTGGGCACAGGCTAGCTGGTAATGCAAGTTAGCCAGTTGCCAGGGACGGCCGGCCGCCAAGGGCTCGCTCTCTAGCAAGCTCAGGGCTATCCCCAATTGCGCCAGCGCCTCGCCGTAGCGCCCGACCAACGCCAACACCTCGGCCATCGCCTGGCGGGCTTCGATCTGTTGTGCTTGAACCAGCGAATTTGCTTCCTGCCCCATCCAATCTAATACCTCTAATGTTTGCCTATACGCCGCTATGGCTGCCTCGTTGGCATAGGCAGATTTGACCTGGTTGGCTGTCTGGAAAGCATAGACGGCGGCCTTGCTCCACATCTGCCCCTGAATGTAGTGGTGGGCTATGGCTTCCACCGGGGCGGGATCTTGTACCTCAAGCGCCTCGGCAACGCGGCGATGAAGTTGCAGCCGCTCGGCTGTATCTATGTTATCGTACACTACCTGCCCGAGTTTATCATGGCAGAGACGATACCCCTTGGGCGTTTCTTCCAGGAATCTCCAGTGGCCCAGGCCGGACACGGTCGCCAACAAGGCCGGATGATCTATTGAGGTGATGGACTGGAGCAATCCCAGGTCTATCTCCGCGTCTATCACCGCAGCGGCGTTCAGCACTTGGCGGGCGATGGTAGGCAGGTGTTGCAGCCGCCACACAATACTCTGTTCAATGGCCAGCGGCAAGAGCAGCTCGCCATAATCTAGAGTGGTCTCGTCAAAGGGCGTGGCCCAGTCTCCATTGGCGTCTCGGTACAACAAGCCCCGCTCGCTCAAGAGATGCAAGGTCTGCAAGAGGAACAGTGGATTGCCTTGCGTTTCATGGTACAGGCGGGCTTCAAAGTGCGGCACGGGTTGGCGTAATCCCAAGCTGACGCGGATCAATTCGGATGCAGCCGCTTGGGTCAGGTTTTCCAGGCGCACATGCAAAGGGGGCGAAACGCGATCTAGAGATTGCAGGCAGTCCCACGCTTCCGGGCGCTGCCGAACTTCTGCGCCTCGGTACGTAACCGCCATCAGCAATCGCGCGCCTCGCACCCGTTTAATCAACTTGGGGACAAGTATCAGCGAATCGTGATCTGCCCAGTGCAGGTCCTCTAAAATGAGCAGCAGTGGCGTAATCTGCGCCCAACCTAACAAGGCCTGGGCGAACGCCTCTACTAACCGCTCTTGCTCATGGGCCGGTTCCAACGGCGGGGGAGCGCCCCAGCCCGGCAGCCAGCTCTTGAGGTCGGGAAGCATCTGGGCCAATACTTGGAGCCAGACAGGCGCAACTATCTGCGCCAACTCCTTGGCGCGCAACGCAGACAGCCCACTTGCCAACAGTTCGGCAAACAAAGCATATGGCTTGGCAAGTTCTGCTGGGCGACCTTTGCACCACAGAACACTCGCGCCGCGCCACTCGGCGTCTTGGGCTACTCTTTGCGCCAAACAGGTCTTGCCCACACCCGCTTCGCCCTCGACCAGGGCAAGGTTGCCGGCAGAGCCAATATTGGCCAAAATCCCCTCTAGAAGGGTGAGTATCTGATCACGCTCCTGATCGCGGCCAATGATAGGCAGGCGTCCAGGGTCTTTCTGGGCGAGTGGCGGCATGTCTTCTGTATGCGCTGCCCTGTGCGGCAAGTATGCTGACACATCCAGATTGGCGCGCCGCGCAATCTCGGCAATGGCATGCGCCAATTCCTGCGTCGCCGGCTCGGGCGCCGCGCCTACCTCTCGCTGTATCACCTGGCAATATAGATTGAACTGGCGCAGCGCCTCCTGGGGCCGATTGAGCGCCATGTGTAGCCGCATGATTTCACGCTGGACTGACTCAAGCAAGGGATCGGAACGGCTCAGGCGCAGCGCTATGTTTAGCGCCTGTTCATAATGGCACGCTCTCTTTTCCAGGTGAATCAGATGTTCCAGGGCGCGGTGATATGTCTCTTGGAGATACGACCTTTCCTCCATCACCCACTCGTCATACAAACCGGGCAGCAAATCGCCCCCATACAAGTCCACTGCCTGGCGCAGGTCGCGCCGCGCTGCTTCGCCCAAAGCGTCATCCGCCAACCACGAGCCAGTCAGGGTTATGAAAGACTCGACATCCACCCACAGAGACGCTCGCGGGGCGACACATATTACGTGCGGGTCAGCCTCAATGACATTCGGCAGCGTTTTTTGGACAAGCCACAGTGCGTTGCTCAATAACCGCAGTGCCTGACGATCGGGCGTCTCGGGCCACAATGACCCCACCAGCACGGAACGGGGGCAAGGCCGTTGACGGTGCAGCAGCAAATAAGCCAACAACGCGCGAGCCTTGGCAGAAGGTGGCAGAGAAATAGACTGCCCGTTGCATTGCAAATCGAACGCGCCCAAGAGGCGAGCCTCGATCACAGAAGAACGATCTGGTTGCGCGGGAATGGTCAAAGTTACTTTTGAGGACACATGAATACCTCTACTCGCTTTTTTGTTTTCCTGCCTACAACTAAGCCGGGATGAAACTGGTGCGCCAGCACCACATATTCTTTCACTACACTCTTGCCCTACTTAATCATAGCATTAATTACCTCAACGTTCAATCTTTACTTGCGCAACATCAGCGACCGTTGATAGTCCTTCAAACACCGTTCGACGTTTAAGTTGTGCCCGGTAGCGTGCGCAGTGTCCGGTGGCTGACCTTGCTCGTATGGGCGCAATTCCGCCCTACGCTGAGTTCGGCTAGGGCAGGCGAGCCGCCCCGGTTCAAATCAATGCGTTCATCTTCCGTCAGTTGTACAATTCTTGATACCCCCGACGGCAGGTCAAGGGTTATACTAACCATGTGACAACTCCCTTCATCGCCGGCCTCTGTTTTTGATTGACAAAAACAGACATCATCGCAGGCTTTATGTGCGGCCTGCTCGTCAACGTGCTCATCAACTTGGCCGCCTCCCTGCTGGCGGCGCTGGCCAGAATTCAGGCCATTGTCCTGGAACGCTTGTGGAATGTCGCCAAGATCGCGCTGGCGGTAACCATCATCCTGTTGGCCCTGTGGGGATTGGCCGACATCACCTCGAGGTTGAGGTGGTAAATTTGTCGAGAGGTCGAAATGAACCAACCATCATCCAATAATGATCTGAGCGTTCGGATGGCACCGCACAGCCTGGAGGTTGAGGAGGCTGTGTTGGGGTCCATTCTGATTGACCCCGACGCGCTGTATCGCGTGGTGTTCTTGTCGGGCGGCGATTTCTTCCTGGTCAAAAACAAGTGGGTGTGGGAAGCCATCACGGCGCTAAACGAACGCCGCGAGCCGGTTGACTTTTTGACCGTGTGTGAGGAACTGGAACGGCGCGGACAGTTGGCCGAGATTGGCGGCCAGGCCGTTGAGGAACACCACAGAAAAGTGCCGTTTCACCTGCTGCGCTGCGATGGGGCGCTGTCTGTTGGCGACGCCTCCGAAGGAAGCGGCAACCTGCTCATTCAAGGCGACAACCTCCTGGCGCTCAAGGCGCTGCTGCCCTATTACGCCGGGCAGGTCAAGTGCATCTACATTGACCCGCCCTACAACACCGGAGATGAGAGCTGGGTTTACAATGACAATGTGAACAGTTCACAAATTCGCGATTGGCTAGGCAAAGTGGTTGGCAGTGAAGGTGAAGATTTGAGCCGTCACGATAAGTGGCTGTGCATGATGTACCCACGTCTATCTTTACTACGTCAATTTCTACGGGACGATGGCGTGATTTTTGTAAGCATTGATGAGTATGAGGTTGGACATCTTCGTTTACTGATGGATGAAATCTTTAGAGCAGCGAATGGTCTGGGTACACTTGTGTGGAAACGCCGCAGCTCTTCCGCTATGCGTGGAATGCCACTCTCGATTGACCATGAGTATATTCTTGTGTACGCTTTAGACTCAAAGCAGGCGACTTTGTACGGGCTTGCAAAAAGTATAGAAGGTTATCCTTACAAAGACGAACTTGGGTGGTATACGAGCACAGATCTTACAGTCGGCATGGGCAAGGATGCAAGACCGGGACAATTTTATCCGATCACCAATCCGCGAACAGGCAGAGTCTACCAACCTAACCCCGAACGAGTTTGGCGATTTTACCCTGATACTATGAAAAAGATTATCGAGATGGGCTTGATTATCTGGCCTGATGAGCAAGGCGGGAAAATGGAACGCCCACGCTACAAAACTTATTATGATCCCAATAGTGCCAAGCTCAAACCAATCTCCAGTTGGATCGAAACATCAAGCACAAATGACCGTGAGATAGCCGAAGAAGAAACAGAATATGATCTAGCCATTCTGACAACTGGCATGAACCAAGAAGGCGGTCGTGTGCTTCAGCAGATTATGAGCAGCAAGGTTTTTGCATATCCCAAACCAGTTTCCCTTGTGCGTTCACTAGTACGCGCCAGCACTAGGAATGATGACATTGTGCTGGATTCTTTTGCCGGCAGCGGCACGACCGGCCACGCGGTTTTGCAATTGAACCAAGAGGACGGCGGCAACCGCCGCTTTATCCTGGTGGAAATGGAGCCAGATATTGCCCGCAACATTACGGCAGAACGCTTGCGGCGCGTGATTGAGGGCTACACCTGGACGGATCAGCGCGGCAACGAAAAGCGCGAAGAGGGCCTGGGCGGCGGCTTGAGCTTTTGCGCGCTGGGGCCAACCCTGTTTGACGCCGGCGGCAACATTCGGGGCGAGGTGACGTTTGACGAATTGGCGCAGCACGTTTTCTTTGTAGAGACCGGCTCGCCTTTGCCCAAACGGAAAAACGGCACGCTTCGCGCACCCTTGCTCGGTGTGCACAATGGCGTGGCCGTGTACCTGTTGTACAACGGCGTCTTGGGCGACAAGTCGGCCAATGGCGGCAATGCACTCACTCGCGCCGTGCTGGAAAGCTTGCCCCCTCACGCCGGGCCAAAGGTGGTGTATGGCACCAGTTGCCGCGTGGGGCCAGAGCGCCGGCGCCGCGCCAACGTCACCTTCAAGCAAATTCCGTATGCCATCAAGATAGAGTGACCTCACCCATCCTCACCCTGGCCCTCTCCTTCCCTCTCCCACTGGGAGAGGGAAGGAGAGGGTGGGGAGAGGTTAGGAGAGGGAGAAGACAATGCAACTCAAAGCCTATCAGCAACACGCGCTGGACACGCTGCAAAAATATTTCCGCCGCTGCGCCGAAACCGACGACGCCGACACGGCCTTTTACCAAATCACCCGCCAAGAATTTGGCGCAGGTCTGCCCTATCACCCCGTAAGTGAGTTGCCCGGCCTGCCCTACGTGTGCGTGCGGATTCCCACCGGCGGCGGCAAGACACTGGTGGCCTGCTACGCCGTCGGCCTGGCGGCGCAAGAGCTGGTGCGCACTGAGCATTGCCTGGTGTTGTGGCTGGTGCCCTCCAACGCCATCCGCGATCAAACGCTCAAGGCGCTGCGCGACCGCCGCCACCCCTATCGCCAGGCGCTCGAATCCGCCTTTGGCGCGGTGACGGTGCTGGATGCGACCGCCGCGCTATATGTGACCCGCCCCACGCTGGATACCGAAACAACCCTCATCGTTTCGACCATGCAAGCCTTTCGCGTTGAAGACACCGACGGGCGCAAGGTCTATGAAGCATCGGGCGCGTTGATGGGCCATTTTGAGGGCTTGCCCAACGAGGCGGCGCAAAAATTGGAGCGGCGCGAGGATGGCTCGATCATTTCCTCGCTGGCTAACGTGCTGCGCTTGCGGCGGCCCGTGGTAGTGGTAGACGAAGCGCACAATGCGCGCACCGATTTGTCGTTCGCCACGCTGGCCCGCTTTCAACCCGCGTGCATCATCGAGTTCACCGCCACGCCCGATACCACCGACCCGCACACGCCCAGCAATGTCATCCACAGCGTATCGGCCCTGGCCTTGCAGGCCGAAGACATGATCAAGATGCCGATTCGCCTGGAAACGCGCCCGAATTGGAAAGAGTTGGTGGCCGATGCGGTGGCGATGCTCAGCCAGTTGGAGGCCGCCGCCCGCGCCGAGCGACAAGACGGCGGCGACTATGTGCGCCCGATTATGCTGCTCCAGGCGCAGCCCCGCCGCAAAGACCAGCCCACGCTCACCGTGGAGGTGGTCAAGGAATGTCTGCTCACCGACCACAAAATCCTGCCAGAGCAAATTGCCATTGCCACCGGCAGCGAGTGGGAACTGGACAACGTAGACCTGGCCTCGCCCGCTTGCCCCATTCGCTACATCATCACCGTGCAAGCTTTGCGCGAAGGGTGGGATTGTCCCTTTGCTTATGTGTTGTGCTCGGTGGCCGAGATGAAATCGTCCACCGCCGTCGAGCAAATCTTGGGGCGCGTGATGCGCTTGCCCGGCGCAAAACGCAAAGCGCGCGGCGAACTCAACCTGGCCTATGCCTTTGCCGCCTCGCAAAACTTTGCCCAGGCTGCCCAGGCCCTGGCTGATGCGCTGGTTGAAAACGGCTTTGAGCGCCAACAGGCCGCTGACCTGATCACCCAAGCGCCGCCGCCCGTTCAATACCTGCCGCTGTTTGAATCACAAAAGGTCACGGTTGTGCTGCGCGAAGCGCCCGACCTGTCTTATTTGCCTGCCGAGCTTGCGCCCAAAGTAAGCATTGATGCGCAGGCCAACACGCTCACGTTTACGGGCGTGATGAGCGACCAGGAGCGCGGGCAGCTTGTGCAGTGCTTTTCAACACCAGAAGGACGATCCGCCGTCGAGCGCGTTTACCGGCAATCGCAAGGCTATGCTGTGGCCGAAACCAGCCTGCCCGCCGAGCGCGGCGAAATTTTTGCCATTCCCAAGCTCGTCATTCAACAAGGCGATTTGTTTGAAGACTTTGAAGAGACGCATTTCCGCGACATTCCCTGGAACTTGAAGCGCGCAGACGCGGCGCTGACAGAAGCCGAGTTTCCCTCTCAGCGGCAGAGCGGCCAGGTAGGCGAGATTGCAATGAGCCAGGAAGGTCGCGTGGTTACCCACTTTGTCTCCGAGGTTCACCAGCAAATGACGCTCATTGCCAGCGAGCAGTGGAACGTGGGGCAGTTGCTCAACTGGCTAGAGCGCAACATTCCGCACCTGGATATTGAGCCAAATGATATAGCCAGTTTCCTTCAACGCCTGGCGCGCTACTTGATGGATGAGCGCGGCCTCACGCTCGAGTATTTGGTTCACAACAAGTATCGCTTGCGGCAAGCCGCAGAGAACAAGATTGACCAACACCGGCAGCAAGAATACAAAGCGGCGTACCAGGCATTGCTCTTGCCAGCTTGCTCCACACCCCTGGCCGTGCGCGATGACGCGCGCTTTATGTTCGATCCCCAACGCTTGCCGGCCTATCAATCGCTGTATCGCGGGCAAATCCCCAAGCACTATTACAAACCCATCGGCGACCTGAACACCGAAGAAGCCGAGTGCGCCCGCTTTATTGCCGCGTTGCCAGAGGTTGTGTTCTGGGTGCGCAACCCGGTGAGGTCTGAAAACGCCTTTTGGCTGCAAACCTCCACCGATCGTTTTTACCCCGATTTCGTTTGCCGGTTGCAAGATGGTCGCTGCCTGGCGGTGGAGTACAAGAGCGAGCGAGATTGGAGCAACGACGACAGCAAAGAAAAGCGCGACCTGGGGCAATTGTGGGAAGCGCGCAGCGGCGGGCGGTGTTTGTTTGCAATGCCCAAGGGCAGAGATTGGGAAGCAATCCGGGCAAAGTTGAACCGGGATCATGCAATAGCTTGAGGAGGTCCAGCCTGCCAAAATTGCAGTTGTCTTCCTCACCTCCATTTGAAACTGTAGCGTTGTAAAGTACTCTATGGTATCATATCACCGTTCAGCATCATAGTTGTTGGGAGAAAACAACCTTGGACATTCTACTAGGTCTAACATTGGCTATACTTGCCGGCGTTGTGCCGATGGTGATCTATGCGCTTATGTTGTGGTGGTTTGATCGTTATGAAACAGAACCGGCTCCACTCATTGTGGCCGTTTTTCTGTGGGGCGCAGTACCTTCGATCATCCTGGCGTTGATTGTTGAGGTTGTCTTTGACATACCCATCCGCTCGTGGATTTCTCCTGAATCGGTAACTTATGAACTGGTCGGCGGCAGTCTCATTGCGCCTTTAACCGAAGAGTTCTTTAAAGGCTTGGCCGTCCTGGGCGTGTTTATATTTTTCTACCGCGAGTTTGACAGCGTGCTGGACGGAATCATTTATGGCTCGTTGGTGGGCTTTGGCTTTGCCGCTGTGGAGAATGTGCTGTACTTTATGTCGGCCCTCAACGAGGGTGGCCTGGGCGGAATGCTGATGCTGGTTATCGTGAGGGCGTTTATTTTTGGCCTCAACCATGCCTTTTTCACCAGCCTGACGGGCATAGGCTTTGCCCTGGCGCGCCTATCGCGTTCGTGGTTGGTCAAGTTGAGCGCACCATTGGGAGGGCTGTTCCTGGCAATTACAGCACATGCGATTCACAACGGCGGCATGACGCTGGCTACCTCCTCGTGTTTGTGGCCGCTGTTTAGCGTGCTGTCTGATTGGGGCGGCGTGTTGACCGTCTTTGTCATCATCATCATAGCTACCTTCCAGGAACGCCGCTGGCTGAAAGCGTACCTGCCAGAAGAGGTAGGTCTGGGTATCTTGACTCAAGCTGAATGTCGAATTGTGTGCTCATATCTGGAGCGCCTGTCAGAGCGAGCCGGGGCCTTGTTCAGCGGCAATTTTGGCCGCTGGTGGCGGCTGGGTAAGTTTTATCAGACCGCCACCGAGCTTGCTTTCAAGAAACATCAACTGGCAGCTTTAGGGGATGAACGCGGCAATCGAGCGTTGATTGAACGGCTACGGGGCCAATTATTGACAATGCAGAGATAATATACTTGTATCAGTGCTCACGCCTTATAATATCAGTATACAAGTGAAACGCGGCGCAAGGCAACTCTCACCTTGCGCCGCGTTGTGCTTGAAAAGAAGTGAGCATTTCACGTTATGTCATATCTTGTGGTATCATTACTTTTGTTGATATAGATGACTTGTTAACCGCTCGTTCTTTAACAGACAGAACAATCCGGGTAGAGAGCACCAGCCCGTTATGGGGCGGTGTAGCCCCCTTTGAGAAAGAGCCCCTGGCATTGGTTGCGGCGGTGTTTTTTTGGGGAGCCGTGCCCTCTATCATTCTGGCCATCATCTTGGAAGTTGTGTTTGATATCCCCATCCGCACGTGGGTCGCCACTGAATCTCTGACCTACGAACTGATTGGCGGGAGCGTGATTGCGCCGCTGGTAGAAGAGTTCTTTAAAGGGGTGGCGGTGCTGGGCGTGTTTGTGTTCTTTTACCGCGAGTTTGACAGTGTGTTGGATGGCATTATCTATGGTTCGCTGGTTGGCTTTGGCTTTGCCGCTGTGGAGAATGTGCTGTACTTTATGTCAGCCCTCAACGAGGGTGGCCTGGGCGGGATGCTGATGCTGGTTATTGTGAGGGCGTTTATTTTTGGTCTCAACCACGCCTTTTTCACCAGCCTCACCGGCATTGGGTTTGCCCTGGCGCGCCTATCGCGTTCGTGGCTCATCAAATTGAGCATGCCGGTCTTGGGATTATTTCTGGCGATTATGGCTCATGCCATTCACAACGGCGGCATGACGCTGGCCGCAAGCTCTTGCTTGTGGCCCCTCATTGGCCTGGCCTCGGATTGGTTGGGGGTATTGGTCGTTTTCGTCATTATCATTTTGGCGACATTTCAAGAAAGTAGTTGGTTGAACCGATACCTGCCCGAAGAGGTGCAGTTGGGCGTCTTGACCAAAGCCGAGTGCAAGACGGTCTGCTCATACATGGGGCGATTGGGCGAACGCGCCAATGCCTTTTTTAGCGGCGATTTCGGTCGCTGGCGGCGGCTGGGCAAGTTTTATCATGTGGCAACCGAGTTGGCTTTTCGAAAACACCAAATCACTTTGGGCGATGAACGGGGGAACCAGGCAAACATAGAGCGGCTGCGGCGGCAGATATCTGTGATGCCAAGATAAAAAGGGACACATTGAAAATGCACGGCAAAGCGGTCAAGAATCCTGCACAAGCTGATTATGCCAAGATGGCGGTAGATGAGATCGTAGCGGATATTAGAGAGCGGCGCAATCGCAAGCTGGCACTGGTGATTGCCAGTCATCTGCCTGCATGGATCATTCAAGAGCGCGTCAACACTGCCGAGCATACGTGTATATTTGATGTCGTTTTCCGGCCAGAAGGTGTTTGGCAGCAAAGGCGCTATACTTTTGAGGCCGAGGTGGACGTTCTACACTTTCGTGGGGCCGAGCCGTTTGATGAAAACAAGCTGGATCAACTCCCCAAAGATATGCTCTACTCTCCCCCACAAGAAATAGTGGATTAGGTTATTGTGCCGTAATGGTTCGCCCGCCATCTACAAGGATGACCTGGCCTCGAATCATAAAGGCCGCGGGCGTGCACAAAAAGGCCACAATGTTGGCAACATCCTCTGGAGTCACATTGCGCCCGGCCGGCGTGCTTTGGGCTGTTTGTTCCAGCATAGTGTTGACTTGAATGTCAAAATGCTTGAGCGCCTCAGTTTCCACCGGTCCAGGCGACACGGCGTTGACTGCAATGTTGTAGCGAGCCAGTTCAACAGCCAGATAGCGGGTGATGGCTTCCAACGCGGCTTTGGACGCCCCCACCACTACATAATCGGGCAAGACGCGAAAACTGCCCACGCTAGAAATGTTGATGATGTGACCTCCGCCGCGTTTTTGCATTAGCGGCACGGCTTGTTGGGCGCAAAACAAGGCTGCCCGCGCGTTAATGTTCAGGGTCCAATCCCAGCCCTTGATTTTTTGCTCCATCACAGGCCGATTGTAGCCAGAGGCTGCATTGTTGACGAGGATGTCCAGCCCGCCAAAAGCCGACTCGATTTCGGCAAACAATCGCTGGATTCCAGCAGGGTCTCCCAAATCTGCTTTCACAGCCAGCGCGCGGCGGCCCATCTTTTCAACCTCAGCAGCGGTTTTTTCTGCCGGCTGGCGGTTGCGGAAAAAGTTGATTGCCACGTCTGCCCCCAAGCCGGCCAGATGCAGCGCAATGGCGCGCCCAATGCCTCGCCCCGAACCGGTGACAAGGGCGATTTTGTTCTCAAAGCTCATCTGGCCTCCTGTGGCGCGTCAATCACTAGTTCAGACATTTCCATCCATTGGGGTTGTTCAACCCCTACCAATCCCCACCCCAATTGACCCCAAGGCGTAACAATGGCGTATTGATTATCTACCCAGGCCACAAAACCCATCGGGCCGCGTGGCGCGTGATCGGTTTGCAAGACAATTGAGCTATCTACTTGAAATGTCACGCTATCAGGTTGCCAGAAAAGCTGATAGTCATGCCACTCTTCCATATTCACTTTCAGCAGTGCTTCGCTGATGCGCAAGGCGCGTTGTACGCGCGGCCACAGCCGCCTGCGCAATGATGGGAATTGATTGAGGGCCAACACAAACGGAGCTGCCGGCGCCCAGGCCAGTGCAGTCCATTGGGTAGCATCAATGCAGGCAGCCTTCCAGCCGTTTCCAGGCACCCCTTCGGCCAGCGCCATGTTTGAAGGAGGAGAGGCATAAAAAAACCAGGCCGCGCGCGGCAAGGCTGGCAGCCCACCCAAAGGGGTAAACGGATTATTCCAAAACCCAAACCCGGCGGTGCCTGCAATGTGCCCGGAGGAAAAGCGCGCCCGAACGGCCAATTGCACCGGAGGTTGCCAAGGAAGCCGGCGGCGCGGCAAAAAACTGTAATCATCAATTTGGGCGTCGCTGTAGATTTGGGCCGCTGCCGAAGGTAGAGACAAGCGTATTCCTGATGCAGCCGGCTTGATGATCCCCTGCCCCACAAGAAATGGTTTGCAGCGCGCAAATGACCCTTGCAAAGGCAATTCATTCATAGCTCAAACGATTCAAGAATTTCCCAACTGAACACGGGTAAACACAGATTTGACGGATTGGCACGGATGTTTGGATTCTTTGGGAGTTGCCGTGGTGGACCCCTCCCCCAGCCCCTCCCCGAAGCGGAGAGGGGAGCGTGTTCCCCCTTCCCTCGTAGGGAAGGGGGCCAAG
>JBGSMF010000260.1:0-5156 GCA_041740315.1 Thermoflexales bacterium
CTGCAAGGTGCGGCCAATCTCGCGCATCTTGTCCATCGCTGCCTTCCTCATACCAACAAAGTGGAAGACAACGTTAGCGCAAATCTAAAAAGTGTCCAGTGCTATCCCGTAGCTTATGTGTTCGGTTTGAACACTACCCAAGATTGATCTCGATATAGATTCACGCCCCACCGGCGATTACGTCATCGGCTTTGGCCAATCCGCACGCGGCCCCGTTTGGCGTGAGTTGAGCAAGACTACCCACCTGGTCGTTGCCGGGTCCAGCGACAGCGGTAAGTCAACCTTCCTACGCAGCTTGCTGTACCAACTCGCCCGTCAGCCATTGCCGGTTGAGCTTTACTTGGCCGATATGGAAGGGCTCACGTTTGCCTGGGCAGCGGGCTGGCCAATCGTCAAAGCGCCCATCGCCACAGATGTAAAATCAGCCGTTGGCATTGCGGAAAAGCTGCTTACAGAAATTGACCGGCGCGCCGGCCTGTATGCTGATACAGGCAAATTCCCGGAAAGTCTTGCCGAATATCACGCTGTTGGTGGAGATCGCCTGCCGTGGATCGTCGCGGTCTTTGACGAGTTCACAGCCTTGGCCGAAGCTGCTGGCCGGCACTCTTATTTCACGCAGAACCTGATGGCCCAGGTTGCCCAGCGCAGCCGCAAGTTTGGAATGACGCTCGTGCTGGCCGGTCAAGATTTCAAGGCCGACCTGCTCCCAACCCGCATCACAAACCAACTCCGCACGCGGGTGCAGTTCCGCTGCGCCACCCGCCGCCAGAGTGAGGTCGTGCTAGGGCAGGGGGGCGCCGAACGGCTTACGGTCCCGGGACGCGCCCTAGTCCGCATTGATGGTGCCATCACAGAGCTGCAAACCTTCTGGGTAGACAAATCGCTCGTAGTGGGGGCATGCGGTGGGGCGCAGCATGTTGCGTACACCCAGCCGCGTCCAGCTCTATCAGAGGGCGAGCGCCAGCTTGCCATCTTTGCTGTCACTAATGGCAAGCTGATAAATGAAGACATCGAGCGCATCTTGTCTCTCTCTCAGCACAAGGCGCGTGACCTGGCCCGCTCTTGGGAGCAGCGCGGATGGCTCCAAAAGGGCTTTCGCAGCACCCGCCGTCCTACTCATCAACTTGTCAATCTTGTCGAGGCATTGCAGGGTAGGGGGCAGCCTGACAACTTGACATCTTTGACGACTTTGACAGCTTGACAACTTGGAGGAATATCATGAATCAAAAAATTCAAATCGCAACTGGAACAATTGCTCTCTTTAGCCTGCTTGCCTACACCTTTGCACACACTGGCGAGTTGCTCTCTATCTATGTCCGCCCGCTTGCCATTGGCTATGTCGCTGCCCTTGGCATCGAGTTGGCAGTCGTGTCGCTCAGCCTGCGCATCGGTGATCTGCGCAGGGCCAACCAGCGCGTTGGTTTTTTCCTGTTTGTTCTTGTCAGTGTTGTGGGCGTCTCGGCGCTGGCAAATATCGCATCAGGCTTTGCCGTCAGTGAGGGCGCGCGGCTCACCGTACAGAACGTCGCCCGCCTGGATGTGCTCCAGGCCATCATTGGCCTATCTTCCACCGGCCTGATCTCGCTCATCGTTCTGGCTCTGTCCGAGATCATTGGCACGGACGTTCAAGCTGCCGTTCGCCGCGCTGAACGGGCTGGGGCACGGCTAGCCATACCGGAACAGTCCGAACGGACCGAACCGGCCTCGGTTCCGACCGCGAACGCCCTTCAAACGGTCAATGCCGAACGGGCCGCATCGAAACAGGCTGCCTTGAACGCCCTCGTCTCGTACCTGATCGAACATCCGAACGCCTCGCTGTCCGAGGCCGGAACGGCGATTGGAAAGGGCAAAAGCACTGTATCGGGCTACATTGACGAGCTAACCGCCGCCGGCCGCCTCAACAAAAATGGCCACGGTTACCAAGTTTTACGCGCGTAAAACAACGGAGGTCAAAATGTTAAGCGAGCAGAAAAAAGTAGGGTCAAAACTTGAACTAATTGTAACTACCGACAAGGGGCATTATCAATCATTGACAACTTCTGACAATGACGTGCTCAGCGCCCACGCGCTAGAGTACGCGCGCCACTCAAAATCAGAAAACACAAAGCGCGCATATAAAGCAGCTTGGAGAGATTTTGAATACTATGCCAAGCTCAATAACCGGCAATCGCTGCCAGCGTCGCCAGAAACAATTATCGAGTACGTCGTCTCACTGACGGAAGCCAAGGTGTCAACCATCGAGGTCAGATTGGCGGCTATCTCGTCAGGTCATAGGATGGCTGGCCTTGCGGACCCAACCACATTTGAGCGAGTCAAATTGGTTGTGGAAGGTATTCGCCGCACCAGGCGTACAGCGCCAGACAAGAAAGCACCCATAACACACAGTGTCTTGGAACAGCTTGTCGCCACCCTCCCCACTACCCTACGGGGCAAGCGCGACCGAGCCATCTTGCTTGTGGGTTACGCCGGCGCTTTCCGCCGTTCTGAGCTTGTGGCGCTGGACGTACAAGACCTCCAACTCTTGCCTGACCGGATCACTGTCACCCTTCGCCACAGCAAGACAGACCAGGAAGGTGCTGGGATGGTCAAGATCATCCCGGAAATACCCAACGACCAGACCTGCCCGGCCTGCGCCTTGCGCGAATGGCTACTGGCCGCCCAGGTGTGCGGGGGAGCTATATTTCGACGCATTGACCGATGGGGTAATGTCATGGATGGCCGCCTCACCGACCAGAACGTGGCTCGTATCATAAAGCGGGCCGCCCAGTCAGCTGGCCTCGACCCGGCTCAATTCAGCGGGCACAGCTTGCGCAGCGGCTTTATCACCGAGGCTGCTAACGCCGGTGTCGAATCGCGCGACATCATGGCACAGACCGGCCACAAGTCCGAGACGGTGATGCGGGGATATATCCAGGATGCAGGACGTGGGGCAATGCGCGCTGCCGTTGCCGCTCTAGGGCAAAAGGGTGGAGAGTGACAATGGGAACTATTGCCGGAAGTGTAAAAACATTGTGCGAATGCTCACGCCAAAGCCAGCCCGGCGGATAACTGGAAGTTGTAGATTGGTTCCTGTTATCTTGCGTGGGTTCAATTTGCTTCGTTGTAGGTAAGAGACCCCACGGTGCATACCCGTGGGGTTCTTTTTTTTGTTCAGGCTTGCTTTCGGCAAGGATTTGCGCAGGAATGGAGTTTGGGTGGCATATATTTTGTGAAAAGAAAATAGTGATATAATTTATTTTATGGCCCTGATGAATTACGAGCACGCCCCCGATAACTGTACGCCAGGCGAGCGGGTTGTATTCAACGCCCTCAAACACCATCTTCCTGACGGTTATTTTGTTTGGTTCGAGCCAACGCTCTTTGGCAAAAAAATGAGCCGCTATCCTGATTTTGTCGTGATGGGCAGCACAATCGGATTGGTCGTGGTAGAAGTCAAGGATTGGAGCATCAGGGGCATCCGCAGCGCAAGCAAAGACATATTCGAGATATACGAAGGAGAGACTATCTCGGTGCGCACCAACCCTGAGAAGCAGGCCAGGGAACACATGCTTGCCCTCAGGGACCACATTGAGAGTTATGAAAAAACCGATCCTGATGTGTATCGCTCATTGCTCAAAACACGAGGAACGCATAAGGGGCGATTGGCTTTTTCCACATCTGCGCTTGTAGCTTTCCCAAACATTACTCGCGAACAGTGGCAATCCTCTGGTCTGGGCCGTGTGGTCAACGAAAAGCAGGTTCTTTTAAAAGATGACCTGGCGGATGACCTGGCTGGGCGATTTTTGCAGGCGGCCGTGTTCAAGGCGGCGCTATCCCAGGAACAACTCGAGACGCTCAAGTGGATGTTGTACCCTCAAATCCGAGTTCCTGGCACACAATTCAAACTCCTTGACCCTGAACAAATCAATATCAGCCATCTTGACATTTACCTTCCCCCAGAAGCGCAGCGGATTGCCAGGGAGCCGCTGGCCAAATTGGTGAGGGGGGCTGTGGGTAGTGGCAAGACCCTGATCCTGCTCAATCGAGCCAAGTTTATCAGTGAAGTCAATCCAAACTGGCGTGTATTGGTGCTGACGTACAACAAGTCGCTGGTGGGATACATGCGTCAGATTTTTGAGCAAATTGGTGGAGACCCGGCGCGCGTCAAAATCGCAAATTTCCACAGGTGGTGCTACGATTTGTTATCTCCGCTTGACATGTTTAGTAATCCCCAGGATGAGAGCAGTTGCAAAGGCTTGATCAAAAGCATTCTGGATAAAACAGGCGTCAATACTTTCACCCCTGAATTTCTGTGCCAGGAATTTGATTGGATCAAGCAGCGGCTGCACTATCAAAGCTGGAATGAATATCTAGACCCCGACAAGGTAAAGCGGGTAGGGCGCGGGCGAGGATTGGGAGGAGATGAAAGGCAGAAACGCCAGGCCGTTTACGATTTGTTTGTCCAGTACCAGCAACATTTAAAGAAAAACAACTTGTGCGATTGGGCGGATATTCCCAACAGAGTGTTGCGCGCGATGGAGCAAGGCGTAATCAAGCCTCACCAGTATCATGCCGTGTTGATTGACGAGGCCCAGGATTTTGCCCCTTCCTGGTTTCGGGTAGCCTTTGAGATGGTCAAGCCGGAAACGAACATGGTTTTCATCGTTGGCGATGGCGCGCAAAGGATTTACCGCCGTGATTTCACGTGGAAAGAACTGGGGCTAGGCATTACGCGTCACAACAGCTTTGTGCTCAACCGTTCTTACCGGAGCACTCGCGAGATTGTGGACGTGGCTCTAGATGTCATCCGCGATAGCCCAACGATTGCTGCCGATTTGCGCGATGCCGGTGATGGCATCATCAACCCCGATGATCAGTACGATCACTTTAGGCACGGACTTGTGCCTGTGCTGCTTTCCTTTGACTCGCCGCATCAAGAATATCAGTCCATCGCCGCCGAGATCGCCAACCTTCTTGGACAAGGCTATCAACCCCAGGATATTGCCGTCTTTCAGCGCCACCACAACAATGTCAAACAGATTGCCCAGGCGCTTGGCAAAGACCATATTCCGTATCAGGTAATGAAAGACAACCTGAACCTCAAAACGCCCAAAGTCAAAATCTGCACCTTACACAGCGCCAAAGGGCTAGAGTTCAAAGTTGTCTTTGTGTGCGGG
>JBGSMF010000261.1:0-18880 GCA_041740315.1 Thermoflexales bacterium
AGGCCTGGCCCGGATAGGCGCTGAGGAACGGCGTGGGGCTGGCATCAAACGCCTGGGCCAGCGCGGCGCAATCTGCCTGAAAGCGCGTCGCCTCGGTTGGGTCACGCTCATTGGGCGCTTGCAACATCAGCGCGCCGCCGCGCAGCCAACTGCTCCAGCCTACGTAAAACACGCCATAGGGCGGGTCAAGCGACGCAGAAAACGCCGCGCGCCCGGCGGGCGAATCGAGCCGCTCCAAGGTCCAGCGCGCTTTTTGCAGCGCCTCGGCGCGCAAAGGCGCCCCGTCCGGCTGCCGCAAGCCTACCTCAACCCAACCTAATCCATACAGCGCGTGCGTGAAAAAGTAGCCTTCGGGAAACAAGCCTTGCATCTGCTCGCCCGCGCCGGCTTTTAATGCCGAGCCGATGAAATTCAATTGCGGCACCACGTCACTGCCCACGCGGTCATAAGCATACTCCGCGCTGCTTGGATAATACATCCGCAGGTTGAGCAGCAGAATGGGCCAGGTAAGCATTACGGCGATGACACAATAAGACACTATCAATATTCGGCGCATAATGCCCATGATATCCATAATCATAATGCCCCCATAAACATAATACTACCACCATACTCGTTGATGCGCACCCCGTCAAGCACCTGAGTGCTTAACTTGCCCACCTCAAAACTTGGACAAAGCGGCCTGCTTATTGTAGAGTGTCAACAACATCCATGTTCATCCCATTATACGCAAAGGAGTGCCCCCAGTGAAGGTCAAAATGATCTTGCCCGCTCTGACCGAAGCCACCAGCCCATTCTGGCGACCGATCAAGTATTCACTCTTTCCGCCGCTGGGATTGGCAACCCTGGCCGGCTATCTGCGCGACGATGACGAGATCACCGTCCAAGACGAGCACGTCGAAGCGCTAGACCTGGATGACGAGCCAGACCTGGTAGCTATCCAGGTTTACATCACTTCGGCCTACCGCGCTTACGAGCTGGCCGACCATTATCGGCGCAAAGGCGCGCATGTGGCGATGGGTGGGCTGCACGTCACCTCGCTGCCTCAAGAGGCCGCCCAGCACGCCGATACGATTTTCCTCGGCCCAGGTGAAGACACGTGGCCGGCTTTCCTGGCCGACCTGCGCGCAGGGCACCCCGGCAAGGTGTATCGCTCGCAAACGCGCACGCTGGCCGGCGCGCCCCGCCCCCGGCGCGACCTGATCAAGCGCCATTTATATCTTGTGCCCAATTCAATTGTGGTATCGCGAGGCTGCCCCCACGTGTGCGACTTTTGTTACAAAAAAGCTTTTTACAAGGGCGGCAAATCGTTTTACACGCAAACGGTTGAGACGGCGCTGGCCGAAATTGCGCGTCTGCCGGGGCGTCACCTGTACTTTTTAGACGACCACCTCTTTGGCGATCCGCATTTTGCAGCGGCTTTGTTCGATGGGATGAAGGGAATGGGACGATTATGGCAGGCCGCCGCCACCGTGAAAGCTGTGCTGCAAGCGGACCTGGTTGAACAAGCCGCCAAGAGCGGTCTGCGCAGTTTGTTTGTTGGTTTTGAAACGCTGAGCACGACCAACCTGCGGGCGCAGCGCAAACACCAAAACATCAATCGAGACTATACTGCTGCCATCCGCCGCCTGCACGATTTGGGCGTGATGGTGAATGCCAGTTTCGTTTTTGGGATGGACGAGGACGACGAGAGCGTATTCGAACGCACCGTCGAGTGGGCCATTGCGCAGGGGGTCGAAACCGCCACTTTTCACATCCTCACCCCCTACCCCGGCACAGCGCTGCACCAGCGCATGGAAGCAGCGGGGCGCATCACCTCAACCAATTGGGATTTCTATGACACCCGGCACGTTGTCTACCGGCCAGCCAAAATGACGCCTGAAACGCTAGAGGCTGGTTACTGGCAGGCATACCGAAACTTTTACCGGTGGGGGTCTATAGTAAAAGCCGCCGCTACAAAAGATAGCCTGCCTGGACAATTGCGGCATCTGGCCTATACAGCCGGCTGGAAAAAATTTGAGCCGCTATGGGATTGGGTCATTCGGGTCAAACGGGTAGCCAGCTTTTTGCCGCTATTAGAAAACATCCTGGCCGGCGGAGGCAGCCATTCATCTCAAGCGGAAAAGGTTGAACGAATGCTTTTATCAGTTATAAAATCAAATAGTGAGGTAACCCATGATAGATGTAATTTTTAATCAATGTGTTCTCTTGCTGGTCTTTTTGGCCAATCTATTGGGCATGACCTACGAGGCCATCAATGTCTGGATTTTCGTCATCATCTGGCCTGCATTCACTCTGGCGCTGATTGCCAGCGTGATTCTGCAACAAGTCAAAATTCGATCACTCTCAAAAAAGCTAGGGGGTACAAAATGAAAATTAAAATCGTCAACTGTTGGACCAGCCGCTATCGCCGCGGCGACCAGCATTTTGTGCCCTCACTCACGCTGGCGCACCTGGCGGCGCTCGCGCCGGATTGGTGCGAGGTGACCCTGCACCACGAGCAGGTTTGCCCGGTAGATGCAGAGCAAGACGACGCCGACGGCGTGAACCTGGCCGCGCTCAGTTTTCCCACCGGCTTTGCGCTGCACGCTTATGCCCTGGCCGATGAATATCGCCGCCACGGCATCCGGGTAGTGATGGGCGGGCCGCATGTGACCTTTTTGCCCCAAGAAGCCTTGCGCCACGCTGATGCTGTCGTCATTGGCGAGGCCGAGTTGTTGTGGCAACAAGTCTTGGCCGATTTCAGGCGCGGGCGGCCCCAGCGCGTTTACCAGACAGACAAGGCGCACAAGCTGGCGGGGCTGCCCACGCCGCGCTACGACCTGATCGAGCCGGCCTTTACCGTGCCGCACGTTTTGCAGGCCACGCGCGGCTGCCCCTACCACTGCAAGTTTTGCGCCACGCCCACCATCAATCCGGGCTTTCGCACGCGCCCGCTGGATGAGGTAATCCGCGATATTGCCGCGCCGCGCTTTGCGGGCTGGCTGCAAAACAAGCTGGTTTGGTTTTGGGATGACAATCTCACTGCCAACCGCCGCTATGCCAAGGCGCTGCTGCGCGAAATGATGCCCTTGCGCAAATGGTGGCTGACACAGGCCAGCCTGGATTTGACCGAAGACGACGAATTGCTCATGCTGATGCACGATAGCGGCTGCGTGGGCGTCTTTTTGGGCATCGAAACGCTCGACGCGGAAGCGTTAAAAAGTGTGGGCAAAAAGCACAACAAGATTGAGCATTACCACCAAGCAATCCGCAAGCTGCACGAGCGCGGCATCGCGGTGATGGCCGGGCTGATCATCGGCTTTGATAGCGACACGGTTGCCAGCGTAGATAATCTGATTGAGCAGGTGCGCGCGCTGGAAATTGACGCGCCGTTCCTCAGCATCCTCACGCCCTATTACGGCACACAACTGTACGACGAAATGCTGCAAGCCAGGCGCATCTTGCTGGAGCGCGATTGGGCATACTATACCGGCTATGGAGCCAGTTACTACCCGGCGCAAATGACGCCAGAAGAATTGGAAGCGGCCCACACCCGCCTGTGGCGCGAGCTGCACTCGCCGGCGGCGGCATTGGCGCGTTGGCTGCGGGGATTGGCCCAACTGCGCCCTGGCGCGCTGGTGCTTTCCACCGCACTCAACGGGCACTATGGACTGAACCGGCTGACAGGCAATATCCCTGTGAACAGCAGCCAGACAGTCGCCCAAACCGAGGCGCTGCCCACTCAGGGGTTCTTTGCCACTCAACAAATTACAACCTGAGTTTTTACCACAGAGACACAGAGGACACTGAGTTTACAGTTGTGTGCGTTTTTTTCAGTTTTGTGCGAGGTTCCGCCATGAAGGGCACAACAACAAAGATCATTCTGGTAATGGGGCTTGTGCTAGCCATCGCTTTCGGCTGCCTCTGGATAGGTTACAAGCTGTTAACTGCCCGGCAGCTACAATCCATAACTGTGCTTGGGTGGGAAGGAGATCGTTACTTGTGGATGGCAGGCTCGCTTGGGACTATTCGTTGGGATACTGAACGGCAGGCTATCGTGAATCGCAATTTCGAGTGTGATGGGATTAGGGGCTTTTTCGCTTCTTCAGAAGGCCAGGTTTGGGCCTATGGAGACAGTCTATGGCGTTTGGAGTCGGGGAAATGTGTTGAGGTGAAGGAAGTGGCTGGGCTGAAACTGTCACGCGAATGGATACCCGGTGGATGGATACTCGATATGGGACAGACGGCCGGTGGCGCCATTTGGATAGCTACCTGGGATGGCTTCAAGTCTTGGAACCAGACCAGCCAACAATGGACAAGTATGCAGGTTGATCTTCCGGGCACGACACTTGTTGAAGGACAAGATGGCAGTCTGTGGTTTGGGCTGTTTCAGGATGGCGTCATCCGGCTACAATCTGGGAAGATGACTCATTATACTACTACTGATGGGCTGGCTAACAACAGAGTCGAGAGTATGTTGGTCGCTCGTGATGGCACGATATGGGTTGGAACTCGTCGCGGTGCCAGCCACTGGGATGGAATTGCATGGCAAGGATGGAGTAGTCTAGGTTATCCTGACCCGGATGGGCTCCTAGTGGAAAAGTTTTATGAAACGAGGGATGGAACTATTTGGGCTTCTACTTCAGAAGATCTTGCCAGTTGGGCCGATGGAGAATGGACAGCCTATCCACGGTCTCCAGCTTGCTTTAGAGCTAGGACATTTCTGGAAACAAGTGATGGGAGTATTTGGGCCGGATGTACGCACGGACTCTTTCGTTGGACATCATCAGGTTGGCGAGAATACGGAGCCTCCAAAAGAGAGTTTGATCCTTCATATATAATTCAAGGGACAAACGGCATCTTGTACGCCATAAGAGGAAATGGAATATATCAATACTTGCCTGATCGGGACCGTTGGCAACTCATCCTCAAATAAAGGAGGCAAGATGAATATCCACTCAGGTGACCGGCACTTGGCAAGTGCCGGTCACCTAGACACGCTCTACAAGCGAGTCAGAGCCTTGCTGGTCTTTTTCATCGTCGCGCTGGCCCTCAGCGGACTGACGGCCTTGCCGCTAGAATGGGAGGTGGACCTGCTCAACCGCATCGTGTCCAGCTCGCCGCTGGTGACGCTGTGGCCGGCCATGGTAGCCTGGATTGCGCATGTCAACGAAGGATTGCAATACATGTACCGCCACTATCCCTTTATCGCCTACGGCACCGACTGGTTGGCGTTTGCCCACATTGTCATCGCGGTTGCATTTTGGGGGCCGCTGAGGGATCCGGTGAAAAATATCTGGGTGATCGAGTTTGGGATGGTAGCGTGCATGCTCGTCATTCCACTGGCGTTGATTTGCGGACCGCTGCGGGGCATTCCCTTTTACTGGCGATTGTTCGACTGCGCCTTTGGCGTGTTTGGCATTATCCCGCTGTGGCTGTGCCGCAAATTCGTTTTGCAGATTGCCAGGTTGGAGCAGTTCGCGCCTCGAAACTCGTAGGCAGGTAACTCGATGCTTGCCGCTGCCGCATGGCGCAAAGCGTGCGGCAGCTTTATCTTGCAAATCATCAGGCTAGAGGAGGCAAAGCGCCCAATAGCGTCAGGAACACCCATTGCCCGCCAGGCGTCTTTTGTGCTACAATCATAATCAGCCTACCCTCCCACAGGCTCGGAAACCTGCGGGAGGATAAGAGGAATTATGCGCTGCCCAAGTTGTGACCGGCCAAATCATAATCCAGCCGAGCCTTGTCCAGATTGCCAATTTCAGAGCGACCCCGCCCTGGTAGAGGAACTGGCTCACGTCGAATGGCTGCTGAAAGAAATCACCACCTGGCAAATGCTGCCCGAGGCCCGGCAAAAGTTGAGCGCCGCGTATAGCGCGCGCCTGCGCGAGACTGAAATCAAGTTAGGGCTACGGCTGCGCCCCTTTACCGAGCAAGAAGCCGCCAAAGCATGGCCTGATTTGTTCCGCCGCGAGGCGCTGCGCCAGCAATTGGCCGAGTGGCAAGCCGCCAACCTGGTCAACCCACCCGTCGCCCAAAAACTGGCCGAGCAAGTCCAGGGCCAGATTGAGGGTTTGCTCGAACAATTAGAGGGCCACCCTCGCCCCACCTACCAACAAGATGACGCCGAGCGGCTCAGGCTGGTCAACTTTATATTGGAAGCTGTTGACCACCTGGCCCAAAACGAGGGCTTTGGCACACCAGAGGCGCAGGCCCTAACGCGTGACCGTCTTGGAAAGCAAAAAGAAAAACTAGAAACCAGGTTGGAGCCTTTGCCGGCTCCTGTGGCCGCGCCCCAAGCGGCTGCACCCGCTATTGCGCCCCCACCGGCGGCTCCCCCCGCGCCGCCCATCCCCTTGCGCGACCGCCTGTGGCGCACCTTGCTCTCTGAGCGCACGCTGCAAGCGCTGCTCTTTCTGGGCATTTTCCTGCTCTTTGCGGCGGCGCTGTCGTTTGTGGTGTGGGGCTGGAAAGATTTTTCCGCCACGCTGCGAGTGGCCATCCCCACCGGCTTTACGCTTCTCTTTTTCGCAATGGGGTGGTATATTCGCGCCCAAACCCACCTGTATCGTTCGGGCATTGCGCTGAGCGCCATCGCTTCGCTGCTCATTCCCATAGACTTTTACACCGTCTATGCCAATTTTGACATTCCGCCCGATTATGGCCCCGCCTTTTGGCTGGCAACCTCGCTAATCTGCCTGGCGGCTTATGTCGTGGTCACGCTGATGATTCGGAACCAGATCTTTGGCTACCTGGTGGGCGTGGCCGGGGGCAGCACCGTGCTGGCGCTGATTGAACTGGGGCACCAGTTTTTAGGCATCTCGCTCGATTGGCGCACAGCGGGGCTATCGGCCTTGGCGTTGTGCTTTACGCTTTTATCAACAAACCAAGAAACCAGGTTTTTCGCAAAAACCGGGTTTCTCAAGCCCATTTTGGCCGAGCCGCTCCGCGCGCTGGCATTGATAACAGCCGGCGCGCTCATGCCCCTGACCCTCGGTTGGCGCTATATTGGCCGCGAGACTTTTGACACGCTGCACACGGCCATGACCATCAACTGGCTGGCCGGCAGCTTTATCTTTGGCTGGGGGGCAATCCGCCACCGCAGCCGCAGCCTGGGATTGCTGACCGTCATTTGCTTGCCCATCGGCACGTACATGGCCCAGGCAGCCATCTTTAACCTGAACGGAACCAACCCGGCCTGGCACGCTTTTGGCTGGGCAATCCTCGTGCCGCTCTACTTTTTCACCGGCCACAGGCTGTTGGCTCGAAAAGATGACGCCATCTTGCAGGCGCACGGACATGCGGCCAGCGGGTGGGGTGTATTTCTGCTCGTGGCAGCTACAATATGGTCGTTCACCGATCTATCGAGCGGCGCGGCGGTTGCCAGCACTCACGCTGTACTCTGTGGCGCAGTGGTGTTGGCCGCTGTGTTGTGGCAAAGGCCCGGCTATCTCTACGCGGCCTCGATCTTGTCGCTCACAGCTACTAGCTTTGCCATGTTCGAACAGGAACTGGGTCTGTCTCAACTCTCGCCCGGGTGGGCAAGCCTGGCCATTGCGCATATTATCATTGCCATCAATGCCGGCCGGCGATACGCTGCGCCAATTGTCACAAGCGGCTATCTCATTGCCTTCCTGGCGCTCTTGCCGCCGCTGTTTCCATACAATGGCGATCCATACAATGGCGAACTGACAGCTTTGATACTGGGCAACTGGATCGCATTGACGGCGTGGGGCGCGCGGCTGGCGCACACCGGCCAGGCCGGTTTTGCTACATCGTTAGCTCAAAAGGGGATTGCAGCCCAAGCGCGTTTTCACTGGCTGGCCGCCCTGCCCTTGCCTATATGGCTGCTGGTCATCTTTAGCAATCGCGGCCCATTGAATGCCAGCCTGCCGCTGGCGTTGGCTGCGCTGGCGTGGGGGCTGGTGGCGCTCAGCTATCGGTTGGGCAAGCTCAACCGGGACTATCGCAGGCCGTGGTACACGGTGGGGCTGCTGGTCAGCGTCGCTGCGCCCATTGCAGCCTTTGTCATTGACCTCCACGGCCTCACCCCCGCCATCTGCCTGCTGGCTGTTGGGCTGCTCTACCTGGCAGATGCCATCACCCAACGGCAATCATTTGAGCTGGCCCCTGGCGGGCTGGTGACGGCGTGGGGAATGGGGCTGCTGCTCTACCGCCTGCGCGTTTCCTTCGACGGGGTGAGCCTGGCCCTGACGCTGCTCGTTGCGGTTTATATCTTGGCCGGGCTGTGGACCGAGCGCAAGCGCTCGCCTATTTTTACCCATCGCTTTCTAGCCCCACTCTACCTGGCCGCGCACGTGCTGAGCCTGATCGTGCTGGCAAGAGTTTACACACACCCGCTCAACGACGTGTTGGTCAACATTGCCTGGACAGACGAGATGCGCATGTGGGGCGCGATCAACCAAATTTTGCTGGGGGCGGTCTATGGGCTGTATGCCTGGGGAACCTACAAAGAACGCTGGGGGCATGTGGCGGCGTGGCTGATTATGGCCGGCGGGGGATTTGTCGCCATCGCTTTCAGCCAGGGGCGTGGGTCATCGGCAGCCAAAGGCGCGGTAGGGGTGATTATCTTTGTGCTGGCTGAGCGGGCGCTGCATCGCTTGTGCAAGCGTCCTGACCTAACCCCCCGCCCCCCTTCCCTACAATGGAAAGGGGAAAAGAAGGGCGCAAGACGCCAGCAAGCCACTATCCGCTTAGCCTGGCGGCTGTACCGGCGTCCCTTGCTGGTGGCCGGCTGGCTTGCTTCGGCAGGTGTGATTGGCCTGGCGCTTGTGCGCAATCTCGTCTTGTTGGGCGGGGGACGAGTGCAGCAAACTTGGGCAGCGGCGGGGCTGCTGATGATTACAGGACTGTATGCACTTTCTGCCCGGCTCTTTAGGCAGGCTCGCTTTGCGTGGCTGGCGGCGCTGCTGGTGTTTGCGCCGTGGACCATCCTGACCAACCTGGGATGGTTCGTGCTGCCCAAGCCTAGCGCGCCCCAGTTTGCCATCAGTTGGGCGGTATTGGCCTGGGTTTTGTATGCAGGCAACCTGCTGGTAGCCCGCCTGGCCCCTGCGGCATACGCCCTGCCGCTAAAAACAGTGGCACACGTGCTGCTGCCGTTTTCGCTGCTGTGGGGTGTTGCCCATGCGCCCACCAGCCGCATCACCTGCGCGCTGGCCATTGGCCTTTACGGGCTGGCAGCCCTCCTCGATTACGGCAAGCTTTGCTCTCTAACAATCGGCTTGCATAGAGATGCAAGCCTACAGGGTGCGGAAAACAGCATAGTTTCCATTGTGAATTACACAAAGTTCCTCTACCCCGCGCTGGGGCTGGTTCCAATTTGGTGTGTTTACTTGCTGCGCTGGTTGCTGCCTGCCGCCCGGCACGAACATTACGGCCTGATGTTGTTGGCCTTTGGCCCGCTGGGGCTGGCAACAGGGCAGGTCCTAAAACACGTTATCCTTGCCAGAGTTGGGAACCTTGAGCAAGGTCTGCGGGGCAAGGCTGCCAGCGGTTATGCGCTGCCCGCGTATCTCACTGGCTATGTATCGCTCATCGTCGGCACGATGCTAGTGGCGCACCTTTCCACACTGCTGGCGCTGGCGCTGCTTTACGACGCGCTGCTCATGCTGATTTCGGCCCGGCTGTTCAGACATCCACTGTGGGTATACCCGGCGGCGGCGATGGCGCCGGTCTCGCTATTGATTGCATTGAATCAAGCCGCCGTCCCCGGCAATCGCCACGGCTGGTGGCTGATTGGGCTGGCGGCAATTTACATGGCGCTGGCCTGGGCGCTGCGCCGCGCCAGATTGCCGGCCTATGGCACCGCGGCGCTGGCCCTGGGCTTTGCGTTGATCGCCTTTGGACTGCTGCCTTCAAGCCAAGACAAAACCGGCGCGCTGTGGGGCTATGGCAGCGCGGCCTTGCTCTATACCATCACCGCCGCCTGGCTGCGCCAGCCACTCCTATTGACACCGGCTTGCGCGCTGGCGTTGGTGCCCTATGCCATCACCATCCAGCAATCGCCGCTCGCGCCGCAACATCACGGCTTGGCGCTGTTCCCCGGCGCGCTGGCGGCCCTGGCGATTGGCTGGCTGTTGGATGCGCGCCTGGGCAATTGGCAAGACTTTCCCTGGGGCAAGCCCACTCGTTGGGCGGTGGCACTGGCAGATAGATTGCTGCACTGGTGGGCGCTGCCGCTTTACGCGCTTGGTTTTGGGTTAGCTGCGGCCAGTCCCTTTTTCACCCACTTTCAATCTGGCCTGGCGGCACTTAACCTGGCGCTGATGATACCGCTGTTCGGCTGGGCCGTATACCGCTTTAGGCTGCGCATTTGGCTGCTGGCGCTGGGGCTGGCTGGGCACCTGGCGCTGATTTTCTACCTGGACGAATTGGGTTGGTGGCACTACCCGGCCTATGCGTGCGCCAGATTTTTGCCGCTCACACTGGCCACTAGCCTGATCGCAATGCTCATCGAATGGCGCAGAAGCGAGGATTCGCCGCTTCACCTTGAGCGATTCCTTGAGGGCTGGTCGCGCCCGCTTTATCTGCTGGCAGCATTCGATCTGGTGATAGCTCAATCTTTGAGCCTGAGTGGGACCAGCGCGGGGGCGTTTGTCACGCTGGTGCACGCGCTGCTGATTGCTGCTATGGCCTCGTTCTGGCTCTCGCGTTGGCTGCCCTACCTCAGCACTGTGCTGGGGATTGTATCTTTGCTGCAATGGCTTTCTACGCTCAAAGGCCCCATCGAGGGCCTGCCGGTGGCGCTGGCCTATCTGGCGTTGGCGTATGGGCTGGTTGGGTATGGGTTGACGTTTGCAAGAAACAGGAAGCAGGAGGCAAGAAGCAGGGGGCAAGAGGCAGGAATGGCTGGCATTGCAGATGTATGGGAACTGCCGTTACAAAGAGTGGGGCTGGGGCTTTCTTTTGGCGTTTTGCTCATCGCGGCCGTGCTGGGCATTGACCTGGTGGGCTGGACCTTGCGGGCCATGCTGGGTTTTTCATTCCGAGAAATTGTAGAAATGCCCACGGCGCAAATGGCGGTGGGGGTGCTCGCGCTGCTGGGCCTGCTGTACATTGGAACGGCTTTTAACCATCGGCGCTTGCGGCTGGGCTATGTTGCCGTGGGGATGCTGCTGGCAGCCTGGATGATTCACGCCTTTTATGTGCAGCAATGGGATGGCGCGGCGCGGGTGCAATGGTACGCCATGCCGGCGGGCGTCTACCTGCTGGGCATTGCGTACCTGGAAGCTAATCGCGGCAACAAGACGCTGGGGCGCTGGTTAGATTACGCCGCGGTGCTGCTGATGCTAGGCTCGCTTTTCTGGCAAACGCTGCTATTCGGCTGGCGCTATGCGCTGATGCTGGGCGGCGAGGGCTTTGGCGCTTTTTGGTGGGGCAGCGCCCGCCGCCTGCGGCGCTTTTTGTACACCGGAATGATGGGCGTGGTTTTGGCGACCGTGGCCCAATTGATCAACTCGCTGCGATCTATTAATCAGTGGATTGTATTTGGGATGATCGGCTTGCTCATTGTTGTGGCGGCTCTGATCATTGAACGGAAACTGGAAGACATTAAAGCGTGGCGAGAAACTTTGGAAACGTGGGAATGAGGACGATGCCAGCCTGGCTAAAGAAAATCATTATAATCGCCGGGGTAGCCTGGGCTGCACTGGGCTTGCCGTTCGTGATGAGTTTGTCTTGCGTGGTGCCCTTGCTCGTGCTGGAAGGCGAGCCTGAAGCCACCGGCGTGGGAATTTTTAGCCTCACACTGGCCCTATTCACCACGGGCGCGGGACTAACCGCCGCCTGGCACGCTTTTCGCTCGCTGCACCACAAGCCATCGAGGCCACAAAGCCTGCCCCCCGCCTGGATGCTGGCCGGCTTGTTTGGCTTTTTCGTCGCCGTCGGCCTGCTCATTTACAGCGCCGACTTTGCGCCCGGCCTATTCTTCCCACCCATCCTGTTGATTGCCGCTGCTCTGCCGCCGCTGTTGGCCGTTTCCTGGTTTGCCAACATGCGCGCAGAGGGACTGACGTGGCGGCGCGGCGTGCTGGCCTTTGCCGGTGGGGCCACGGCCGGCGTGATCATTGCGCTGCTGCTGGAAATCTTGCTGCCCGTCATCGTTTTGGCGTTGGTTTCTGGCCTGGCAACGGTCATGACCCAAAGCGTGAACACTGCGCTAAACGCCCTGGCAGGCGAGCAGGTGGCCAAGGCCATCACCAGCCCCGGCTTTATTTTCCTCTTTGTGCAGCTTGCCATCATTGCGCCGCTGGCCGAAGAATTTGCCAAGCCGCTGGTCACGCTGCCGCTCATGCGCTATCTCTCTCGCCGAGATGCTTTTTTGGTGGCGGCCATGGCCGGGGCAGGCTTTGCCGCTTTGGAGAACGTCATTTACGCCGGCATGGGGTTTAGCTTTTGGGCGGGGATTTTGGTAGTGAGGGCATTGGGCGGCGCGATTCACCCGCTGGGAGCCGGGCTGGTGGGGTTGGGTTGGCGCGATATTTTGCGAAACGAAGCTAACGCCTGGCCCAGGTGGTTCATTCGCTTTGGGGCAGCCGCCGGGATGCACGCCTTGTGGAACGGCGGCTCGCTGCTGGTCATTACGCTGGCGGGCGCGCAGTTCTTTGGCGAACTGCCACCAGACCTTGACGTGTTGGGGTTTTCGGCGGCGGGCACGCTGCTGGCTCTGTTGATGGTGCTGGGATTGGCCACGCTATGGATAGGGCGAAGCACGGCGCAAAGGGACCTGCACACCCCTGCCGAGACTGAGCCAGGGGAAACACTTGAATTTTCACTTTCGGATAGAACGCTTGCCATCTGGGCGCTGGCTTGCCTGGTGGCTATTGTGCCGGCGGGGATTGCGGGCTTGCAGCTTTTGATAAAGTAGGGGAAGAACAGGGATGAGTGAGGAGGGATGAAGAAGAAGGGAAGAAGGAAAGCATGAAACTGGGCAAGCAAAGCTTTTGGAAACGGCTCAACTTTTGGGTGGCACTGGCTTTCATTAGCGCCAATCTTTACACTTGGGCATGGGTGATGACGATGCACAGCACACAAAAACCTTATGTGGTTGAGGCGATCCGCGATGAAGAAGTAGTGACCTTGTTGGAATACATTCGCTCTGGCGACCATTCGGGCGAAAGCTGGGAGGTCACACTCACCGAGCTGGAAGCCGAACAGACCATCACGTGGTATCTGAAGCAATATCCGCAAATCCCGTTCAAGCATCCCAAAGTGACCATCACACCCGATTACGTGGGCGGCGAAGGCGATGCCACCATTGCCGGGCTGCGGGTGCACGTGGGCGGCAAGGCGCGCGTCACGCTGCAAGACGGCCTGCCGGTGGTAGACATCCTGGAACTGAGCCTGCCCATCCCCGGCCCCATCCGCAAGGCGATCGAGAATGAACTCCAGGCGCAGTTGCGCCGCGCCGAGCGGCTGCCCGTTCGTTTTACTTTTGCCGAGTGGGGCGATGGGCAAGTAATAGTGCGCGGCGTGATACGCTGACTCATTATTGTGCATGCCACAAAGATACACAGAGAAAATCTTTTCCTCCATGAATCCTCTGCGTAACACAAGCCATTGCATAGCGCGGCACACTACCCGCAACTGAATTTTTACCACAGGGGCACAAAAGACACGGAGGTTTGCTCTGTGCTCTCCGTGTCTCCGTGGTTACAACCATCCTCGCGGTCGTTATAGTTTCACACAGGTAATACTCTATAGAGATTCAATATGGACAATACTTTGCTTGTTTTCTTTAACCAAACATTGGCCCATCCCATCCTTGATGTTTTGATGGTGGGGTTCACCTATAGCCTTTGGCTATTGCCGGGGTTGGGAGTGGTCTTGATCCTTGCCAGACAGCGGCGAGTTGGCGCAGCCATTCTCGCCTCGCTGACAGTGGGCCTGGCCTTGACGCTGATTTTGCAATTCCTGGCCCTGCGTCCCCGGCCAGAGCATGTGCGGCTGGTGATGGCCATGCCCATCTTTCCCTCATATCCCAGCGGGCACGCCGTGGCAGCCTTTGGCGTGGCGGCCGTCTTGATGCTGAGCTACCGGCGGCGAGATTGGCAAGGGTTGGCGCTATTGGCCGCCTGCCTCATTTCATTGAGCCGGGTGTGCCTGGGACATCATTATCCTTCGGACATTCTGGGCGGGGCTGTTTTGGGAGCAGCGGTGGGCGCGGCCTGTTATGGCCTGATTGCAGCACCACACACCGACCAAGCTCCCTGGCGCTGGCTGCTGTGGCCGCAGGTGGCCGTGGTGTGCGTGGTGACGCAAATGGCGTATCTTTATATTTTGCCCACCCACCTTTTGCGCTGGCCTATGGCCGACAAGGCGCTGCATTTTGCCTTGTTCGGCTCAATCGCCTTTTGGCTGAACTTGTGGTTGGGGGGGCGCGCCCTATACCTCAATCGCTGGGCGATTCCGCTGGCGATTGTCATCCCCTTTGCGTTCGCGCTGGCCGAAGAATCGCTGCAAGCCCTCTCGCCTGTGCGCGCGGCCGGGTTTGACGACCTGGCATGCGACCTGGCAGGCATGCTGGTGTTTTGGTGGGCCAGCCGCCAGCTTGCCCCGCCGCCCACACGCTCTCTGCTGCAGGCCTAAACTCCGCCCCTAACTACCCACCCTCCCGCAGGTTTGAAGACTTTCGGATAAGCCAGTGCAACTTACCAAGATTGTCAGTTCACTCTGGCAGTCAAATTTGCAACCTGCGGGAGGGTAAGCTGGGTCTATCAGCGCCCAAACAAAACCCGCTCGCGCTCGTATAGCCGCATGGTCACCACCACCAGCACAGCTCCCACGACCAGCGTGATGGCGACCGAAACGAGGACATTGAGCGAGTCAACCGGCTCGCCGCGCATCACCTGGTTGATGAGCAATTGCTGCCCAAAAGTGGGGATGAGCATCATCCACAATTTGACCTTTATCGGCATAAAGGCCAGCACCATCCCAGGCAGCGCCGGAACGAGCGATATGTACGAAAGATAATTTTGGGCTTCTTTAAAGCTGCGGCTGAACGAGGCCACAATCATTTGCAGTGCGCCGGCCAGCGGCGCCATGGGCAAGGCAATCAGAAAGACAGCCCACATCACATCGAGGCCGACGATAATCTTGACTCCAAACGACTCGGTGTGCAAGACGTTCAACATCACGTAAAAGCCAAGCAGCGTTTCTACCACCGCGATGATGGTAAAGACCAGCGTTGCGCCCAGCTTGCCCAACACCACTTCGCTGCGGGCCACCGGGTTGATCAGCAGCGGCTCGAGCGAACCGCGCTCTCGCTCGCCGGCGGTGGTGTCTATGGCCAAATACATCCCGCCCATAAAGATCGAAAAGATGATAAAGTAGGGCAAGATATTGAGAAACAAAGCCGCCTGGCTTTGGGGGGTAGAAACATCCATCTCTTCAATGGCCAGCGCATCTATAACTGCGGGGTCAATTCCGCGCGCCAAAAGCCTGAGCGCGCCGATTTGCCGGCTGTACGCCCTCAGCAGCACGCGCGCCCGCTGTCTGGGAACGGCCGCCGACTGGCGCGAATCATCCACAATCAGGCGCACCGTGGCCGGCTGTCCAGAAGTGAACGCCTCTTCATAGTCCTCTGAAATCACCAGCACTACATCCAGGTCGCCGGCTTGCACCTGGGCCTCTGGGTTAGCCGGGGCAAGTTGAATTTCTGCCCCATTCTGCGCCAGGAATTGGACCAGCATGGGGGCATTTTCTGCGCCCACCACCGGCAACAGCAAAAGCTTTTCAGTCTGGGTAGAGATGGTGCGCCCCAACACTGTGAACATCAGGGCCATCAGCAAGGGGCCAAGCAGCGGGTAGAACAGCGCCCCGGCCAGCGTTCTGCGGTCGCGCAGGTTGTCTACCATTTCTTTGGCAAAGATGACGTAAATGCGCTCCATTATTGTTCCCCTAAACATCATCATCACTCCAACCCCTCTTCTGTTCCAATCACGCTCACGAAAGCGTCTTCCAGGTTCGGCTGGCCGGTCTGCTGCCTCAATTCATCGGAGGTGCCGCTGGCAACCACCTGGCCGCGGGCGATGACGACAATGTAATCGCACAAGGCCGAGACTTCTTGCATAATGTGGCTGGAAAAGAGCACCGTCTTGCCTTCGTCGCGTAGGCGGCGAATAAAGGCGCGCATGTTGCGGGTACTCATCACATCCAGCCCGTTGGTCGGCTCGTCGAGCAAGACGTTCTGCGGACCGTGCACCAGCGCCCGGGCAATGGCCACCTTGAGCTGCTCGCCATGTGAAAAGCCCTCGGTGCGGCGATCTATGATCGGTTGCATTTCCAGCAGCGCAACCAAATAGTCTATCTTTTCATCGAGCGCATTCCCTTGCAATCCATGCAGCCGGCCATAGTAGCGAATGTTTTCGCGCGCAGTGAGGCGGGGGTAGAGGCCGTGGCTATCGGGCAGCGCGCCAATCCGGCGCTGCACTTGGCGCGCGTCGGTCAGCACATTATAGCCATCTACGGTCGCCTGCCCGCTATCGGGCTTGAGCACAGTGTAAAGGATGCGCAGCGTGGTGGTCTTGCCGGCGCCATTCGGCCCCAGCAGCCCCGTAATCTGCCCATCAGACGCGCTAAAGCTGACGCCTTGCAAGGCGCAGATCTTTCCAAACGATTTGTAAAGAGCATGAACTTGGATCATTGATCAAAACCCCTCTTGATATGCTGCCTATTTTCGATAATACCCTCTAGGAGCTTGTCGGAGAGGGCCGTTCGTAGTGCGCGCACTACGAGCCTACCAACCCGCTCTCCGACAGCCTGCTATGGCGCCGAGCCTGTAAAGCTGAGAAAGAAAGGCGGCGGTTCCATCGCTTTGACGCAGTCGGTGCCCAAGCCGTCAACCGTGCCCTGTTCAATAAAACTGGCCGCCACTCTGTGCACGCAGCCGCGCAAAATGACGCCGTGGCCCTGGCCGGGCGCGACCACGTGCAGGCTATGGGTCAATGTCTTGGCAGCTTGCTCGGCATTGGCCGGCGGCGTTACCGGGTCAATCTCGCCAGAAAGTAACAACACCGGCGTATCGGACCTGACCGGCTCTTTAAATTCCGGCTGAACCTGGCCGGCAGGCCAATAGGCGCAAATTTTTTCCAGGTCGCGGTAAAATTCGCCCAGGTAGGCTCGCTTTTCTGCCTCTACATCTCCCACAAAACTGCCCTGCTGAACATAAAAAGGAACATCTTCGGCGCACACGACCGAATGGTGCATCCCTATGACAAGATTGCCCTCCAGCTGTTGCGAGACGAGCAGAGACTGCGCCGCTATGCGGCTAAAGTCGCCGGTGGTCTGCGCATCGTAAATGAGGAGAGGCAACAAGGCCACTGTTTCGGGGTTATAGCTAAAGAGCCGAATGACGACACCCAGGCTGTCTCGCGTGAACTTTAGCTCCGTCGGTTGGCCGGTGGCAGGATGCTCAATCGTCAGCGTGATGGGCTCTTTTTCCACGCGCTGCAAGAGGGCCTCCAAGGCAGCCGACAGGTCTGGAAAGGCCTGGTTGCAATCGGCATCGGCAACGCAGCGAGCCAAGATGGCATCCAGCGCCTTTTGGGCATCGCTGGCAATGCTTGTGCCAAGCGCCTCGTCTTGCGGCACCACGCCATCTAAAATGGCCGCCCGCACATTGTGGGGATAACTGCGCATATACGTCAGCGCCACCCGCGTGCCATAAGAGATGCCATACAGATTGATCTGGCCATAGCCCAACGCCTGGCGCACCTGCTCCAAATCATCCACCGCCGCCTGGGTGGTATAAAAGCGCGGGTCGGCATCCAACTGCCCCAGGCAAGCCTCTAGCCAGGCTTGGAGCGCCTGTTCGTCATCTGCTTCAGGCTCCTCATCCAGCCCGGCACATTCAAGCGGGTGCGATTGCCCCGTGCCACGTTGATCTACCAGCACGATATCGCGCTTTTCGTTGATGCGGCTGAACGCGGCCGACATTTGAAGATAATCTACAGTGGCCGCGCCGCCCGGCCCGCCAGTAATGAAAAAAAGCGGATCGGGCGCCGGCGCGCGGCTGAGGGTGGGGATCACTGCGATGCGCAAATTGATTTGCCGTCCGGCTTGCGCGGCGCGGTCTTCATAAACAGTGAGCGTGCCACACTTGGCCGGCAAGCGAGTGGACGTTCCAGGCGCGCCAAGCTGGCATGGCTCTAATGGGAGACCGGGGCCGGTTGTGGCAGCCTTGGGCGCGGCGCAGCCAGCCAGCGCACATGCCCATAGAACAAAGAGGCCCAAGCAAACAAGCCCTCGCTTGAACAAACGAGATTGAAACATAGAGAACACCTCTTTAAACACTTTGCGCCTCCATAATCCGCTGGCGATTGGTTTCGATCAGTTGCCTTTGTTCGGGCCACAGCATCGGCGGCAACTCGTCAATGGGGAACCACTTGCACCAGCGGCGATCTATCAGCACATCCTCTATCGCAAAAAGGAAATAGTGGGTGGTCTTCCAAAACTTCTTGGTCAGGTTCAGGCGTTCGCAGACCCCCAGTTCACCAAGCAATTTGAGATGGCTCAAGCCGGCCTCTTCCCAAATTTCTCGTCGGGCGGTTGCCTCTAGCGTTTCGCCCGCTTCTACCTTGCCCTTGGGCAAAATATACGATTCTTCGCCGCCCACCAGGGCCACGTAAACGCGCCCGTCTAGCAGACGAGCCACCACCCCACCGGCAGAGGTGTGCTCCGGAATGCCATCAGGCTTGCTGTACCAGCTTGCGTCAATCATCCAATCACCATCAGCGCGCGAGGCCAGGCCGCGCGCATCAGCCCCGGCAAGACCTGTCCGGCTGGGCCTTGCAGCGCAAACGTCGCATAGGAGGAGAGTGGCGTCAGATCGGGATTTACCTCTACCACCTTGGCGCCGCGCCGCAGCGCCTCAATG
>JBGSMF010000262.1:0-8481 GCA_041740315.1 Thermoflexales bacterium
CGGCCAGCGCATTTTCATCTGCGCCACAGCCCGCAGCGAAGAGCGCGACGAGGCGGGGCCCCTGGCAAGGCTGCTGCGCGACCTGAGCCGCCTGCGCTTGATCGAGCGCATCCGGCTGGAACGGCTCTCGCCCCAATCCACTGCCGAACTGATTGCCGCCATGCTGGGCATGGAAGAATCACCCCCCGAACTGGCCGAGCGAATCTATGCCGAAAGCGAGGGCAATCCATTTTTTGTGGAAGAAATCCTCAAGGCGCTGGCAGAAGAGGGCCTGCTGGCTCGGCAAGAAGGGCGCTGGCGCTTGCAGGCCGAACTGGGCATGACAATGCTGCGCATCCCCTCGACCATTGTGGATGTAATTGAGCGCCGCCTGGCTAGCCTGGCCGAAGCCGAGCGGGGCGCGCTAAATTGGGCGGCGGTGCTAGGACACGAATTTATCTACACCGTTTTGCAAGCAGCATCGAGCATAGAAGAAGATGCGCTGCTGGATACGCTAGATAACCTGCTGCGCGACCAGCTTATTGCCGAGGTGCGCGACCCGCGCCAGGATAAATATCGCTTTACCCACGCCAAGATTCAAGAGGTGGTCTATTCTGCGCTCAGCGGCGCGCGCCGCAGGAAAATGCACCGCTCGGCCGGCGAGGCGATAGAGCGGCTTTATCCCACCCGGCTGGAAGAAATGTCGCCGGTGCTGGCCAAGCACTTCTCCCAGGGCGGCGACACGCCCAAGGCATTGATGTATAATGTTACCGCCGGCGACCAGGCGCGCCAGGTGTACGCCAACCAGGAAGCGATTGCCTTTTATCGGCAAGCGATTGAACTGATTGAAGGCCAGCCTCAAGGCCAGGAAATTGAGCGCCTGATTGCGGCGCATCAAGGTTTGGGCGAGGTTCATCACCTGATCGGCGACTATGAGCAAGCCGCAGAGCACTTTCAAGCAGTGATTGGGCTTGCGCCGCAAACGCAGCGAGACAAGGCCGAACAAAGCAAGCTTATTGCCCAAGCGTGGCGGCAACTGGGCCAAACGCACGAAACACGCGGAGAGTATGAAAAGGCGCTCCACTGCTACGACCAAGGCTTGTCACAACTGGGCATATCCAACCTGGAAGAGTGGGGACGGTTGATGAATGCGACGGCCTGGGTCTACGTTCACCAGGGAGCATACGAGAAAGCGCAAAGCCAATGCGAGCAGGCAATCAGCGTGGCGGCCAATTGCCTTGATATTGTGGCAACAGCCTATGGTTACCTGGGTGTTGCGGCTCGTTTACAAGGCAACTACGAGCAAGCAATCACCTATCACGAGCAAAGTCTTGCGCTTTGGGAAAAAGCTGGCGACAAGGCGCAGGTTGCCAAAGCGCTCAACAGTCTAGGCACAGCCTGTGATGAGGGAGGCAATGTAGATAAAGCCATTGAATATTACCAAAAAAGCCTGGCCTTATGCCAAGAAATCGGCCATAATCTTGGCACCGCTTTTCTGTTGAATAACTTGGGCGTGATTCACCAAGATCGCGGCCAATTGGAACTAGCCCAGGATAACTTTCAACAAAGTTTGGGCATCTTCCAACGCATCGGCAGCAAAGAAGGTATGGCAATGACATATAATAACCTGGCGGAAATCTGCATTGCCCGGCATGACAATTCGCAAGCGATGGATTACTTGCGCCAAGGCGAGTCAATCCTTGAGGAAATGGGGCACAAATATGGCCTAATTCAAATCCGAATACTGATGGCTGAAGCTATGCTGGCCGAACGACACCTAGATGAAGCTCAAAATTATGCCTTGCAAGTGCTAGAAATGGCTGATGGGATCGGCATGAAACCTGAAACAGGCAAAGCGCATCAATTGCTAGGCCAAATACATCTCCAGCTAGGGCGCACAGATCAAGCCTGCCATCACTTGAACCAGGCCTGCGAGCTCTTTAAAGCCACCGGCAAGCAAACTGAACTGGAACAAGCGCGCGCCATGCTTCAACGCGCCTGCCACGGCAAAGGGCCAGAACCTTTGGTGTAAACCTAAATACCCTTGCGAAGGTTTTGAACCTTCGCAAGAGTATGACCATGACCAAGTTAGCGCTATAGGCCAGAACCCTATGACAAAACATAATAATCCCAATCCTTCTTCCACCCTACCCAAACCAGAGAGCGATTCCAACCTGCTCCCGGCCTTTTTGGTGCGCCAGGCCGGTCCCAAGGCCGGCGCGAATTATCAACTCGATAACCCCCTGCTGGTCATTGGGCGGATGGAAGACAATGATATTGCCATCAACGACACGCGTGTCTCGCGCCGCCACGCCCACATCAGGCGAGATGACTTTCGCTACTATGTAGAAGACCTGGGCAGCACCAACGGAACGTGGCTCAATGGGGCGCGCCTGGCCGCCCCCACTCAATTGCGCGATGGCGACCAAATTCAGATTGCCGATGTCATCCTGGTTTTCCACGATCCCAACACAACCACCCAGGCCGAGGCATTTCAAATGCTGGTACTGGATGAAGCGCGGGGACAGGCGCTGGTAGCCGGGCGGCCGGTCAAATTGACGGCCAAAGAACTGGCCCTGATGCGCTTGCTGATGGAGCACGCCGGCGAGTTGTGTTCCAAAGACGCCGTCGCCCAGGCGGTTTGGCCGGAATACCACGGCAATGTGACCGATTATAATATAGAAGGGCTGGTCAGCCGATTGCGGCGCAAAATCGAGCCTGATCCAGAAGTGCCCATCTACCTGCACACCCATCGCGGCCTGGGCTATATGCTCGTCCTATCTGCGCCCCCCGGCGAGTGAACAACACATCCTACCCTCCCGCAGGTTTGAATTGTAACCTGCGGGAGGGTGAGCGACTAGGTTTTCAGGCATTCATCAGCCTCACCGCAGCCTGGTCACAGGCATAAATCAGGTCACAGTGTTAAAATAGATAAATAGGAGGAATAGACACAGCTGCACTTTTTTGGGTGCTAACGCGCTAAACCCCTCCCCAAAACAAAGAGAGGAGCACATTCCCCCTTCCCTATGAGGGAAGGGGGTCAGGGGGTTAGGTCCTACCCAGCCCCTAATTAAGGAAGGAGGCAAAAAATGAAAGAGCATAATTCTCCCAAACATAATTTCCTCAACAGCCAGCGAGCGACCCGCGTTCTCTGGCTGTTCCTGGCTCTCTTGCCTACGCTGGCGATGCTTGTTTCACTGGCAGATGCTGGCTGGAGAGGCGAGTGGGGCGCCAGCGAGCTGCATCTCTGGAACATTTCCGGCAACTCGACCCAGGTTACAGTCACCTGGCGCTATGAAACGGGCAATGACGCCTGGGTCGTCCAAGACGCCCTGGCCGGCAGGCAAAGCAATATCTATACGCCCACCCTGCCCAGCACATTCACTGTGGGCAGCGTACAAGTTGATTCCAGTGGGCCAGTCTTGGGCGCAGTGACGCACCTGGACGATACTCCCCCCGGCGCGGCGCAGTGGATACTGGTAGACGACGCCGAACTCACCACCACCAGCCATATCCCCTACTTTGCGTACCCAATGCCCCAAACAGGGCCCTATTCGCGCATCACAATTCACAATCTGGAGACAATTACCATCAATGCGCATGCACAATTCTTTGACCCAACTGGCACCCTCACAGGAACGTGGATAGGTGATATTTCCCCCCTCGGCACGAAAGTAATACAAGGGGGAGACATAGACCTGGATCTGTCCCACGGCGAATATTCAGCTCGGATTGATGCCACCGGCAGAATCCATGTGGGGGTTGATCGCATTGACGAAGAAGCCGAAGCCTTTTCGTCTGCGCAAGGGCAAGCCCAAGGCGGGCACATGCTGGCTGCGCCAATGTTTGCCGTGAACTATACCGATGGCAGCAGAGTGCTCATCTCGACGCTGGTTTTGCAAAACGTTTCCGACCAGCCAGTGACAGGGGTGCTCTGGTATTACGTCGGCGGCGCGCCCCTCCTCACCGAAGGCTTTACCATCAACCCCAATGGCTATTTTAAATGGACAGAACCTCCCACTCTTCCCAGCCTGGGGCATGTAGAGGTCTTTGCCGCAGGCCCAGTGGCCGGCATGGTACTGGGTAAAGATGTTTTGTCAGCCGACATGTGGGATTACTCGGCGCTGGTTGTTCAACCCAGCTTGCCCACGCCGCTCAACCACCAAACCATGTACGGGCCGGTAGTCTATTCAGATCACGAGGGCTGGAACAGCCGGATTCCCGTTGTCAACTTGGGGAGTGATCAGGCTATGGTTCGCGTCCAATATCTGGCCAACTCGGGTGATGTTCTGACATCCACCCTCCTTCCTTTGCCAGGCCACACGCTTGAAATAGTTGACACCTATCTGCCGACAGGCTCGGAGTTTGCCTCGGCAAAAATAGCGTCGGACAGGCCTGTTGCTGCCGTGGCCTGGTCAACTAGCAGCGACCTGGGCTTGACCGACCATGACATGGCTTACGAGATGCAATATGCACCCCCGATTCCTGCTTTTGGACCACGGTATGTATCCACCGAAGGCATAGATGACAGCAACGATTGCACCGATAGCATCTGGCCCTGCGCCACTGTCCAACACGCGGTTGATGTAGCGAATCGCAGCGAAGAAATCCGCGTGGCCGCCGGCGGCTATAGCGATATCCACTATCGAGACGCCGTCACCCAAGTCGTTTACATCAGCAAGACCGTGGCAGTGCGCGGCGGCTATAGCTCCGATTTTAGCGCCTGGGATCCCCTGGTTTATCCCACAATACTGAATGCGCAGGGGCAAGGGCGCGTGCTTTACATCACCGGCTACAGCACACCAACGATTGAAAGCCTGAGCATCACCGGCGGCGATGCGGCCGGGCTGGGCGGCCTCGAGGGAGTTGACTCGGGTGGCGGTGTATACGTCATCAACGCCAGGCCCACCTTCAGCGATACCCAAGTAAACAACAATACAGCCAATCACGGTGGCGGATTATATTTATGCTTTGCCGAGGGTTACAAGCTGGCCAATAGCCAGCTATCCAGCAACACTGCGCACATGGGCGGCGGCTTGTACGCCTTCCTAAGCTCAGATGCCACGCTCAAAAATAATACTGTCTTGAATAACTGGGCGGCCGATGAAGGCGGCGGGCTATATTTGCTAAACAGTCCATCAACACTTGCGGGCAACACTATCTTTAACAACATTGTCAACTATGGAGGGGGAGGTGGGTTGAGCCTGTATCATAGTTCAGCCATACTGGAAGCGAATACAATCACCTCAAACACAGCCATCTCTGGCGGCGGGCTGATGGCGCAGTATTATAGCGATGCCACTCTTAGCGATAACGTAATACGCCTGAACGCTGCCGTGCACGGCGGCGGCGTGTACTTGGACTATAGCAACACCAGGCTTGCCAACAATGTCATTGCCGATAACCGGGCCAGCCAGGGCAGCGGCATGTACATTCGCTCGTCGTCGCCGCGCCTGCTGCACACCACCCTGGCGCGCAACCGCCACGGCACTGGGCCTGTGCCAGCAGATGCTAGCGCGGTTTACGTCGAGCTAGGCGGCAATGCCATGATGACCAACACCATCCTCGTCAGCCAGGCCACCGGCATCAATGCCACTGCCGGCGCCACCGCCACGCTCGATGGCGTGCTGTGGTACAGCAACACCGCCAACTATACCGGCAATGTTGCCGTGACCCACACCATCACCGGCCATCCGCGCTTTGCCGCCGATGGCTATCACCTCACTTCCAGGTCGGCGGCCATTGACGAGGGAGTTGGCACGACCTTAACCACCGACATTGATGGCGATGTGCGTCCCATCGGCGCAGGCTATGACCTTGGCGCAGATGAATACCCTTGCCCCCTGCCGCAGGCCGAGTTCACCTGGTGGCCCCTCAATCCCCAGACCGGCCAAACTGTTTACTTTACAGGCACAGTCGCAGGTATTGGGCTGCCCATCACCTATACCTGGGACTTGGGTGACGGCAGCGGCGGGCAAGGCCAGCACATAGCGCACACGTACACTCAAAGCAACACCTACACCGTTTGGCTCACCGTCACCGACTCGTGCGGGCAAGACCTGGTCAGCCACACTCTCACCGTCACCGGCAAGCCGTTCACGCCGACCTATGGCGTAGAACTCTCACCCACCGTTCAAAGCGCCCAGGCCCAGCCCGGCGACGCCGTAATCTACACCCACACCCTGCGCAACACCGGCAACGTGGCCGATAGTTATTCAATCACGGCAAGCAGCACCCAGGGCTGGGCCGCGCTGACCAGCCCGACCATAGTCAACCTGAGCCCCAGCGCAACTGCAACCATCACCATCCAAGTGACGGTGCCTGCCACAGCCACAACTGGGATGAGCGACACCGCCACCGTGCAAGCCACTTCTACCCTCAGCCCCACAACGCAGGCGCAGGCAAGCGACACAACCACTGCGGTCCATATCTTCAAGCTTTACCTGCCGCTGATACTGCGCAACTATTAGCAAAGCTGCCGGGCATTTCCAAAATGCCTGGCAGCCTAACATTGCGGCAAGCCAGGTTACACCCGCGGTCACAACCTTACCCCGCCGCTTGCAGCGGCTCTCCCTCTCCCCTCTCCTGGCAGGAGAGGGGAGAGGGGCCAGGGGAGTGGGGAGAGGTAGAAAGGCAAAAAGTGAACAACTTGAGAATGCTACTGGTTTCAGTATTTGCTATCATTGTGCTTGGCACATGCGCCCCAGCGCAGATAGGCAGCACCTCTACGCCTGCCGCCACGCTCGCGGCAATCACTCACCCTTCACCAACTCAAAGAGCAACCACGTCTCTCACACCGACCCAAGACATATCACTTCAACCCACTCTGGGCGACATCTATTACGTGCGGCCCGATGGCGGCTCTGCTGCCGAGTGCACCGGGCTGGCCAACGCCCCCTACCTCGGCAGTGGGGTAGATCAACCATGCGCGTGGAATCACCCCTTTCAGGCGCTGCCGCCAGATGGCACGCCGCGCATCGCGGGAGGCGATACGCTCCTCATCGCAGCCGGCAGTTATGTGATGGGCTATGGCGCGCCCGGCGACGATAACTGCGATGCCATTGGCGCGTTTGGGTGCTTTATGCCGCCCATTCCCAGCGGGCCAGATGCGGCCCACCCCACCCGCATCTTGGGCGCAGGCTGGGACGCAAACTGCCCCAGCCCGCCCGAACTGTGGGGCACAGAAAGAGCCGACCTCATCCTCAACCTCGCCGCTTCCAGCAATGTGGAAATCGCCTGCCTGGAAATTACGGATCACTCTGACTGCGTCGAGTCCCACTCGGGCGAGCTAGAGTGCGAACGCGACACATCCCCCTACGGTCCCTGGGCCGTCATCGGCCTGGAAGCGCGAGATTCAGCCAATGTGCAGTTGCGCCATCTCAACATTCACGGGCTGGCCGCGGGCGGGGTCCACGCCGGCCGGCTGACAGATTGGACGGTGGAACACGTGCGCATCGCGGGCAACGGCTGGGTAGGCTGGGACGGCGATATTGAGGGCGACGATTCAAACGCCGGCACGCTGACCTTTCGGCACTGGACGGTAGAGTGGAACGGCTGCGGCGAGACCTACCCAGGCGAGCAGCCCACTGGCTGTTGGGCGCAAACCGCCGGCGGTTATGGCGACGGCGTGGGCACTGGCGCGACTGGGGGAAATTGGATTATTGAGGATTCAGCCTTTTTGCACAACACCTCCGATGGGTTGGACCTGCTCTATCACGAGCTGGGCGGCAGTGTCAGTCTCAATCGTATCCACGCGGAGGGCAACGCCGGCAACCAGGTCAAGATCACCGGCGCGGCAGCCATCACCAACAGCGTGCTGGTGGGCAATTGCGCCTTTTTTGAAAGCAAGCCGTTCACGCACAACGTAGACCCATGCCGGGCATTGGGCAACACGCTAGAAGTCGTTTATGCCGGCGGTGAACGCGTCTCGATTGTAAACACCACTTTTTACGGCCAGGGCGATGGGCTGGTGGGCGGCGGCCCGCGCGAGGGGTACACTTGCACCGGCGCAGAAACGCTGGTGGGCTGGAACAATATCTTTTTGGGCGATACAGATTTCTTTGATCCCGGCGATGTGACCTTTCTATTCTACCAGGAAAGCTGCGCCGATCTTGCATTTGAGGGCGATTATAGCCTGGCCTACAATGTCAAAAACAATGAATCACCGTGGGTGAACCCGCCGTATCCCGGCGCGCACAACCTGCTCCAAGACCCGCTGCTGGCTGGGCCGTTTTCAGGCAATGCCTATGGAATGATTCCAAGCGCAAACAGCCCGGCCATTGACGCGGGCAACAATGCCGCCTGCGCCGCCACCGACATCCGCGGCACACCCCGCCCGCTAGATGGGGACGGCGACGCAAGCGCAGTCTGCGACATGGGCGCATACGAATTGAGCCAGGCCGTCGCTTGGGTTTACCTGCCCCTGGCGGTGAAAAACTGAACTGCTCACCCTTCCGCAGTATCTTTTCGGCTCTTTAGGATTTCGCGTGGTAGACCTAACCC
>JBGSMF010000263.1:0-68621 GCA_041740315.1 Thermoflexales bacterium
GGCCAGGCCGGCGTCCCAGGCGGCTGTCGAATATGCCCACGCTGAGCCGGCGCATCATTAGGAGAGCGACATGAGTGGAGAACAAATTGCTTTTGTTGTATTGGCTGCATTGACACTGCTGGGCGGCCTGGCGGTGGTGACCTTGCGCAACTTGTTCCACGCCGCCCTATGCTTGATTTTAGCCTTGCTGGGAGTGGCCGGGTTTTACGTCTTGCTTGGGGCGGGGTTCCTGGCGGCGGCCCAGATCCTCATCTACATTGGCGCTATCGCCATCCTTATCATCTTTGCCGTCATGCTCACCCGCGGCGTGATGGGGCAGGCGGCTGGCTTGGTGAACGCGCAATGGGCCTATGCCGCCGTCGTCGGCGCTGTGTTGTTTATCTTGCTGGTGGCCCAGTTGTGGCAGTTCCCCTGGCAACTGGCGGGCCTAGCCGAGCCGCCGCAAGATAACCTGATGACTCTGGGCAAGTCGTTGGTAGACCCCACCTTGTACATGCTGCCGTTCGAGGTGGCTTCGGTGATGCTGTTGGCCGCGTTGGTCGGCGCAATTTATGTGGCGCGAGACAAGAAGGAGCAGCCATGATTCCTTTGAACTGGTACTTGATTGTTGCCGCAGCGTTGTTTTGCATTGGCATTTATGGGGTGCTGTCTCGCCGCAATGCCATCGCGGTGCTGATGGGCATCGAGTTGATGCTCAACGCCGTCAATATCAACCTGGTCGCCTTTTGGCATTACCTGACGCCGCAGGTGGCCATGGGGCAGGCTTTTGCCGTGTTTGTGTTTGTGGTGGCAGCCGCCGAAGCGGCGGTGGGCTTGGCGTTGATTCTCAGCGTGTATCGCCATCTTCAGAGCGTGGATATAGAAAAGGCGGATTCGTTGAGATATTAGCTTTCAGCCCTTAGCTGCCAGTAGAAAGCTGGTAGCTGAAAGCTGATAGCTGGCAAGAGGTAGCGCATGAATTTAGAACTGATGACCTGGTTGATTCCTTTACCGCCTATTTTGGCCTTTGCGCTGATTGTGTTGTTGGTCAATCGTTGGAAGGCCTTTAGCCACACTTTTGCCATTGGCATGATGGGGCTGTCTTTTGTAATGTCGCAAATAGTCTTTTGGACAGCCGTCGGCAGGGGCGGCGAGCATTTGGCCGAACATCCCATTGCCAGTTCGTTTGATTGGCTGCCGGTCGGCGCCCATGCGCTCAAGATGGGCGTGCTGGTTGATCCGTTGACGGCCGTTGGGCTGTTCTTTGTCTCCATCACCTGCCTGTGCATTTTCATCTACAGCGTGGGTTACCATAATTTTGGCAAACCAGAAGGCAAGCACAACGTCAAGGGCTGCCCGCCAGAGGTGGGCACGGTCGAGCCAATGTACTCGCGCTTTTTTGCGTACATCAGCCTGTTTGCCGCGGCCATGCTCACGCTGGTTATTGCCGATAACGTGCTGTTGATGTTCGTCGGTTGGGAAGTGATGGGCTTGTGTTCATATTTATTGATCGGCTTTTGGTTCTCTCGCACCTACCCCGACCCCAAGAAAATCACGCCCTGGCAGGCTGGCATCAAGGCGTTCATGACCACGCGCGTTGGCGACGTGCTGATGCTGCTGGGCATCGCTTATCTGTATCACCAAACGGGCACGCTCAGCTTTCACGAAATCTTTGGCGCTGAAACGTTGGCCGAGCTGACTCACGGCCCGTATATCCTTGGCCTCAACTCGGCTGCGCTCATTGGCCTGCTGCTGTTTGCGGGCACGGTGGGCAAATCTTCCCAGTTCCCGCTGCACGTGTGGCTGCCTGACGCAATGGAAGGCCCCACGCCCGTCAGCGCAATGATCCACGCCGCCACTATGGTGAGCGCGGGCGTGTACGCCATGGTGCGCATGTTCCCTCTCTTGCAGGCCGGGCTGGAAGCCGGGGGCGAGCACGGAGCTACGCTGGTGGGCACGCCGCCCATGATTGCGCTGGGAGTGATTGGCGCTTTTACGGCGCTGTTTGCGGCCACCATTGCCGTGGCCCAAAACGATGTCAAAAAGGTGCTGGCCTATTCTACCATCAGCCAATTGGGGTACATGCTCGCCGCGCTGGGTGTTGGCGCTTTTGTTGCGGCGGCCTTTCACCTGATCACGCACGCGTTCTTCAAGGCGCTGTTGTTCTTGGGCAGCGGCTCGATCATTCACGGCGTGGAGCACGGCCACCATCACGTCGAGCACATGAGCCACGCTCATCCCAAACCGCCCGAAGGAACAGTCGAGTCCGCCCAGCACGCCGCGCCGTTTGATCCGCAAGATATGATGAACATGGGCGGCTTGAAAGACAAGATGCCCATCACGTTTTGGACCTTTGTGGCCGGCGGGTTGGCGCTGGCCGGTTTCCCGTTTGTCACGGCCGGCTTTTGGAGCAAAGACCTGATCTTGGGCGGCGCGTGGGAAAAGGCTGCTCAAGGCAATTGGCTGGGCTGGTTCGTGTTCATCATGCTGGCCGTGGCAGCGTTCCTCACGGCCTTTTACACCATGCGCCAGATTGCGCTGACCTTCCTGGGCAAGCCGCGCACCGAGGCTGCCGCGCATGCCAGCGAAAACGTGTGGACGATGACCCTGCCCTTGGTAATCTTGGCCTTTTTTGCCATCACTGCTGGTTGGGTGGGCATTGAAGAAACCTTTCCGGTGTTGGGTGGCCTGGTCCCCAACTGGTTCCATCACTTTGTGGGCGCTACCATTGAGCACATAGTTCACCTGGAAGTAGCGGCGCACTTTCCTTACCCCGCCCTGATTACATCATTGGTGGTGGCGCTAGGCGGGTTGGCGTTGGGCGCATGGCTGTATTGGTGGCGCAAGCCGCTGCAAGCCGGCGAGGCCGACCCGCTCACGGCGATGGGAGGCCTGCACACGTTGCTCAAGAACAAGTATTACTTTGATGAACTGTATGACACTGTCTTTATCCAGCCGGTGCTGCGGTTTGCGCGCTGGACCTACGAGTTTGTTGACAAAAAAATCATTGACGGCTTTTTGCACGGCGTGGCGCGCAGCGCCTACCGCACCGGCGAGGGTTTCCGTGTGTTTGATCGTTATGTCATCAATGGCGGAGTTGATGCATTTGCCAATGGTCTGCGCTCGTTTGGCGAAAACTTTCGCACCATTCAAACCGGGCGGGTTCAAGATTACTTGTTGCTGGCGCTGGTCAATTTGCTGGTCTTTCTTGCTTTGGCCATCGCAACAGCCAACATTCAACGGTGACACCAGTGTTTGGGTATAAATCCAGGCTCAGAATTTCAATGAGGTGCGCATGAACTGGGGCAATTTGATCCTCAATAACCTTTTAACCTTCATCACCTTTTCGCCGTTGGTGGGCGTGGCGCTCTTGTTGCTTTCGCCGCGCAGCACAAGCGATCGCGTGATGAAGTGGGGCGCTTTTTTGTGGAGTTTGGCGCCGCTGGGGCTGGCCATTGTGCTGTGGTCGGCCTATAATCCGAACCAGGCTGGTTTTCAGTTTGAGGTGGCGCGGGCGTGGTTTCCCCAGATTAATTCCAGCTTTCATTTGGGGATAGATGGCATTAGCCTGTCAATGATCCTGCTGACAACGTTGCTTACTCCCCTGGCGTTGCTTATCTCGTTCAATATCAAAGAAGACGTGCGGATGTACCTGGCGCTGTTCTTGATGTTGGAAACCGGGATGATGGGCGTGTTTGTCGCGCTCGACTTGATTCTGTTCTTTATCTTTTGGGAAATCGGCCTGGTGCCGATGTATTTTCTCATCAATAAATGGGGCGGCAAAGACCGCACCTATGCCTCGTTCAAGTTCCTTATCTACACTATGGCAGGCTCGTTAGGCATGCTGCTGGCCATCCAGTGTATATGGGTAGTCACCGGCACGTTTGACATTGTCCGCTTGTCCACACCCGGGGGATTGCCCTTTGTGTCTCCCAGTGTTCTCACTTTTGTCTCGCCAGAGCTGGCGCGCACGATTGCCTTTTGGGCCTTTGTGCTTGCTTTTGCCATCAAAGTGCCGGTGTGGCCTTTCCATACCTGGCTGCCCGATGCGCACACCGAGGCTCCCACGGCTGGATCCATGATCTTGGCCGGCGTGCTGCTCAAGCTGGGCGCTTATGGTTTTTTGCGTTTGGTGCTGCCCCTCTTTCCCGACCAGGCGGCCCGCTTCGCGCCGGTGCTGGCGTTCTTTGGGATGCTGGCGGTAGTCCTGGGCGCATTTGCGGCGTTGGGGCAGACCGATTTCAAAAAGTTGGTGGCTTATTCTTCGGTCAACCACATGGGCTTTGTGGTGATGGGTATTGCCGCTGCCGCGTATGTGTTGAATCCCGCCCACCAGACCGAAAAGCTCACCGCCGCGGCCACCATCGCCGTCAACGGCGCGGTGCTGCAAATGTTCAACCACGGCCTGAGCGCGGCGGCCATGTTTGCCCTGGTGGGCGTGGTGTACGATCGCGCCCACACCCGCGACCTGCGCGAATTTGGCGGGCTGGGCATTGTGGTGCCTATGTATGGCGGCATTTTGCTGTTCAACGCAATGGCTTCATTGGGGCTGCCGGGGTTGAACGGCTTTGTCAGCGAGTTTATGGTGGTGCGGGGTGTGTGGCCGATCTTTACGCTCTTTACGGCCTTGGCAATGATTGGATTGCTGTTGACAGGCGGCTATATCTTGTACATGATCGCCAAAGTGCTCACGGGGCCTCTTAACCCTCAATGGGCCAAGCTGCCCGAGATCAATGCCCGCGAGATTTTTGCCCTGGCTCCGCTGATGGTGTTGATGCTCGTCATTGGCCTGTATCCGGGTTGGCTGGTAAACGTGATCAATGCAACTGTGATGCGGTTGTTCTGAAAGTTGGGAGTTGCGATTATGAACTTTCCGTTTTTGAGCGCATTCATCTTTGTTCCTCTAAGCACGGCAGTGCTGATTTTGCTGCTGCCCAAAGAGCGCAAGACAGAGGCGCGCATGCTGGCGGCTGCCGGTGCGTTTATCGTGTTTGCGCTGTCCATTTACGTGTACGTGGCTTATGACAAGGTGCAGGGGGGCTATCAGTTTGTCGAGCAAGTGGCCTGGGTGCCCACGTTGGGCATTAGCTACCACCTGGGCGCAGACGGCATTGCCTTGCCCATGGTCTTGCTGACGGGCCTGGTCACTTTTACCGGGGTGCTGGTGAGCTGGGGCATCCAAGACCGCCCGCGCGAATTTTTTGCTTTTTTGCTGATGCTGGTGGGCGGTGTGTTTGGCGTGTTTGTCAGCCTGGATTTGTTCGTGTTGTTCTTTTTTTACGAACTGGCCATCTTTCCAATGTACTTGTTGATTGCCGTGTGGGGCAGCACGCGCAAAGAATATGCTGCCATGAAGCTGACGCTGTACTTGCTGATCGGCTCGATCATCGCGCTGGTCGGCGCATTGGCCATGTATTTCCAGGCGGGCGCTCACACCTTTGACATGGTTGCATTGAAGGAAATGGGCTTTCCGCTGAATTTTCAAAGGTTGTGGTTTTTGCCGGTCTTTTTGGGCTTTGGCGTGCTGGCCGGCATCTGGCCCTTTCACAACTGGTCGCCCGATGGCCACGTGGCCGCGCCCACGGCCGTTTCCATGTTGCACGCGGGCGTGCTGATGAAGCTGGGCGCGTTTGCGGCGCTGCGGGTGGGGGTTGATCTGTTGCCCGAAGGCGCGCGCTATTGGCTGCCGTTTATAATCTTTTTGGTCACGGTCAACGTGGTCTATGGCGCGGCGATTGCCATGGTGCAAAAGGACTTTAAATACGTCATCGGCTTTTCATCCGTCAGTCACATGGGCCTGGTGACGATGGGCTTTGCCACCATGAATGTGACCGGCATGAATGGCGCGGTGATGCAAATGTTCAGCCACGGCGTAATGACGGCGCTCTTTTTCGCCGTGGTCGGCATGGTGTACGACCGCGCCCACACCCGCGATATTCCCTCGCTGGGCGGGTTTGCCAAGTACATGCCAGAGGTAGCCATCGCCTTTATCATCGGTGGTCTGGTTTCTATGGGCATGCCAGGGTTAAGCGGCTTTGTGGCCGAGCTGCAAATTTTTATGGGCCTGTGGCGCGCGGGCAACGACCCGGCCATGCAGGCCATTGCGCCCTGGTACCCCTATATTGCGCTGATCTCGTCGCTGGGCATTATTCTGACGGCGGCCTATGTGCTGCGCGTCGTTCAGCAGGTGTTCTTTGGCCCGTTTGACGAGCACAAGTGGCACGACCTGCGGCCCATCACCTCGCTCGATCGGGTGACGTTGGTCATCTTGTGCGCGGTGCTGATTGTCTCAGGTGTGTACCCGCAGTGGCTGATGAACATGATCCAGACTGGTGTGGTGCCGGTCGTCGCCCGGCTCGTGGGAGGTGGGTAGTGGATTATTCGGCTTTGAGTGTTGGCTTGCGGGCAATCTTGCCCGAAATTTTGATGGTCGTCTTGGCCTTTGTGGTGATGGGCTTTGACCTGTTTTTGCCCAAGACCGGCAAGCGGGCGCTGGCAAGCGTGACGGTAGTGGGGTTCTTGATCATTATTCTCGTCAGCCTGTTCTTGCCGGCTGGTGGCGAGCCTGTCTTGGGCGGCATGGTGCGGGTTGATTTTTGGGCGCACCTGTTCCGCCTATTGTTCCTGATTGCCGGGGCGCTGGTCAGCCTGATTTCGGTGGATGACAAGTCTGTGCGCCAGGGTGGCGAGTATTATAGCTTGTTGGTGATCTCGGTGATGGGCATGAGCCTGATGGCTGCTTCGTATGACTTGATCATGCTCTACATCGCATTAGAGACCACCGGCATCACGCTGTATTTGCTGGCCGGTTATTTGAGGGAGCAAAGCCGCAGCGCCGAAGCGGGCCTGAAATATTTCTTGTTTGGCGCGTTTACCTCTACGATGATGCTGTACGGCATGAGCCTGTTGTATGGGTTCACGCGAACTACGGGCTATGTGACGGTAGGGACGGGCTTGTTTAGTTTGCAGCAGGATTTGCAGCAGCAGTTGCCCATCGGGCTGGCGCTGATTCTGATTGCGGTGGGGCTGGGCTTTAAGGTTTCGATGGTGCCGTTCCACTTTTGGGCGCCCGATGTGTACGAGGGCGCGCCCACGCCTGTCACGGCCTTTATCTCGGTGGCTTCCAAGGCGGCCGGCTTTGCCGTGCTGGTGCGCATTCTGATGGTTGTTTTTGTTTCTTCCCAGGTTCAATGGATTGGCCTGCTGATGGCGCTGTCGGTCGTGACAATGTCGTTGGGCAACCTTCTGGCGGTGGTGCAAAGCAATATCAAACGCATGCTGGCCTACTCGTCCATTGCGCAGGCGGGCTATGTCCTCATTGGCGTGGTGGCGGTGGCGCGCGGCAATGTGACGCCCTATGGGCCGGCCACGGTGCTGTTTTACCTGGGCGTGTATGTGTTGACCAATATTGCGGCTTTTGCCGTGGTCACGGCGGTGACCAACGCGCTGGGCAGCGAGCAGCTATCGGCCTTTAATGGCCTCTCGCGCCGTTCCCTGGGGCTGGCGCTGGCGATGCTGGCGGCCATGCTCAGCCTGGGCGGCGTGCCGCCGCTGGCGGGCTTTTTCGCCAAGTTTTTTGTCTTTTCGGCGGCGATGGGGCAGGGGTTGACCTGGCTGGTGGTCATTGCCGTGCTGAACAGCTTGCTGGCGTTGTACTATTATTTGATGGTGCTCAAGTATATCTTTGTGGACCGCAGCGAGGGGGATGAAGAGCCGCTGTCCGTTCCGGCGGCGCTGAACACCAGCATGTGGATTGCGACGGCAGGTATTTTGGTTTTGGGTGTGTTTGCCACACCGTGGTATACGCTGGCCGAACAGGCGGTGGTTGGATTATTCTAATTAGGGATGAAACCAAAAGAGACTCCATCCGTAACGGTGGCGCATAGTCTGGCGCTGACCAGCATGGTTTCGCAGATTGGCTGCGTGACCGTGGTGATTGTGCTTGGGGCGCTGCTGGCAGGGCTGTGGCTAGATAATTACCTTGCTACCAAGCCGGTGTTGACGATTGTGCTGCTGCTGCTCAGCATTCCGGTGAGTATGTACAGCCTGATACGTATCGCGCTTTCGACGGTGGCGCAGTTTCAGGCGATGGCGAAAGAAGAAAAAACGAGCGATGAAGGACCAACGACAAACGACCACTAGTTTTAGTCGGTGGTCTTTGGTCGAATTGAGAAAGGAGGGCAGAGCTTGAAAGGTTGCTTGTATGTCATAATCATGTTGGTCGTTGTGACGGCTTTGTGCGGCCTCAGTTCGGGCTTTTTGAGCAGTCTGAAGGTGCCCACATTGCTAGACGGCGTTTTGGGGCAGCCCGCCATGCCCACGGTCAGCTTGCCCCCTGAGCGGATTACGCCCTATGTTGAAATTTTGGGCTTCAAGACCGGGCTGACCAATACGCTGCTTGCCACGCTTTTGGCCGATGTATTCTTGATTGTGATGGCCTTTTTCGCCACGCGCAAGATTCGCGCCGGCTCGCCCGATGCGCTCATTCCGCGCGGCTTGCAAAACGTGGTCGAGGCTATCATCGAGGTGTTGTATGGCTTTGCGGAGGCCGTGCTGCAAAAGCGCGCCCGGCAGGTCTTTTGGCTGGGGGCCACCATCTTTTTGCTGGTGTGGGTCGCCAACTGGATGGAATTGCTGCCCGGGGTAGATGCCATTGGCTGGCTCGAAAAGCCGCACGAGGCAAATATTGCCACGTATTGCACGGGCAGTTTTCTTGGGCTGTCCACCATCAAGGGACCTGTCATCAAGCCCGGAGAAGCACTGCCGCCGAACTGCGTGCCGGCTGCGGAAAGCGAACATGCCACAACTACCGCCGAGTCGGCGGAAGCGCAGCCAAAGGATGAGCACGCTGAAGGCGAACACGAGACGGGCTATATTCTTGTGCCGTTTGTGCGGGCCGCCGCCACCGACCTGAACATGACGCTCTCGCTGGCCATCATTGCAATGGTCATGGTTCAGGTCTATGGCTTTCGCGCGCTGGGCGCCGGCTACCTGGGCAAATTTATCAACACGGCCAAGCTTAACAAGGGCAACCCTATGGGCCTGCTCGATATCTTTGTGGGCGTGCTGGAAACCATCAGCGAGTTTTCCAAAATCATCTCGTTCACTTTCCGTTTGTTCGGCAATATCTTTGCGGGCCAGGTGTTGCTGTTCGTGATGGGCTTTCTCATCCCCTTTTTGTTCTTTGGCATCCTCATCTTTTGGGGATTGGAAATCTTTGTGGGGGTGATTCAGGCCTTTGTGTTCATGATTCTTACCTTTGTGTTTGTCGCCCAGGCCATGACCAGCCACGGCGATCACGCTGAACACGCAGAGTCTCACTAATTCTCTATCTCTAGCTTTATCTCTAGTCTCTATCTCTATCTTTAATCTCTATCTCAACGGGAGGAATTACAGAATGGATGCAGATGCAATCAAGCAATTGGCGGCAGGTTTGGCAATCGGGTTGGGCGCGCTTGGCCCCGGCATCGGTATTGGCCTTTTGGCCAACGGCGCTATGCAGGCCATCGGGCGCAATCCAGAGGCCGCCAGCCAGATTCAGCTCAACATGATTCTGGCCATCGCCTTTACCGAAGCCATCGCCATTTACGCGCTGGTTGTGGCGCTCTTGCTCAAGTTTGTCTAGGTTGGTTACTAGGGATTAGAGTCTGATCTCCCATTTCTAATCTCTACTATCCAATCTCTAGTTTTAGAGGAGGGAACCCTTGGAAGCTTTGGATGCTTTGGGGATCAACCCCATTTATTTGCTGTCATACATTGTGGCTTTTATCGTCTTGGCGATTATATTGCGTGCGCTGTTGTACGAGCCAATCTTGAACATGCTGGAACAGCGCCGCGCCAAGATTGAAAAAGGGCTGGAAGACGCCCGCGCCGCCGAAACCGCACGCGCCAACGCCGAAACGGAGCGCCAGCGCATTTTGGATGAGGCGCGCGTCGAGACGCAAAAGCTGCGCGCCGAAGCCGGCCAGCAGGCTGACCAGGTAGCTGCCAAGATCAGGACCGATGCCCAGGCCGAAGCCGAGCGAATCAAGGCCGATGCGCAGCTTGTCCTGGCTGCCGAGCGCGACAAGATGCTGAGCGAGCTGCGCGGGCAGATTGCCGCGCTGTCCATCGCTGCGGCCAACAAGCTCATTGGCGCGTCGCTAGACCGCCAGCGGCAAGAGGCGCTCATCGCCGACTTTTTCGCCCAGGTGCCAGCCGAGGTGCGAGTGGGGTTGGCCGGCGCGACGGGCGACGCCGAGGTGACCAGCGCTGTGCCGCTGACGCCCCAAGAGCAAACGCGCGTCAAGAGCGAACTGAACTTGACCGAAGCTGCTTTCCGGGTTGACCCCAAGATTTTGGGCGGTTTGCGCGTGCGCGTAGGCGACAAGGTGGTAGATGGCAGCGTGGCAGGCCAGTTGGAAGCGTTGCACTCTAGCCTGGCTCAATAGTGGCGGCAACTCGCTTCTAGCAGGCTGTCGGAGAGGTAGCCTAGCCCCTCGTGGGCGACGCGCACAAGGCGCTGCGCTACGAGCTCTCTCCAACAGGCTGCTAGTGTGCAGGCAAAGCCACCAAGCATACTGCGTTTTTGCGCTGGGTTGCAAACGCTTGTTATTGAACGTCAAGGCGGCATGCGCGCGCTGTCCTTGACGTTTTGTTCTCGGAGGTACTATGCGCAAGCAAGGATGTCTATCTGGATTATTAAAGTTGTTTTTGCTCGATGCCTTGTTTGATTGGCTGCAAAACCGCTTTGGTTTTGGGCGGGGGGTCTCGTGCACCGGTTGCGGCTGCGGTGTCATTTTGCTCATTATCTTTTTGATGCTGGCTTGTTCGATTTTGAGCGGCACTGATTGGTTCCACCTCGGCTTTTGAAGCAATGAGACTGGGTCAGCTTGTCGGTGCCTTGCCGCGCGCCGCTGTTGCGGGCAGCAGCGACGCCGAAATCACACACATCACCAGCGATTCACGCCAGGTAAAACCGGGGGCGTTATTTGTGGCTTATACTGGCGTGGGCGTGGATGGGCATGGCTTTATCGGCGACGCGGTGGGCCGAGGCGCGGCGGCTGTCGTGGGCCAGGTGGATGGCCTGGCTTGTGCTGTCCCTTACATCCGGGTGCCCGATGGACGCGAGGCGCTGGCTTTTCTTTCGGCTGCCTGGCATGGTTTCCCGGCTCGCAAGCTGGTGATGATTGGCGTGACCGGCACCGACGGCAAAACGACGACGACGAACCTCATTCACAACATCCTTACGGCGGCGGGCATCAATGCCGGAATGATCAGCACTGTTAATGCCGTCATCGGTGGGCAGGCGTATGACACGGGCTTGCACACCACCACGCCCGACGCGCCCGATGTGCAAAAATACATGGCCCAGATGGTGCAGGCTGGGCAAACTCATTGTGTCTTGGAAGCCACCTCTGAGGGGCTGGCGCAGCGCCGCGTAGATGCCTGCGATTTTGACGTGGCGCTTGTCACCAATATCACTCACGAGCACTTGTACTTTCACGGCACGCGCGAGGCCTATCGCGCTGCCAAAGGCAGATTGTTTGAGGCGTTATCCACGTCTTTTCACAAGGGGCCACCCAAGGTGGCGGTGCTCAATGCCGATGATGCTTTTTCGTATGATTACCTGCGAGCGATGCCGGTTGATGCGCGCCTGACCTATAGCTTGAGCGGCCCGGCCGATATCGTTGCCCGCGAGCTGCGCTATGCCCCCCAGGCTACGCGTTTCTCGGTTGGCGCAATGGGTGAATGGTTCCCGGTGGAAACATCGCTAGTGGGGGCGTTTAATGTGGCCAATATTTTGGCGGCGGTTGGCGCGGCGGTGGCGATCAACACTATTTCTACCGAGGCGATTCAGCGCGGAATTGCTGCGCTGAAAGGCATTCCGGGGCGCATGGAGCGGATTGATGAAGGGCAGGCTTTTCTGGCCCTGGTAGATTTTGCCCACACGCCGAATGCGCTGGAAAAGGCGCTGGAAACTGCGCGGCAAATGACAACCGGGCAGGTCATTGTGGTTTTTGGCGCGGCCGGCTTGCGCGATGTGCAAAAACGCGGCATGATGGGCCACGTGGCGGGCCGGCTGGCAGACAAGATTGTCATCACCGCCGAAGACCCGCGCACCGAATCGCTTGATGATATTATGGCAGCCGTAGCCCAGGGTTGCCTGGCGCAAGGCCGCCGCGAAGGAAGCGATTTCTGGCGCATTGGCGATCGGGCCGAGGCCATTCGCTTTGCCGCAAGGCTGGCCCAGCCAGATGACGTGGTCATGGCCTGCGGCAAGGGACACGAGCAATCCATGTGCTTTGGCGCTACCGAGTACCCGTGGGATGATCGTCAGGCAATGCGAGAGGCGTTAAGAGGGATGAAGGATAAGGGATGAGGGATGAAGGATAAAAACACTAGCAATTTTCATCCTTTTGCCTTCATCCTTCATCCTTCATCCTTGAAACTGCTATGCTTGACCTTGCTATTGTAATCGTCAACTATAATACCTGTGATTTACTGCGCGATTGCCTGCGCTCGGTTTATGCCAGCCAGGGCGTGACGTTTCAGGTGTGCGTGGTAGATAATGCTTCGCCTGATAAAAGCGGAGCAGATATGGTTGCCAGCGAATTTCGCCAGGTGGGCCTGCTTTGCAGCCCGGTCAATGGCGGCTATTCGTATGCCAACAACCTGGGTCTGAGGACGTGGGGGTGGGAGGGACGACAAGGCAAGGAAACACCGCGTTATGCGCTTTTGTTGAATTCTGATACGGTGATTCCCCCCGATGCGTTGACGCAGATGGTGTCGTTCATGGACGGCCAGCCCCATGCCGGCGCGGTAGGCCCCAAGCTGGTTTTGCTTGATGGCAGTCTAGACCTGGCCTGCCGACGCAGTTTCCCTTCGCCGGCTGTATCGCTTTATCGCCTGGTTGGCTTGAGCAAATTGTTCCCCCATAGCCCTCGTTTTGCCCGCTATAATCTTACCTATCTGGATCCAAACGTGTTGACCGAAGTGGATAGCGTCAACGGCGCTTTTATGATGGTGCGCCGAGAGGTGGTTGAGCAGGTGGGCCTGCTGGATGAAGCCTTTTTCTTTGGCGGCGAAGACCTGGATTGGGCCTATCGCATCAAGGCAGCCGGTTGGAAGATTTATTACAACCCGGCTGTGGTCGTTCGGCATGTCAAGCGGGCCTCGTTCCGCCAAAATCCTCAGGCCAAGTATGAATTTGAGCGCGCCATGTGGATTTTTTATCGTAAACATTATCAGGCTTCCACCCCCCGCTTCCTCGATCTGGTCATTCGTCTGGGCTTGGTGCTGCGCGGCGGCGCGCGGCTGGCGCGCGAGATGGGGGCTCAAAACTCGGTTGGGCAAGCTTTTGGAGTTGGCGCATGAGCAAGAACCAGGTGCGAGTTTTGTTTGCGGCGGGCTTGGTGTTGAGCGATGTGCTGATGACCGCCGGCGCGTTTGTTTTGGCTTATTATGTGCGCGTGTGGTTGCCCTGGCCCAACCCGGCAATCAATTTGCTGCCGCTGCGTGATTATGTTGGGATGATGATGATTCAGGTGATGACCATATTTGTCGTGTTCTTTTTTTATCGCCTGTATCACCAGGTGCGCGCCGTTTCGCGCGTGGACGAGTTTTACTCAACCTTTGGGGCGGTTTCAATTGGCATCATGCTGTCTGTGGCTGTAACGTCGCTGCTGTTCAAAAACAGCGTTTTAGATATGGATTTTTCGCGGGCCATGATTATTTACGCCTGGGTGTTGACGTTGATGCTGGTCACCTTGGGGCGCATGGTGTACCACATTCTGCGCAACCGCGCCCAGGCGCGCGGTCTGGGCCGCGACCGGGTCATGATTGTGGGCACGGGCGATGTGGGCCAGATGATTTTGCAAAAGATTCGCTCTGCGCCGCCATTAGGCTACGAAGTGGTTGGCTTTGTCACCCGCAATGGAGCCGCCGCGCCGAAAAATGTGCTGGATGTGCCGGTCTTGGGGGGAGTGGATGATTTGGTGAGCCTGATTGATGAGTATAGCATCAATGAGGTAATCATCGCTTTGCCCGAAGCCAGCCACCAAGAGATATTGAGTGTGATTGCCCGCTGCGACCGCAGCACCATCAGCATCAAGGTGTTTCCAGACGTGTTTCAGTTCATCGCCGGGCAAGTAGGCATAGATGATTTGGGCGGGTTGCCCTTGCTATCGGTGCGCGATGTGGCGATGCGCGGGTGGAAGCTCACTCTCAAGCGCGCTATGGATGTTGTTGGCAGCGTGGCGGGGCTGATATTCCTGTCGCCGTTCTTGCTGCTGACGGCGCTGCTCATCAAGTTGGAATCGCCCGGCCCGGTCTTTTATGCTCAAGAGCGCATGGGGCTAGACGCCAAGCCGTTTATGATAGTCAAGTTCCGCTCGATGCGCCAGGATGCCGAGCGAAACGGCCCCGGTTGGACCACCGCCAACGATCCCCGCCGCACCCGGCTGGGCGCGCTGCTGCGCAAGCTCAATATAGACGAGTTGCCGCAGTTTATCAATGTCTTGGTGGGCGAGATGAGCCTGGTGGGGCCGCGCCCAGAGCGGCCCGTGTATGTAGAACAGTTCAAGAAAAACATCCCCCGCTACATGGATCGCCACCGCGAAAAGGCCGGCATGACCGGCTGGGCGCAGGTCAATGGCCTGCGCGGCGACACTTCGATTGCCGAGCGCACCAAGTATGACCTGTGGTATATCGAGAATTGGTCGTTACTGCTCGACATTAAAATTATCATCCGCACCGCCGTCCGGGTGTTCATTGACAAGAATGCCTATTGACATTCGCTTTAGCGGATGTTATACTTGGCGGTGTAATTTATCTAATCACCAATCCTAACAAGTGAATGGGGAGCTTGGGGAGCCAGGCTGAGAGGGCGCTTGTGATCCAGCGCCGACCCCTAGACCTGATCCGGGTAATGCCGGCGTAGGGAAACGCAACAAGCTGTGCCACCCCTTGCCGGGGTGGTTTTGTTTTATTAATGCTTGTATAGCCAAAGGAACATTCTAGTTCAGAATCATATGCAAAATTTCCTCACGTGTTCCTTTACATGCCCAAAGGGCAGTATGAGGTGTAGCAGTGCGCACAGTCATTATTGCTAATGGTGAATGTCCCACCAGCAGAGTGGTTCAGAGCTGGCTGAGGGCAGGCGACCGTTTGATTTGCGCCGATGGCGGCGCGCGTCACGCGTTGGCCTTGGGCTTGCGCCCCGCCCTAGTGGTGGGCGATTTGGATAGCCTGGATGAAATTGCCCAGGCGCAGCTAAGGGCGCTTGGGGCGCGTTTTGTTGTCTATCCTTCGGCCAAAGACGAGACCGATCTGGAACTGGCGTTGCTGCTGGCGGTGCAAGAAGGAGCCACCGAGATTGTGGTGATGGGCGGTTTTGGCGGACGGCTGGATCAAACAATTGCCAATGTGTTGTTGCTTACTCTGCCTCAGCTAGAGAGTGTCTCGGCTCGTCTGGTGGATGGCTCGCAGCAGGCTTTTCTAGTTCGCGCCGAGGCAGAAATTCAAGGCCAGCCCGGTGATACGCTGTCGCTTATCCCGTTGGGTGGGGATGCTCAAGTTTGCACGGAGGGGTTATTATATCCGCTGCGCGGCGAAACGCTGCTCTTTGGCCCGGCGCGCGGCGTCAGCAATGTATTGACAGCGCCGCTGGCGCGCATATCTTTGCGGCAGGGTATGGTGCTGGCCATCCATACCAGCGCAAACAAATCCTAGGGCAACCTCCTGCCGTAACCAAATCCGTCCACGAAGGTCACCAACCTGTCTGTCTACCTGGCGGCTTGTCTGTCTACCTGGCGGCAGACAGGCCGCCAGGCAGAGTAACACGAAGCAAAAACATATGCCCTAGGAGCTTGTCGGAGAGGGCCGTTCGTAGTGCGCGCTTTAGCGCGCTGAAGCGCGCACTACGAGCCTACCAGCTCGCTCTCCGACAGCCTGCTAGTGTTCCTTCGTGTCCTTGGTGGATAAAAAAACCTTATAAAGGGAGGCTAGAATGAAAAAGCAATGGTTGTATGGTTTGTTAATCGTCTTGGTAGCGTCTATGGCGGCTGTGGCGTGCGCGCCGCCCGGCCCGCGCGCGTTGACCGTGATGACGCACGATAGTTTCGATGTCAGCGAGGCTGTGGTGGCCGAGTTCGAGCAGTCCAACAATGTCAAGTTGAATTTTCTAAAGTCAGGTGATGCCGGCTCTGCGCTCAATAAAGCCATTTTGAGCAAGGGCAACCCGCTGGCCGATGTGTTCTTTGGCGTTGATAACACCTTTATGGGCCGGGCGCTAGAAGCGGATATCTTTGAAGCCTCTACCTCGCCCGCAAGTGTTCCTGAAAACCTCATGGCCTATACCCAGGGCAAGCTGACGCCAGTAGATTATGGTGACGTGTGCCTGAATTATGACAAGGCCTACTTTAAAAGTATTGCCCCGCCGCAATCGCTAGATGACCTTCTCAAGCCGGAATACAAGGGCCTGCTGGTTGTGGAAAACCCCGCCACCTCTTCGCCGGGTTTGGCCTTTTTGTTTGCTACGATTGCCCAATTTGGCGACCCGGGCTATCTAGAGTTTTGGAAAGCTCTGCGCGCCAACGATGTCAAGGTGGTAGATGGTTGGGAAACGGCCTACTATACCGATTTTAGCGGATCATCTGGCAAAGGCCCGCGCCCGATAGTGGTGAGCTATGCTTCCAGCCCGCCTTTTGAAGTGTACTTTAGCGAGGGCAAATTGACCGAGCCGCCCACCGGCGTAGTGGTTGGACCCGGCGCGTGCTTTAGGCAAATTGAATACGTGGGGGTTTTAAAAGGCGCCAAAAATCGGGACCTGGCCTTCAAGTTTGTTGATTATATGCTGGGAGTGCGCTTTCAAGAGGATATTCCGCTCAAGATGTTCATGTACCCGGCTAATCCATCGGCTCAGTTGCCAGAGGTGTTTATCCAGTTTGCCGTCAAGCCGCTTGCCCCGGCCACGCTTGATCCTGAGATGATTCAAAAGAACCGTGAGGTGTGGCTTGAGAGGTGGATCGAAGCTGTTTTGCGATAGACCCCGCCAGCCCCCCGGCTTGAATTATCTAAGCTTGTAGAACGGCATCCCTATGCCGTTCGGAGCTTGGAGTTTCCTGGTGACAGGGCTGTTTTTAAAAGCAGGCGGCCTGTATTCTAGGGCGCTCTGTGTTATAATAGACCTCAAGGCGCGCGGCACTTGCCAAGTACCGCGCGCCTGATATTTCTGAAAGGCAAAGTCACAGTCAGACTTGCGTGCCTCTACAGCGATTAAAATCGCTACTGCAAACTGACGCGCTCTAATGCAAAAAAGATGGCCAAGATTCTTTACCCTACCCAGTTGACCGAGGCTGTGCAGCTTTTGCGCCGTCCCGGCAAGTCGGCTTTCTTGGCCGGCGGCACCACGTTGACGCCTGAACAGCGCGACAAGCTGGATGTGGTGGTCGGCTTGCGTGATTTGAAGCTAGATTACATTCGCAGCGATGCCAGTTCGCTGCATATTGGCGCACTGATGCCATTGCAGGCGCTCATCGAGGCCGGCGAGTGCCGGGGCGCGTTGGCAAGCGCCTTGCAAGATGTTGCCTCGCCTGATCTCAAACTGGCAACTATGGGGGGCACGCTGGTCACGGCAGACGCCAGCAATCCCCTGGCGGTCGTGTTGCTGGTGTTGGATGCTGTCTTGACAGTTTACACCCCCGAGGCTCGCCAGTTGCCCCTGGATAGCTTTATCAATTATCGCGAGCGGCTGACCCAAGATGGCGCATTGATAACCCAGGTGAGCCTGCCGCTTCGACGGCTGATTGCCCGCGCGGCGTATGTCAAGATCGTTGGCGCGTCAGGTGGCGCCCCACTGATATGCGCGTCAGCCTCGGCGCGGCCTGGCATTGGAAAATTTACCGACGCGCGAGTGGCGGTGGGTGGAGTTGCTCCTACGGCGGTTCGTTTGTTGCAGGTAGAGCAGTGGCTGGAGGGCAAACCTCTGACCGATGAATTGATTGAACAGGCCGGCGAACTGGCCGCATCTAGCGCGGTCCAGACTGGTTCGTCAGAGCATCACCGCGAATCAGTCAGGCAGTTGGTGCGGCAAATGTTGTGCGCCTTGCGTTGAAAAATAGGGGATTATATGATGCTGCAACATATTTCTGGAATGGATGACGAGAATACCCCCATTTATGTCATAGGTCACCGCAACCCCGATACCGATACAGTGATGTCGGCCATCGGCTATGCCTGGTTGCTTCGCGAGCGTGACAAACTGAATGTGGTCGCCGCGCGCGCCGGTCAGGTGAATGCGCAGACCGAGTTTGCCCTGGGCAAGTTTGATCTAGAGTTGCCGATGCTGCTCTCTGATGCCTCTACGCGCTTTGGCCTGGTGGCGCGCAAGATTGAGGGACTAGCGCCTCAGCGGCCTTTACGCGATGCCTGGGCGCTCATTGTGCACACTGGTCGGGTAGCGCCTGTGGTAGGGCCTGACGGCGCGCCGCTGGGACTGGTAACGGGTGTGAGCGTGTTTAAACACCTCACCCATCACCTGGGTGATACCCTGGCTACCAATCAGACGCTGGCCGATTTGCCTTTTGGGCGGGTGTTGGATATGCCGTGCGGCGATGCGGCAGATGCAAATGTGCCGCGCTTTGAAGCCGATGAGCGGGTGAGCGATGTGCTGCCGCGCCTGTTGCGCGAGGAGCGATTTGATTATGTGGTGACGAATCATGGTCGTTACCTGGGTGTGTGCCACAAATCGGACCTGCTGCACCCCCCTCGCCTAAAGCTGATCTTGATTGATCACAATGAAGTGGGGCAGGCCATCGGCGGCCTGGCGGAAGCAGAGTTGCTAGAAGTGCTGGATCATCACCGCTTGGCCAACCCACCCACGCACATGCCCATTGCTTTTCACGTAGACCCCGTGGGCAGCTCGTCTACACTGGTGGCCGAACGCGCCATGCGCACCGGGCTGGTGCCGCCGTGTTCGGTAGCCGGGGCTTTGCTTTCGGGCTTGCTTTCTGATACGCTGGTTTTGCGTTCGCCTACCACCACCGACCGTGACCGCGTGGCGGCGGTGCAACTGGCTTCGTGGGCGTTTGCAGGCCAAGGCGACCCTTACCAGGCAATGCAAGCTTATGGATGGGAACTGCTGCAAGCGGGCGTCAGTTCAGAGACGCGCACGCCAGATGAAATGGTAAGCGGCGATTACAAAGAGTACGAGGCCATTGGGCTGCGCTTTGGCGTGGCGCAGATTGAGGTGACCGACATGATAGAGATCGGCAGCCGGCTTGACGAGCTTTGCCAATCGCTGCGCGACCTATGCGCCAGGCGTGGGTTGAGCTTTGCCGCGCTCATGGTGACCGATATCGTCATGGGCAATAGCCGCTTGATTTACTATGATGAGGCGCATCATTTGAGCGGCTTGCCTTTTGCCAGGCGTCCCGACAATACCCTGGATTTGCCCGGCGTGGTTTCTCGCAAAAAACAATTGCTGCCCGCCATTTTGGGGGCGTTGCAGGGATAATTTGGCCTAAATCTAAAAGTGAGTTAGAATAAGACAAGTAGGGTGCCAAAATAAAGTTGACATTTACAGGCCGATTTTGCGCCTAAAACGCCCTACTTTGCTTTGCGGGCAAGCCATTTGGTTAGAGGCGAGGGATACGATGTGGAAACGCTATTATACTCCGGTTTCTCTTAGGCAGGCGTTGGCCTTGCTGTCCGATTATAAAGAGGCCGCCCGTATTGTCGCCGGCGGCACAGATTTGCTGGTTGAACTGGAGCGCAAGGTTCGCACCGCCGAAGTGTTGATTGATATCACCCGCATTCCTGGCCTAGACCGGATTGCTCTAGACGAAGGCGGCGCAATCCACCTGGGGCCTTTGGTCACACACAACCAGGCGGCTAACTCGGCGGTGTGCGTCAAAAAGGCTCTGGCGCTGGCGCGTGCCTGCTGGGAAGTAGGCGCGCCGCAAATTCGCAACCGCGGCACTATTGCAGGCAACCTGGTGACAGCCAGCCCGGCCAACGACACCATCTCTCCATTGTGGGCCTTGGAAGCGACGATTACGCTACAGAATGCGCATCGCCGCCGAACCCTGACCATGCCTGAATTTTTCAAGGGTGTGCGCAAGACAGCTCTAGAGCCAGATGAAATTGTGACCGATATTTGCATCCCGAGATGCAAGTCTGGCACGCAGAGCGCCTTTGTCAAGCTGGCTTTGCGGCGCGCCCAGGCCATTTCGGTGGTCAATGCTGCCGCGGTGGTGCGCTTTTATCAGGGTAAGGTGGCGCATGTGCGCATTACGCTAGGCAGCGTTGCGCCTACCATTGTGCGCGCCGTCCATGCCGAAAATTACCTGACCGGCAAACGCCTGACCGACCAGATTGTGGCGGTTGCCGGAGAACTGGCTACTTCAGATGCCCGCCCAATTGACGATATTCGCGGCCCGGCTGACTATCGTCGGAGCATGGTCAATGTGGCAACGGTGCGCGTGTTGACACAACTGAAAGATGGAACCGCCGGGGCCGATTTGCCCAGACACCCGGTTAACTTGTGGGGCAAGACCGACGGCCATTTTCCCACCTGGGCCAAGAAACCGGCCGAGTATGCGCCCTTGCACGAAGAGGAGGGAGACCAGCCTATTGTCACCACGGTGAATGGGAAGCGTTACGAGGTGCGCGGCGCAAACGACAAGACCCTGTTGCGAATGCTCCGCGAGGATATTGGGTTGACCGGCACCAAAGAAGGCTGTGGCGAGGGCGAATGTGGGGCTTGCACGCTGTTTCTCGATGGCATCGCCGTCATGGCGTGCCTGGTGCCTGCCCCCCGCGCCCATGGGGCCGATATTGTCACGATAGAGGGCCTGGCTCACGGCGACAAACTGCACCCCGTCCAACAGGCCTTTATTGACGAGGGGGCGGTGCAGTGTGGTTATTGCACGCCCGGCTTTGTGATGGCGGCCGCCAAGCTGCTTGAAGAGCGGCCCTCGCCGACCCATTGGGATATTCAACAGGCCGTTGCCGGCAACTTGTGCCGGTGCACAGGTTATGCTTCGATTGTCGCCGCTATTGAAAAAGCGGCTCGCCACAAATAACCATAGTCTGGAGAGGTGAGCAATGTCCCAAAGACGACGACGCGACCGGCTAGGACGCGAGATCAAGACCCAGGCCGATTATGCCCGGATAATTATATCGGCTATTGTGCTGTCGGTTCTTTTTGTGGCCCTGTTGGCCGGGGCCCTTTGGCTAGACAAACAGTACAATTATGGCAAGCAGGTCACGTTTCCGGCCTTTCTACTCAAAATTATCCCCTCGGCTGTGTTGCCCTATTGCATGCCAGGCATGTTGGCCGGTATTGTCTTCCTTTTGCTTCAGGGTCTGGTGACAACCGTCTTTAGTCGTTTCTACCACAATCCAAAAGACGAGCTGGATGAAGACGGGATGTACAAGCACCGAGGCGATTAAGAGTGATGAGGTGACTCATGGATGTTGTGATTGGTGATTCCATCCCCAGGATTGACGCTCTGTCCAAAGTCACGGGGCAGGCGCTTTTCCCGGGTGATCTATCTATGCCGGGCATGGCGCATATGAAGGTGCTGTTTGCGCACCGACCTCATGCCCGTGTCAAATCTGTCAAGATCGAGCGCGCCAAGCAGTCCCCGGGTGTGCTGGCTGTATTCACGGCTCAAGATGTGCCGGTGAATGAATTCGGGCTGATTATGTTTGATGCGCCTGTGCTGGTAGGGCCGGTGGAGGGAGGGCGAGAGGGCTTTGATGTGGCGCGGCATGTGGGTGAAAAGATTGCGCTGGTGGTGGCCGAAACCGAAAAACAGGCTGCCCAGGCGCTGGACTTGACCGAGGTTGAATACAAAGATTTGCCCCTGGTCACCGATCCCCGTGAAGCCATGCGGCCCGGCGGAGTGCAGTTGCATCCGGGTGTAGAGAATAACATCTTGTGCCATTATCGCATCCGCAAGGGCGATGTGGCTGAAGCTTTCCGGCAAGCTGATGTAACGGTAGAGGGCACCTATCGCACGCCTTTTCAAGAGCATGCTTATCTCCAGCCAGAAGCGGGGCTGGCTTACCTTGACGAAGAAGGCCGTGTGACGGTGCAGGTAGCCGGCCAGTGGACGCACGAAGACCAGGAGCAAATTGCTCACGCGTTGGGATTGCCCACGGAGCAGGTGCGGGTGATTTACCCGGCCATCGGCGGCGCGTTTGGCGGGCGCGAAGATATGAGCGTGCAAATCATCCTGGCCCTGGCGGCGCAAAGGCTCAAGCGCCCGGTCAAGATTGTGTGGACGCGCGAAGAATCAATCATCGGGCATCACAAACGCCACCCCATGTACATCCGCGCGCGCTGGGGCGCAACGTATGAGGGCCGCCTGGTCGCCGCGCAAGTCGAGCTGATTAGCGATGCCGGCGCTTATGCGTATACCTCGACCAAGGTGCTGGGCAATGCCACGCTGCTGTGCACCGGCTCGTATGATATCCCGGCGGTCAGGGTGGATACCTATGCTGTATACACCAACAATATCCCCACGGGGGCATTTCGCGGCTTTGGCGGGCCGCAGGCCATCTTTGCCGCCGAGCAGCAAATGAACAAGTTGGCCGAAAAGCTGGGCATGGACCCGGTGGAATTGCGGATGAAAAATTTGCTCAAGGAGCGCTCGCTGCTTTCGGTGGGCACGCCGCTGCCGCCAGGTGTCAGCTTGGCCGAGGTGGTGGAAAAGGCCGCCACAGCCAGCGGCTGGCAGCCCACGCTGGATGGATGGAAGCGCCCCTCGCCCGCTTCTACTTTGCGCAAGAACAAGCGCTATGGGCTGGGTTTTGCTTGCGGGTTCAAAAATGTGGGTTTTAGCTTTGGCGCGCCAGAACAGTGCGCGGCGCGCATCGAGTTGCGCGGCGAGACTGAAATTGAGCAGGCCGTGCTCTATCATTCAGCTGCCGAGGTGGGGCAGGGGGCGCACACCGCCCTGCTTCAAATGACGGCCGAAGCGCTTGATTTGCCAGAATCTAGGGTGCGCCTGATAGTTTCGGATACGGCGCATACTCCACCCTCGGGCAGCGTGTCGGCCAGCCGAATGACGTTTATGGCGGGCAATGCCATTTTAGGCGCAGCCGAAGTGGCGTTGATGAAATGGCACGCCAGAGAGCGGCCTGCGGTGGGCAGCTATACTTACCGTCCGCCTCGCACCACGCCTTATGACCCAGAAACCGGCCGATGCGAACCCAACTTTGCCTATGGTTATGTGGCCGAGGCAGCCGAGGTGGAAGTAGACGCCGAAACCGGCCATGTGCGTGTGCTGCGAGTGTGGTGTGTCGATGATGTGGGCCACGCCATCAACCCCCAGCAGGTGCAAGGCCAGATAGAAGGCGCTATTGTCCAAGCGCAAGGCTATACCGTGCTTGAAAACTTTATCATGAAAGACGGGCAGGTGCTCACTCCTCATTTGAGCACTTATCTTATCCCAACCGTGCTGGATGCTCCCCAAGAAATTCAGTCACATATCGTAGAGCTGCGTGACCCGCGGGGACCTTTTGGCGCGCGTGGCATGGGCGAGATGCCTTACCTTCCCTTTGCGCCAGCCGTCACAGATGCCGTTCATGCTGCACTGGGCGTGTGGTTTGATGAGTTGCCGCTCACACCCGATCGGGTGCTGGCGGCGCTCAAGAAGCGTGGTGGATGATTGCTGCGATTGTCCTGGCCGCCGGGCTTTCGAGCCGGATGGGAACAAACAAGCTACTGCTGCCTCTTGGAAAAACAACCCTCATTGAGCGAGTGGTGGATGTCTTGGCGGCGTGCCGGGTGGATGACATTGTGGTGGTCACCGGCCACGAGCGCGGACGGGTGGAGGCGGCGCTGAGCCACTGCGCGGTGCGTTTTGCGCGCAACCCGGCCTATGCCAGCGGCGAAATGCTTTCTTCCATCCAGGCCGGCCCAAGAGCCATGCAGCCTGATTGTAAAGCAACCCTGATTGCGCCAGGCGACCAGCCGCTCGTTATGGCGCAGGCCGTGGGTCGGGTCATTGGCGCGTATGCCCCCGGGCGGATTGTTATTCCCAGCCACCAAAAGCGGGGCGGCCACCCTATCTTGTTAGATGCGGTTCATTGGGCCGATGTCTTGGCCGCCTCACCTGAGATGACGTTGCGCGATGTGATCCGGGAAAAATCATCTTGTGTGCATTACATCCAGGTAGATACGAGCGTGCTGTGTGATGTGGATACACCAGGCCAATATCAGGACGTATTGGAAGCAGGGAAGAGTGGCAATTCGCGAACCAGTCGGGGCGATTCGCGAACCTGTTGGGGCGATTCGCGAATCGCCCCAACAAGGGAGGTAAATAGTGAAAGGTCTTATTCTTAGCGGCGGCAAGGGCACGCGCCTGTACCCGCTCACCTATACTTCTGCCAAACAGCTCATTCCGGTTGCCAATAAACCAGTGTTGGTCCGTGTCATCGAAACGCTGCGCGAGGCGGGCATTGACGATATCGGCATTGTGGTGGGCGATACTGCGCCGGAAATCCAGGCTGTTGTGCAAGACGGCAGCCAGTGGAACGTCAAAATCACCTACATCAAGCAAGATTCGCCTTCAGGGCTGGCGCACGCGGTCAAGATCTCGCGTGACTATTTGCAAGACGATCGCTTTGTAATGTTCCTGGGTGATAATGTCATTCAAGGTGGCCTCAGCCCCTTGCTGCGCGGTTTTGCCACCAGCGATTATAATGCGCAAATCGTGCTCAAGCGCGTGGCCGAGCCGCAGCACTATGGTGTGGCTGTCATTGACAAGGGGCGCATCATCCGCCTGATCGAAAAGCCCAAAGACCCCCCCAGCAACCTGGCGTTGGTGGGCATCTATATGTTCGACCACAATATCTTTGAGGCCGTCAACGCCATCAAGCCCTCTTGGCGCAACGAATTTGAAATCACCGACGCTATTCAATACCTGGTGGAAAAGCAATACAAGGTCTATCCCTACGTTCACGAAGGCTGGTGGATTGACACCGGCAAGCCGATTGACATGCTGGTTGCCAACAGCTTGGTGCTGGAAGAACTAGATCCCAAGGTCGAGGGACACGTAGACCGCGACTCGATTATTGAGGGCAAGGTCGTCATCGAGCGCGGGGTAGAAATCATCAACAGTCGCATTCGCGGCCCCGTCATCATCGGCGAATATACCCGTGTTGTCAATAGTTTTATCGGACCGTACACATCTATCTATCACCATTGCGAAATTGTAGATAGTGAGATCGAACACAGTATTGTGCTGGAACATTGCCAGATCAAGGAATTGCCCATCCGCATTGAAGACAGCCTGATTGGTCGGCACGTCCTCATTATGCGCAGTCCCTACAAGCCCAAAGCGCACAAATTCACCCTGGGCGACCATAGCCAGGTGGGAATCTTGTAATTGCCTTGGGCCCCTCTTGATTTTACAGCCAATATTGTGTAAAATATTTTCAATGAAGCGAGTGTCCAAACTGCATCGTAGCAGTAAGTTGTACCGGGCACAACACTGGAGCTCGTATAGCAGACCCATCACACCAATACGTGGGGAGGAGGCAAACTATGGACATTATCAAAGTTTCGGCTCACTCGCGTTCAACGTCGGTGGCGGGCGCTATTGCCGGCGTCGTACGAGAATCTGGACGCGCAGAGGTGCAGGCCATTGGCGCAGGCGCGGTCAACCAGGCGGTCAAGGCCGTGGCGATTGCCAGGGGGTACCTGAAGCAAGATGGCATTGAGATTATGTGCCTGCCTGAATTTGCAGAAATCCAGATTGAGGAACAAGAGCGCACCGCTGTAAAATTGATTATTGAGAAAAGATGAAAGGTCGCCTGCGGGTAGACCTGCATATGCACAGCACCACCTCCGATGGAGAGCTCGGCCCGTCGGAGGTGGCGCATTTAGCGCACAAGCTTGGCCTGGCCTGCATTGCGCTGACGGATCACGATGCCACCGACGGCATAGCCCAGGCGCAGGCTGCCGGGCAGTCCCTGGGCCTGGAGGTCATTGGCGGCGTTGAGATTAACAGCGAAGGCGAGCATGGCGACGCGCACATTTTGGGTTATTTCATCAACACCGGCTATGCCCCTCTGCAAGAACAACTGCTGGCCATCCGCGACGCGCGGGTGGGCCGCGCGCGTGGCATGGTGAAAAAACTGGCTGAACTGGGCATGCCGCTAGAGTGGGAGGACGTTTTAGCCTTTGCCGGCGACGCGGCCTCGCTTGCCAGGCCGCACATTGCGCGCGCGATGGTGCAGGCCGGCTATGTGAGGTCAACCCAAGAAGCGTTCGACAAGTACCTCAGCAACGACGGCCCGGCCTATGTCAACCGGCTGCGCTTGACGATGCGCGAGGCCATCAACTCGATTCACGCAGCGGGCGGCGTGGCCGTGCTGGCGCATGCGGGCGAATCGGGCCTCATTCACCTGGTGCCGCAGTTGGTCCAGGCTGGCTTGGATGGCGTGGAAGTTTATTACCCCGACCACACCCCCGAACAGCAAGCCGAGTTGCTAGACTTGGCAAAGCAGTACAATCTGGCTGTAACCGGCGGCAGCGATTTTCACACGCTTGACGACGCAGCGCACATGATGGGGAGTGTGGAGCTTGGGTACCAGGCTGTAGAGGAACTGAAAGCAAGGCGCGCAGTTTAGCCAGGATTCTGCCTCGCAATCGGCTTGCATGGGGATGCAAGCCTACGGGGTGCGGAAAATAGGCTTAGGGCCAATCGAGCAGCAGCACTTCTAGCGCCAGGCGAGCATTGGCATTGTGCGCAATTTGCCAGGCGGTGCGCGAGAGCGAGACCAACGCGCCCCGCGCGCGATCTAGCCCAAATTGCGCGGCGTGCTGCCGCAGCGCCTCCGGTCGGTCAATATTGGCTAGGGGGGCAGTGCTGCCTGCCGCCACCAGCATCACATCGCGCCACCAGCTTGCCCATAATTCCAAGGTTGGCTGAATAGCCTCGCCGTCGTTCGCAAGCTGCTCGGCATAAGCAAAACGCTCTACGCGCCTGCCCTCGGCGCCCAGCAGCCGCAGCAAATCATCCAGGCGCGCGGCGCGCTTTTGCAACACGGTCTCATCTTGCGCTGCCGCCAGCGCCCAGCCTACGCGTCCGCCCGAAAGATGCGCCAGTTGGTCGGCGCGCTGCGCTTCTAGCCCCCTCAGCGCCACCAATGCCTGGCTCACCTGCTCGATGGTCAACGGGCGCAGCGGCAAATGCTGGCAACGAGACACGATGGTAGGCAGCAGCACTTTTGGTTCGGAAGCGATGAGGATGAGCACCACATGGGGCGAAGGCTCTTCTAGCGTCTTGAGCAGCGCGTTCGAAGCTTCGAGCGTGGCTTGCTCCATGCCGTCAATGATGGTCACCCGAAAGCGCGCCTCCACCGGAGAAAGCGCCAGGTCGTGCTGCAGCTCGCGAATCTGGCTGATTTTGATGGATGCGCCTTCTGGCATCACCACCCGCACATCGGGGTGCCCGCCTGTGGCAGTCAGGCTGCACGCTCGGCAAGCCGCTTGTGCCCTCATATCACATGGCGGCTGTTCTCTTGTGCAGTTCAGCGCGCGCGCCAAGGCCAGCGCTAGCGTGCGGCGGCCAATGTGCGCCATACCTGTGACCAAATAGGCATGCGACGGCCGCCCCGCCGCTATGGCGTGCTGCAGCAAGTCCACCGCCCAATCGTGGCCGATAACAGACCAGTTTGTGTGCTCCATCAGGAGCATTGTATCACAAAAGCGAGCAATGACCAACGAAGCGTACTGCAACTTTTTACGCCGCAACTTTTTGCGCTATAATGCGTAATTACTAACAAGGGCTACTGGCGCGCAGAGCCTGAAGGATACTAGAGTGAATGACGAATTGAGTTGGATTGCGGCCGCGCGGCGCGGAGATGACACGGCTTTTTGCCGCCTGGTCGAGCTGTACCAGGGATATGTATACAACTTGGCGCACCGCATGCTGGGCGATGGTGTAGAAGCCGAAGATGCCGCTCAAGAAGCGTTTATGCGGGCGTATAACCGGCTCTCGACCTATCAGCCAGATCGCAGCTTTAAAACCTGGCTGCTGTCTATCACAGCCCACTATTGCATTGATCGGCTGCGGCAGCGGCGATTGACCTGGCTTTCCATCGAGCAAGAAGAAGCGCCGCCCGAGCACCTGGTATCGAAAACGCCCGAACCAGAAGATAGCCTGATCCAGAGCGAACAGGAAAAAATAATCCAGCGCATGCTAAAAGGGCTGCCGCCCGATTACCGTTTACCGATTGTATTGAGATACTGGTACGATATGTCATATGAAGAAATTGCCGAAATCACCACAAGCACTATCAGCGCCGTCAAGTCGCGCCTGTTTCGGGCGCGCGGTTTGTTGGCCGACCGGCTGGTCCATTCGCCAAGCGGGGCGCTGGTAGCGGTTTTGCAGGAGGTATAGGCATGGGACATGATTATGTTGAATTGATGTCGGCGGCGCTTGATGGCCGCCTGGAGCCTGGCGAACGCGCCGAGTGGAATGCTCACCTGGCGGCTTGTTCTCGCTGCCAGAAGCGCTGGACCGCATTGCAACAGGTAGACCGCGCTTTCAAGAGCGCGCTGGCTGTAGCGCCGGCGCCCGGCTTTAAGGCGCGCTTTGCCCAGCGCCTGGCGCAGCGTCAGGCTAGTCAACACAGCCGCCAGCGCACCTTTGCTGGCGCGGGCATGCTGACAGCCAGTGCAATGGCGGCCCTGGTTGTCATTGGCTGGGTGCTGGCCTGGCAAGTGCCGGGTCTGGTCGGCGCGTTCACCGACGCGCCGGCGCACCTGAGCAATACCGCTCAAACGGTTGTGCAGTGGACGGTGTTGCTTCGCGCGTTGGGCGAAATTGGACAATCGTTGGTCAGTTTTGTGCCGTTGTGGGGAACCATTGCGGCGGTGATGTACGCATGGATTCTTGTTGCACTGGCAACTACCTGGTGGGGCGTTGTGTTGCAAATCACCCGGCCGCGCGCGCCTGTGGCGCTGGCGATCTAGGGGCTGTCTAAATTTGAAGTCGCCCTTGTAAGGTTTGCAGGCGTATTTCCAATTGCTTGTTTTGACGTAACTGCTCACCCTCCCGCAGGTTTGAACGTTTTTGGATGTGCAAATACACTTGACCAGGATCACCAGCCCGCCCAGGCAGCCAATTTTGTAACCTGCGGGAGGGTAGGCTGAGTAATTACGTTTTGACAGGGAAAAAGCACGGAGGAATGAATGAACAAAGAGTTGGCATTGCTGTTATGCATCGGCCTGTTGGCCGGCGCGGCGCTGAGCTGCACCATTTCTGTGCCTACCCTCAGTGTGGGCCCTGTGCAAGAAACAAGCCACACGCTGGGCATCGAGGACGCCAGCTCGGCCGATATTCAGTTGTCAATCGGCGCGGGCGAACTGACCGTATCGCCCAACGCAGATGGCTTGTTGAATGCGACCTTTCGCTATAACGTCCAAGAATGGCAGCCCAAGGTCGAGCGTAACAACGTAGGCAGCCTGGCCAGCGTCCTCATCCAACAGGGCTCTGACAAAAACACATGGGGCATTGCCGGCAGCGGCGCGCGCAACGAGTGGGATATCCGCCTGGGCAACAGCCTGCCGATGCGCCTGACGATTGGCGTAGGCGCGGGCAGCAGCAAGCTCGATTTGAGCGGCGTGCGCCTGTCGCGGTTGCGGCTAGACGGCGGCGCGGGCGATATGACGCTGAGATTCGACACGCCCAACCCTGAAGCCCTAAGTGAGATTCAAATTAATTCGGGCGCGGGCAAGGTTGACCTGCAAGGGATGGGCAATGCCAACTTTGAGCAGTTTAGCTTCAAGGGGGGCGCGGGTCAAGTATCGCTCGATTTCAACGGCGCGTGGACGCGCTCGGCCACGGTAGATGTCATCTCCGGTGTGGGCCAGGTGACTGTGCGCGTGCCGCGCGAGATTGGTGTAAGGGTAAAAACTAGCGGGTCGCCTGTGGGCAAGCTCGTCGTCGAAGGGCTAAAATCTGTTGGCGATGGCTATGTCAACGATGTGTACGACTCGGCAGAAATCAAGCTGGATATTTCGCTGACCACCGGCGTTGGCGAGGTGACAGTGACGGATAGATGATTAACAGCAGATGATTAACGGATCAACGGAGGTACAACAATGAAAACATGGGTTTCAACAATGAAAACATGGGTTTCAATTCTCAGCGCACTTGTATTGATTGGATTATTGGCCGGCACGGCCATGGCCGGTGAACTGCCGCAACGGGCCACGGCTACCCCTACCGCAACCACTACGCCAGAGGCCAGCCCAACACCCCCACCCACGTTTACGCCACTGCCTACTTATACACCGCTGCCCACTTATACTCCGTTGCCTACTTATACCCCACCTTCCTCAGCCACGCCTGTGCCACCGAGCGCGACCCCAGTGCCTACAGAGCGGCCAACTCGAGCGCCGCTGCCCACCATGCCGCCCGCGCCAACCCTGCCGCCCATCCACCGCGGTGGCGGAGATGATGGCAAAGTTATCTTTGGCGATAGCTATGAACTGGGCGAAGGCGAGCGGCTGCGCGGCGATCTGGTGATTTTTGGCGGAACTGTCATGCTCCGTTCTGATAGCCGCGTGGAAGGCGACGTGGTGGTGATTGGCGGCAGCGCCGACATTTATGGGCGCGTAGATGGCAACCTGGTGATGGTGGGCGGCGCGGCCCAGCTGCGCGACGGGGCCTATATCAATGGCAACCTGGTGCGCGTGGGCGGCACGGTAGAACAAGAGGAAGGCGCTACGGTGCATGGCGAAATGACCACGGGCCCGGTGCCGCCGGTGGTGGTGCCAAAGGTTCGACCAGTGCGCTGGTGGCTGCTTAATCCGTTCGAGGCCATGGCCGATATCTTTTGGGCGTTTGTTTGGGCAGTTATCTTGGCTGTGCTGGCCATGGGCATTGCCGCGCTATGGCCTGTGCCCACCACCCGCGCCATGCGGGCGCTGACCGAAGCCGCGCCCACCAGTTGGGTGATGGGGGCGCTTTCGGCGGTGATCATGGGGTTGGGACTGTTGGCCCTGACCGTTATCTCGGCTATTCTTATGCTGGCCTGCATCGGCGTTTTTGGCCTGCTGATTGCAGCCGTTCTGGCCGTGGTGGCCGTAGCGGCCTGCCTGTATGGGTGGTTCGTAATAGGAACATTGATTGGACAGCGATTGGTAGACATGCTCAAAATCCGCGAGGGCGGGTTGATCATTGCCGCCGGTCTGGGCACCGCCCTCATCACCTTGATGTCGGCTCTGCCTTGCCTGGGGATCTTGACTGTCATCCTCCTGGCCCCGGCCGGACTGGGGGCCGTCATCCTGACGCGCTTTGGAACGCAAACCTATACGCCTGGCGCGCCTCCGCTAGGGCCGCTGCCACCGACGCTGCCAACCCCGCCTGCGCCGCCGTCTGCCGGGCCGATTGAGGTGCCTGGGCCAGTGATTGAAATCCCCGCGTCCCAAGAACCGGCCTTTACTTCTCCTGCTGAAGCGGCTGCTCCCGTTGAAACGGGAGTGCGCGAGATTCCGGCTGCCGCCGAGCCAGAAGCACCCCCAACTCCGCCTGCCGAGCCAGTAGTGACGATTGAGCCGGTGATAGAAATTGGAGCGCCCCAAGAGCCGTCGGTTGAATCAGCAGAGCTAAAAGATTCCTCAGCGGCAGAGGAAGCGCCAGAGGAAAAACAAGAGTAAATGATCCTCCCGCAAGTTCATAACTTGCGGGAGGATTGCTTTTAGGCCTCGGCAATAGCCTTGTCTGTTTTTCGCACCTGCCGATTGTTGGAGACGTTCGCGCATGGGGATGCGCGAACTGTTCAAATATTCGTGGGGGCAGGTCTCAGACCTGCCCATACGCCGGTGGTGTTATTTGAACAGTATTGGGCTTAGGCGTGGGTCATTGTCATTTTGGTATAAACCACGCCAAAGCCTTGTCGTTCTACATTGCGCTGTGAATCGCTGTCAGGGAAGGTATAAGTTACGGCCAGGTTGCAGCCTTGGGTCGCAGCAAAAGCCAGCCGCGCGTAAACCAGTGCCGTCTGCACGCCACGGTTGCGAAACGCCACCCGTGTGCTGGCCGAAAAGAGCACCGCCAGATCTTTATGGATTGCAACAACGCCTCCGCCGGCGGGTTGTTCAGTGATGCAGGCCAAAAAGGGATAGGCATTCTGCATAATGGGAAAGGCCAGGCTAATGCCCGGCTCGGCATCATCGCGGGCGTCAAAGCCCTGGCTGACTGTGCGCGCCCACAGCTCGATTTCTTGGGGTTCAATGGGGCGCACGACCATTCCCTCGGGGGGAAGGGGAAAAGATTCATCTCGGCTCAATTGGCGAACCAGCACATTGTTGGCCTCCATGATGCAATAACCCCGCGCCCCCAGCAGCTCGATCAGCGATCTATCTACCAGCGGGCAAAGGTCAATCTGCACTGGCGTGCTGCGGCTGCGGTAAAAATCTTCAACCCGCTCAATATCTGCCTGCGTAACTGGGCCGTGCAGCCCCAGCCCCACAATGCGGTTCACCGGCGCGCCTGGGCCGGAATAGACCGCCGGCATACCGCCAATGATTTCTATGGCGACATTAGCTTCTGGGTGCACATGCTCCCAGGCGCGCGCGTAATCTATGCAGCCTTGCGCGTCAGCGGCTTCTATGCGACGGGCCAGATCAAGATCGGCAAGAATGGTCATAGTAGCTCCTTCTTACAGAACCCACAACCCTCTACAAGGCTGTGTTGTCATTCGCAGTTTTTCTCTGCGCTCTCTGCCGTTACGGTGAAAAAACTTTTAGTGGGGGGTAGGGGGTTTGTATTGCACCGGCAACACTAGATGAAAATGGCTGCCGGGCATTTTTTCTTCATCGTGGCCGGTACTATGCACCCAGATACGGCCGCCATGCGCTTCTACAACACCCTTGGCAATGGCCAGCCCCAGGCCGGGGCCGCCGCCCTTGAACTTGGTTTTGCCAGAAGAGTGCAGGGCTACCTGGCCGGTCTGGTAAAACTTTTCAAAGATCAGGTCGTGGAATTGGGGGTCAATGCCAATGCCGGTATCGCAGACAATAAACTCGATTGATGGGGTGTCTTCTCCCAGAGCAAGTGGGGCACACTCTCGCCCGCTGACGGTGATGACGCCGCCATCGGGCGTATACTTGATGGCATTGATGATGAGCTGGTAAAAGACCTTGCGCACCAGGTCGGGGTCGGCCTCGATGAGGGGGAGGCTGCTCATGTCCTCGATGTTCAAAGTGAGATTGCGCTCTAGCAGGGCAGTCTTGAATTCGTCGTGCACGTCACGGATTTGCATGGGCACAGAAACCGGCTCGGTGTGCAGCTTGAGCGCGCGGGCATCAATCTTGGTCATGTCCAAGATGGTGTTGACAATTTCGTGCAGGCGGGCCGCGCCGGTGTTGATCGATTCGACCAACTGGCGGTGAAACTCGTTGGCCCTGATGGCCGAATCGCCCAAGAGCATCTGGCTGGAACCGCGCAAGACGGTAAGCGGCGTGCGCAGCTCGTGGGCCACCACCGCAATAAAATCTGACTTGGCGCGGTCCAGCCGCTCTAGCTGGTCGAACGCCCGCCGCAGTTGATCGTACAGGCGGGCGTTATCTAGCGCCACCGCCGCCTGCCCGGCAAAAGTGATGCCCAGCGTGGCGTCTTCGCTCGTGTAGGGGTTGGGTGTTTCGCGTGTCAGCGATACCATGCCAATCACCTGGTTAGAGCGCACCAACGGCACGCCCATCCACGATTGGGCTTTGGGCAAATTTTCTGAATGTTGCCAGACGGGCCATTCTGCCACATTGGGAATGAGGAGCGGCTTTTGGGTGCGATAGATTTGATCAAAGATGTCATTCTCTTTGATGAGGATGCGCAACTGGGGATTGCCCCCGCCCGGAAAGCCGCGCGACGCCACAAAATCCATTACCTCGCCGGTGGAGCTGGGCAGCATCACCGAAGCGCGGTCGTAGGAGATAATTTCGGCCATCCGGTCTAAAATCAGGTTGAGCACCTCGGTCAGATCGAGCGTGCCCGAAAGCGCCCGGCCCACCTCGTACAAGGTATCGGACAGGCGACGGCGAATTTGCTCTCGTTGGTAGAGCAAGGCGTTTTGAATGGCAATGGTCACCTGGTCGGCCAGCGATTCAATGGCCGGCATATCTTGTTCACTAAAGGCCGCCAGTTGTTCGCACTGAATATCGAGCACGCCCAGCATCGCCTCACCCCGTTGCAAGGGCAGCGCCAGTTCCGAGCGTGTGCGCGGCACCGACCTGACGAACACATAGCGGCTGTCTAGAGTCACATCATCCACGCGCGCAGGCTGGCGGTGCTTGGCTACCCAGCCAATGATGCCCTGTTCGCCTATCTTGAGCCGAAAGCCCTGCTGGCTCAGGGCGCGGCCCGCCTCGCCGGTGCCGGCGCGAGCCACCACATATTCGCCGCTTTCGTCTACCAGGAAAATGCCCACATAGTAATAGCCATAGCTGTCTTTAATCAGCTCGGCCACGTCGGTCAGCAGCGTGCTCAGATCGAGGATAGAAGCAACGCGGTGGCCAACGGCGCTGCTCAACTCTAGCGCGCGCCGGGAGCTTTCAGTTGAACTTAGGGCGGCCTCTAATTCGGCTTTGCGATATTCATCCTGAATGCGCAGCCCTTCCAGTCGTCGCACGGTCCTGATGCGCGCAACGTGTACCACCGCCGAAAGGGCAACGGCCGAGAGCATGGCAAAGCCAAAATGCTGCACCACGGACATTGATGTAGGCGGCAGGGTGAGCATCACCAGCACCCAGGCAACCACCGACACGCCCAAGACTGCCACCAGCCAGCGAGTGGAAAGCAACAAAAAGCCCACGCCCACGGCCAGCAGCATAACGTTGGTTGTTTGCAGCGGGTTGTATTCGAGGTAAAGATGGACCAAACTGTTTAGCAGCGCCAGCCCTGCTAACACACCACCAATGGGGTGCGCCCAACGCGGTGAAATAGCCCACCGGCCTAGTGCATAGCGAAGGGAAAAGAACACAATGGCGGTGATGGCGGCCAGGGGCGCCATGACATACACGGTGGGCGCTTTGAGGAACAAGATATGGGCAAGCACAAAAAAAGCATAGAGCGCCCCCAGGCCAAGCAAAACGGGGCGCATGCTATCTAGCACAACCTTGTCGAGCGCCGCGCGCAGCTCAGCCTCGCTGAGTTGGGGGGTTGATGGTTTTAGGGCATTGTTTTCACGACTATCGTTGCTCAAGCCCACTTGGTCCTTGTGCTCATTGTGTCTGCAGCCGAGCCGCAGGTTGATCGAATGGTATCAAGCCATTCACGCAAAATTCTTGGCTGGTAGCTTTACGATGTTTGGCGAGTTATTGCAAGCCCATATAATTTTACGACTATTGTCAAATTATGGCAATTGCGGCAATTATGGCAATTTGGCAATTGAGGCAATTATGGGGATTCCGCGCGGAATCCCTTATGGCAACTGGCTAAAAACCTGATTTTGCCAATCCCACATCCGGCGATACAGTCCATCTGTTTGCAACAAGCCGGCGTGTTGCCCGCGCTGCACCACCCGCCCGGCCTGCATCACCAGGATTTCATCGGCCAGCTCCAGCCCCACCAGGCGGTGCGTAATGAGCAAAGTGCTGCGGCCTTGCATCAATGTGTAGATAGCGCGCAGCATCTGCCGCTCGGTCACTGTATCCAAGTTGGCCGTTGGCTCATCCAAGATCAAAAAGGGGGCGTCTTTGAGGAGCGCACGCGCAATGGCCAATCGCTGCCGCTCACCGCCGCTAAGGCGCAGCCCGTGCTCGCCAATCCAGGTATCATATCCTTGCGGCAGCGATTGAATAAAGCCTTCGAGTTGCGCCAGGCGGGCGGCTTGTTCTAGCTCGGCCTGAGTGGCGGCGGGGCGGGCCAGCAGCAGATTGCCTCTTATTGTCGCATTGAACAGGTAGGTGCGCTGGCTCACCACGCCAAACAGTTGCCGCACGGCATCGGGATCATATTGGCGCAGGTCGCGCCCGTCCAGCAGTATTTGGCCTTCCGCATAATCCCAAAAACGCAGCAGCAGGTTGACCAGTGTTGTCTTGCCCGCGCCGCTGGGCCCCACAATGGCCAGGCGCTTGCCCGGCGGCAAAGTAAAGCTGATGCCATCCAGCGCGGGCGGCTGGGTGGGGCTGTAGCGGAAACCAAGTTTTTCTATAACCAAATCAGAGTTAACTATACAGAGATTAGGGGGATTTTCTTTGGCCTTTTCTGTGCTTCTGGGGTAAAAATCAGGCTGTACTTTTATGATGTCAAACAAGCGCCGGGCCGCTTGCAGGTTGCTTTCCAGGTATTGGGCGGCAGTGGGCAGCGGCAGCACCGCCTCAAAGCTCGACAAGGCTGCCAGCACTAACACGGCTAGATAAACGCCATTCAACTGTCCAGCGCCGACCATTGAAATGGCCAATGCCAGCACTGCAACGATCGCCATATTCATCAGCAAACTAACCAGCGCGTTTTGCAGCCCGCCCAGCCATGCCAGGCTGGCCTGCAAGCGCACCAACTTTTGGCTCAATGCTTGCACTTGACGCAGATGGGCATTTGCTTGCCCCAAGGCAAGCAGGTCGGCTAGGCCCTGAATGCCGTCTACCAGCGCGGCATTTAGCTCTGCGCGAACGGTCACCACGCGCTGTCCGGCCGCGCGGCTGAGGATTCGCGCCAGCAGCGGGACGCCTGCGCCAGCCAGCAAGAAAAAGGCCAGCAGGGTTGCTGCCAGGCGCAAGCTAAGGCTGCCCAGCAAAATCCACATCAGCGCGCCGACGAGCACAGCCACCACTGGCGGGGCCAAGACGCGCACGTAGAAATGTTCCAGCGTTTCGATATCGGCCACCAGGCGCGTCAGCAAATCGCCGCTGCGATATTGCATCAGCCGGGCCGGGGCCAACGGCTCTAGCGCCTGGTAAAACCACACTCGCAAGCGCGCCAACAGGCGCAAGGTGACCTGGTGCGAAGCATAACGTTCCAGGTAGCGCAGGCCGCCGCGCGCAATGCCAAAAAAACGCACCCCCACAATGGCCACCTGCAAGTCGGCTATCGAGGGATGCAGGGCGGCGCTGGCAATGATAAAAGCCGAGGTTGACATTAACCCAATGCTGCTGCCGATAGTGGCAAAGCCGAGCAAGGTTGCCAAAATCATCCAGGGCCAAAAAGGCTCGGCAAGGCGGAGAAGGGAAATGATTAATTGCGAATTGTTAATTGTTAATGGCGAATGGTTAATTTTTGATGGTGAATGGTTAATTTTTAATTGTGGATTGTTAATGGTTAATGATGAATGGCTAATGAGTGCTGTAGGATCGTTGGTCGTCGGTCGTTGGTCGCTGGTTGCTGGTTGCTCGTCGGCATACGCCCCCACTAGCCGCCGGTAAACGCCGTCGCGCTCCATCAGCGCCCTGTGTGTTCCGATCTCTACCACCCGTCCTTCGTCCATCACCACAATCTGGTCGGCGCGATAGACGGTGGCGAGCCGATGGGCAATGATCAATACCGTGCGAGCTTGCAAAAGCTGCTCGATGGATTCTTGAATCAGCGCTTCGTGTTCAGGATCGAGGTTGGAGGTGGCTTCATCCAGTATGAGCAGGGGGGCGTCTTTTAGGAACGCCCGCGCCAGTGCGATGCGTTGGGCCTGCCCGCCGCTCAGCCGCGCGCCCCGCTCGCCGATGAGCGTTCCATAACCCTGCGGCAGTTCTTGGATGAACTCGTGGGCGTGGGCCAGCCGCGCCGCTCGCTCGATTTCTGCCTGGCTGGAACCGGGCCGCGCCTTTTGGATATTTTCGGCCACGCTGGCATTGAACAGATAGGGGTTTTGCGGCACCCAGGCCACCTGCGCGCGCCAATCGGTGGGGGATAGTTCGGCAAGCGAAACGCCATTGACGGTGATTTGTCCTCGCTGCGGCTGGATGAAACAAAGCAGCAATTGCGCCAGGGTGCTCTTGCCAGCGCCGGTTGGGCCTACCAGCGCCACCTTTTGGCCGGGAGCAAGCTGAAAAGAGACGCCGTTTGCGGCAGGGCGCTGGCCGTCGTCGTAGGTGTAGTGAACGTTGTCGAAGCGTATCAGGTATTGGAGATTGGGTATTGGGTGGTGCGTGTTGCGCGAATCTGGAATCTGAAATTTGAAATTTAAAATCTCAAAAATGCGAGCAGCAGCGGCCAGTGCCGAGGCGCGGGAATGAAAGCGCGCGCCGAGTGTGCGGAGCGGCAGGTAAAATTCTGGCGCAAGGATGAGGACAAAAAAGGCCTGCTCGAAAGACAGGCGCGCATAGAGCAAGCGCAGACCTACCTGAACCGCCACCACTGCCGTGCTGAGGGTGGCCACCAGCTCTAGGACCAACGCCGAAAGAAAGGCCACGCGCAGCACGCCCAAGGTGGCTTGCCTGAATTGTTCAGTGACCTGGTGAATCACCGTCGCCTGGTCGCGGCTGCGGCCAAACAGCTTGAGCGTGGTCAGCCCTTGCAGCACATCTAAAAAGTGCGCGCTCATGCGGCTGAGCGAACTCCATTGCCGCCGGGTCAGGGCATCAGCCAGACTGCCGATCAAGATCATGAAAACAGGGATGAGCGGCGCTGTCAACAAAAAGACTAGACCAGAGATCAAGTCGAGCGGGAAAACAAAAATCAAGATGGTGAGGGGAACCAGCGCGGCCAATGCCAGTTGAGGCAGGTACTGGCTGAAATACGCATCCAACGCCTCAATGCCCTCGGTGAGGGTGTTGGTCAGTTCGCCGCTGCGCTCGCCCCGCGTGTAGGCCGGCCCAAGTTCCAACAAGCGCGCAAAAAGACGCTGGCGCAAGCTTTGCTTGACCTGGCCCGCAGCGCGATTGGCGCTTGTCTCGCTCAGCCACCCCAACGCGGCCCGCGCCGCGCCAAGCGCCAGCAGGCTGATCAGGAGGGGCTGCACATCGGGCAGTGTTTTGCCATCCAAGAAAACCTGGCTCACCACGCGACTGAGGCAGCCGGCTTGCCAGACGGTACAAGCTCCTCCCAGCAGGCCCGCGCCGATGGTGACGGCCAGTTCCAGACGCACTGCTTGAGCCAGGCGCAGCAGTTGACGGACTGGCATGGGGATGCCAGTCTTGCCGAGCCGACGTTCTAATACTTGAGCGGCTGCTGCCGCCCTATTCGCTCTCGAAAGACCCAATAGGTCCACCCCTGGTAAAGCAGCACAATGGGCACAAAGACGAGCGCCACGATGCTCATCACCTGCAATGTGTACTGGCTGGACGAGGCGTTATAAATTGTCAGGCTCCACTCTGGATTGAGGCTGGAAACCATCACACGGGGGTAAAGCCCCAGAAAGGCTGAAATGACGGTGAGGGCAATGGCCAGCCCGCTTACGATAAAGGCCCAGCCGTGCCGCTGCTTGCGCAGGAACCAGCCCACCAGCAGCACTGCCACGCCTGCGCCCAGCGGCACCAGGCCGGGAGCGATGCCCAGGCGGGTGAATACATCGGTGGCAAAATAACTGCTGATGACCAGCGCAAAGATCAACCCGACACTGGGCAACCACAATCTGTCGGCGGCTACGCGCGCCCGTTCCATAATCTCATCTTTGGTCTTGAGGTTGAGGAAAAGAGCCCCGTGCAGCGTAAAAACCGCCAGGCTGGTCAACCCGGCCAGGAGCGCATACGGATTGAGCAGGTTGATAAAGCCGCCCACGTAATTTTTGCCCGCGTCAATCGGCACGCCGCGCACAATGTTGGCCAGCGCCACGCCCCACAACAAGGCCGGCCCCAGGCTACCCACGAAAATCATCCAATCCCAAAAATTGCGCCAAAGGGGGTTTTCATCCTTGCTGCGAAATTCGAACGCCACGGCGCGCACAATGAGCGCCAGCAGCATCAACAACAACGCCAGGTAAAAGCCGCTGAACAATGTGGCATACCAGTGCGGAAAGGCGGCAAAAATGGCGCCGCCGGCCGTCAGCAGCCAAACCTCGTTGCCATCCCACATCGGGCCAATGGTGTTGATGACCACACGGCGGTCGGTATCGTCTTTGGCCAAAAAAGGCAGCAAGATGCCCACGCCATAATCAAAGCCTTCCAAGAAGAAAAAACCGATGAACAGCACAGAAACAAGAATGAACCAGAGAGTGTTGAGATCCATTGTCACCTCCAAAAGCTATTGCTGACGAATGACTACCGATCACTATCAATGGTACTGTGTCGGGGGGCGCTGGTCAATAAGCCATTGTTGGCTCGCCTTTATCCACTGGCCCCATTTTGGCATACTTGACCATCAGATAAACATCGGCCACCATCAGCGCGCCATAGAGCAGCGTAAAGGCAATCACCGAAGAGAGCACCATGCCGCCCGTCACCGTCGGCGAGACGGCGTCTTGCACTTTCATCAAGCCGAATACCACCCACGGCTGGCGGCCCAACTCGGTCAGCAGCCAGCCAGAGGTATTGGCGATGTAGGGCAGCGCAATGCCAAACGGCAGCCAGCGCAGCAACCAGCGGGTTTGCTCAAAGCGATTTCTCATAACCAGATACAGGCCAAGCAAAGCCAACGCCGCCATGACGAATCCAGCGCCAACCATCAAGCGAAAGGCCCAGTATGTTATAGTAATTGGCGGGGCATAATTGCCTGGACCGTATTTCTGCTCATACTCGGCCTGAAGGTTCTTGACGCCTTTTACCTCACCGTCAAAGCGATTGTAAGCCAAAAAGCTGAGCAGGCGGGGGATGCGAATGGCAAACACATCGCGCTGTTCTGACTCGTTGGCCAAGGTGAACAGCGACATTGAGGCCGGGTCTTTGGTTTCCCACAGCGCCTCGGCGGCGGCCATCTTCATCGGCTGGGTCCGCACCATGTGCTGCGCCTGGGTGTGCCCGACCATAATCACCATGAGGCTGCCCATAGCGCCATAAACCACCGCCATCTGAAACGAGCGCCTGAAAAATTCCACATTGTTCTTTCTGAAAAGATGATAGGCGCTAATGCCGAGCACGAAAAACGCCGCCGTTGTCACGCCAGAAAAGAGTACATGTGGGAACTGTAGCCATACGTGCGGATTGGAAATCAGCGCCACAAAGTCGGTCATTTCGGCCCGTCCGCTGGCTGCAAGCTGATAGCCCACCGGCTGCTGCATAAACGAGTTGGCGACTAGAATCCAAAATGCCGAAAGATTCGAGCCAAGCGCCACCACCCAAATTGTGGCGGCATGGATAGGCTTGGGCAGCTTGTCCCAGCCAAAGACCCACAGTCCAAGAAAGGTGGATTCCAGGAAAAAGGCCAGCAGCGCCTCTATGGCCAGGGGCGCGCCGAAAATATCGCCCACAAAGCGCGAGTATTCCGACCAGTTCATGCCGAATTGAAATTCTTGCACGATGCCGGTGGCCACGCCTATAGCGAAATTGATGAGAAACAGCTTGCCCCAAAACTGGGCCATGCGCTTGTACAGGTCTTTGTTAGAGCGCAGATAGGCGCTTTCCATAATGGCCACCAGGATGGAAAGGCCCAAGGTCAGGGGGACAAAGAAAAAGTGGTACACCGTGGTAATTCCAAATTGCCATCGAGCGAGTGCCAGTTCCATTCTTCACCTCTACAGATTCAGGATGCGGCTTGCTGTTTTATATTTTACTCCGCAATGAAATTAGCACAAGCGGCAGGGCTTGCCGAAAGGACGTTTTGCTGGTATAAGGACTGTTCTCAATAGACATTATCGGAAATAGCAGGACTGGCATCCCCACACCTGCACTTGCGCCAAGCGCAGCGCAGGTGCAAGTGTGCCAGTCCGCCAACGTATGGGGATACGTTGGCTATGTTATTTCCGATAAACTCTAATATATCGCAGGATACAAATCACCATGCCAACAGAGAAAGCGCTCATTCTTTTCACCAATGATGATGGCATTGCCTCGCCAGGGTTGCGGGCTGCCGCCGCTGCACTGGCGGATCTGGGCCAAGCCCTCATCGTAGCGCCCCGTGAACAGCAATCGGGCATGGGGCGCAGCTTGCCTGCCAGCTTTGAGGGGCGTATTACGCTTTACCCGCTGGTCATTAAGCGGGATGGCGGCGCCCAGGGGCACATTCAGGGGTACGCCGTCGAAGGCTCGCCCGCGCAAGCTGTGCAGTATGCCCTGGTGGAAATTGCCCCACGCAAGCCATCGCTGGTGGTGGCCGGCATCAATTACGGCGAGAATATTGGCGGCGGCATTGTTATTTCTGGCACAGTGGGCGCTGCGCTGGAAGGCGCCGCTTTTGGCATTCCGGCGTTAGCCATCTCGCTGCAAACCGCGCCCGAGCACTATTACAGCCATTCGGAGGAGGTGGATTTCAGCGCGGCCTCCTACTTTCTCCGCCTGTTTGCCGAGCGGGTTCTGACCATAGGATTGCCTCAGGGAGTGGATCTGCTCAAGATTGATGTGCCGTGCGATGCTACCCCCGCCACCCCCTGGCGCTGGACACGCGTTTCGCGCCAACGCTATTTTATCCCCCTCAAGCCAGAACGCGCCAAGATCACCGACCCCGGCAAGCTGGGCTTTGCCATTTATTTCGACCGGGACACGCTGGAACCTGACAGCGACGTGTATGCCTTGGCAGTGGATAAGGTGGTCTCTGTGACTCCCCTCATTGAGGACATGACGGCGCGCACGTTTGAAGCTCTACAGGCTGGGGAGCTATAGGATGGCATAGGGATGCGGCGTTATTTCGTATAGACCTCTGGCATCAGCTCGGCGATGTAGGGTAGGGTGCGGTATTCGTCGGAATAATCTAGCCCATAGCCCACCACCCACACGTCGGGGATTTCAAAGCCCAGGTAGTCAATGTGCACCTCCACCTGGCGGCGGTCGGGCTTGCTCAACAGCACGCAGGTGCGCAGCGAGGCCGGGTGGCGCGCCAGGAACAGGCTGTGCAAATATTCCAGAGTATAGCCGGTGTCTACAATATCTTCAACAATAATGACGTGCCGGTTTCTGATCCTGGCCCGCGTGTCCATAATAATGCGCACTTCGCCGGTGCTGGTGGCGCTCTGGTTGTAGCTAGAGAGCGCAATAAAATCCACGTGAGTAGGCAGGGTGAGGCTGCGGGTCAGGTCGGCCATAAAGATATAGACCCCCTTGAGCACGCCCACCATCACCAAATCTTGCGCATCGGCATAATCGGCGCTGATTTGCGCCGCCAGTTCACCTGCTCGTTTTTGGATTGTTTGCTGGGCCAGCAATACTCGTTTAATTGCATTGTTCGTTTTCACATTCATCGCGCAGCTCCTCTATCATTAGACGTTATTGAAAATAAGGTTTTTTTAACGCAAAGGTGCAAAGGAGCCAAGCCGCAAAGACAAAATCATATTCACTTTGCGTCTTTGTAACTTGGCGGCCTGGCGTTAAAAATTACTCCCGATAAACTCTATTTAGCCAATAATTGCATCCCCGCCTCAACCACAGACAGCCACGAGCCGGGCGCAATTCCTAACAACAGCGTAACCAGTGCGGCAATGGCCAGGGTCCACCCATACAGGGGGCGCAGTGCGGGCCAGTCTTGTTCGGGTTCTTGCATTGTCATCACCACCACCACACGCAGATAGTAAAAGGCGCTGACCAGGCTGGTGAGGACGCCAATAGCCACCAGCCAAACTAGGCGGCTACCCAGGGCCGCCGCAAAGACATAATATTTGGCAAAAAAGCCGGCTGTGGGCGGGATGCCCGTCAACGAAAACATAAAGATTACCATGGCCACTGCCGCCCACGGCTGGCGGCGCATTAGCCCGGCATAGCGGCCAAACGATTGATCTTCGGTTTTGCTGGCATCCTCAGTCAAAGCTGCCAGCAAAGCAAACGCGCCGATATTTGTGAATGTATATGCCGCCAGGTAAAACAGCATGCCTGCCGCGCCCAGAGCGCTGCCAGCGGCCATGCCCATCAGCAAATAGCCGGCGTGGGCAATGCTGGAATATGCCAGCATGCGCTTGAGATTGGTTTGAACAATCGCTGTCACATTGCCAACGATCATTGTCAAGGCCGACAGCACGGCCACAATCGCGCCCCAATCCACATATAGCTCTGGCAGAGCGTACAAAAAGACGCGCATCAACGCGGCAAAGCCGGCCAGCTTGACTACCACCGACATAAAACCCGTCACCGGTGTAGGCGCGCCCTCGTACACATCGGGCGTCCACATATGGAACGGCACGGCAGCCACCTTGAATCCCAGGCCGACCAAAATGAGGCCTGCCCCAACTAGCAGCAATGTGTTGCGCGCCGGATATTGGGTATGTGATATTGCGGCCAGGCTGGTCGTGCCGGTTGCGCCATAGACCAGCGCAATGCCAAACACCAAAAAACCGCTGGCAAACGCCCCCAGCAAGAAATATTTGAGGGCGGCTTCTTCAGACTCTAATTGTGGGTGCGCAAAGCCGGCCAACACATACAACGGGATCGAGAGCAATTCTAGCCCCAAGAACACCACAATCAAATCGGCTCCCGAGGCCATCAACACCATGCCGGCTGTGCTGAACAGCAGTAGCGCGTAATACTCGCCCCGTTCGATGCGGCGGCTGCGCATATAGTCCATCGAGCTCATCACCGTGAGGGCCGTGGCCGTGATGCCAATGGCGCTGAGGAAAAGCGCCATGCCATCTTGCACCACGCTCTGCGTCCCGCCAAAGCCGCTGGCTTGCTGCCGCCATAGGGCAATCACTGCTATCATTGCCGCCGCCAACCCCAGCAAGCCAGCCAGCCCTAGCGCAGTATAGTGCTGCGGCTTGGCGACCAGGTCGAACAGCAAAATAATCATTCCCCAGCCGCACAATATGAGCACAGGCAGAGAGACCAAAATGTCTTGGGCTGAAAATTGAATTTGCATAAATATCTCTAGTTGTCTAGTCTGATAGTCAAATAGCCTGGTAGTCGAATGGTCTATCCGACTATTTGACTAACAGACTAACCGCTGCATCCATTGCATCAAAAAAAGGCCGGGGATACAGGCCGATGACAAAGATCAAAACCACCAGCGGGGCCAGCACCCATAACTCGCGCCGCGTCAAGTCTTGCATATCCTGGTTGGCCGGCTTGACCTCGCCCAGGTATACTTTTTGGAACATTGTCAGCAAATACACTGCCGCCAAAATCACTCCGCTGGCGGCAAAGGCCGTATACACCCAGGGCTGTGGGGCCAACGCCTGGCTGTGGAACGAGCCGAGCAAAATCGTAAACTCGCCCACAAAGCCATTCAAGCCCGGCAGCCCCATCGAGCTGAGCACAACGATGAGCGACAGCGCGCCATACACCGGCATCAGCTTCATCAACCCGCCAAAAGCGTCCATCTGGCGAGTGTGTTTGCGCTCGTAAATCATGCCCACCAGCAAGAACAAGGCGCCAGTGGACAGGCCGTGATTGATCATTTGCAGCAGCGCGCCCTGGATGCCGGCCGCGGTGAGGCTGAAAATGCCCAGCACCACAAAGCCCAGGTGGCTGACCGAAGAATAGGCCACCAGCTTTTTAACGTCGCTCTGGGCATAGCTGACCAGTGCGCCATAGATGATGCCAATAATCGCCAGCACTGCCATCACCGGCGCAGCCTGCGCCGATGCCTGCGGAAAGAGCGGCAGGTTGAAGCGCAAAAAGCCATAGGTGCCCATCTTGAGCAAGACGCCCGCCAGGATCACGCTGCCGGCGGTGGGCGCTTCGACGTGCGCATCGGGCAGCCACGAGTGCAGCGGCCACAATGGCACTTTGATGGCAAATGCGATGGCAAAGCCCGCAAACAGCCACAACTGCTGGCCGACGCCCAGATTCATAGCCAGCGGGATGAGCTGGGTCAGATCAAATGTGCCCACGCCATTATGCTGCTCGGCATACATCAACCACAGGCTGATGATGGACAGCAGCATCAGCAGCGAACCAGCCATGGTGTATAGAAAGAACTTGACCGCGGCATACACCCGGCGCGGCCCGCCCCAAATGCCAATGAGGAAATACATGGGGACGAGCGTAAATTCCCAAAAGATGTAAAACAAGAAGAGATCGAGCGACGCAAAAACGCCCAGCATGCCGGTCTCTAGCAAAAGCATGAAAATCATGTACTCTTTGAGCCGGTCGTGCACCGCGTTCCAAGACGATAAAATGGCGATGGGCGTGATGAGCGTGGTTAGCAGCACTAACCACAGGCTGATGCCATCTATGCCCAGGAAATATTGAATGCCCCACATTGGCACCCACAAGGCGCGGTCTACAAATTGCAACCCGGCTTGGCGCCACTGGAAAAAGATCAGCAAGCCCAGCGATAGCACAAACGTCACCGCCGAAAAGACCAATGCCGCGCGCTTGATCATCTCCTCGCGCTCGCGCCGGATGAGCAGCAGCGCCAGCGCGCCCAGCGTGGGCAGAAAGGTGATAATGGTCAGTAATGGAAAATTCAGAACGTTCATCTGTCTCCTTGATTCGGTAGATGACAGCTGTTGCCGAGCAAGCGCAAGAATGTTATAATAATTTAACCGAGCAATACAATTGTTGGCTAGATGGAGTCAAGACCATGTTCAAATCAAAACGCCTTACCTTTGATGAATTGTGCGAGCGATTGCGCCAGTACGAGCTCAAATATGGCTATTCTACCATCGAGTTTTATCGCCGCTTTGAAAGCGGTGAACTGGGCGATGATGACGATCTGATGCTGTGGGCAGGTTTGTATCATCTTTATTTAACTTCATTGCCTATCCGTCAATTTATGCAAAAGGAAACAATAGCTGCGTGATTATTGACGAGTATTTCACATCCATCGAACATACTCTGGAACGCAACGCCCGAATTAGCAAGATTGAAGAGCCAATCGTTTGCCTGGCCTCAGACAACCACAATGGAATTTTGCGATGCCGCGTTTTCTTTTGGGATAATTCGTATCTTGACATCCATGAAACCATCAGCACTGAACTGGGTTATCCTGTTCGCGTGAATTATGCATATGCTTACATTCGCAATGGTCAGGGTGTATTTCGTTACGATAATGCTCCTCATCATCCCGAAATTGCAACCCATCCTCATCACAAGCATATCGGGCCAACTGATCGTCTAGCTCCAACAGACCAGCCTACGCTGAGCCAGGTGTTGGCTGAGATAGAAGGCTGGTTGAACTCAACGTAACACCAAATACACCACAATCGCCACCACGCCCATAAAGATCCCCAATGCATAGGTGCGCACATAGCCGGTCTGCAACTTGCGCAGTTGCTCGGCCAGCGCGCGCACCAGCCTGCCCGCGCCATCAAAGCCGGCGTCAATGAGGCCCTTGTCTACCGGCTGGCTCAGAAATTCGGTTGCGCGCTTGAACGTGCCGGCAATCGCAGTATCGTGGAACCAATCGTGCCAAAAGCGCCCGTCAATCACATCAGCCAGGAAATTTGCCAGCCGCCGGAACGGGTCAACAAAGAAATAGGCGTAAATTTCATCTACCCAATACTTGGCATTCAGCAGCCGGAAAACCCCGCCCAAGCGGCGCAAGGGATCATCTGATTCAACCGGCTGGGGGCCAAAGTAGCTGCGATAGGTCAGCGTGCCCAGCCCAACGCCCGCTGCCGCCACGGCGATGGAAACGCCCGCCAGCAAGGGCGCAAGCGAAGGTAACGGCTCGGCAGAATGGTGGCCGGTGTAAAAATCTTGAAACCAGTGAATGCCCAGCAGCGGCGCGTTGGCAAACCCTGCCACGGCGGCCAAGAACGCCAGCGCCAGCAGCACATTGACCATCACCGGCGGGCTTTCTGTGGCGTGTTTGGCAGCAGCGTGGCGCGGCGCGCCGAAAAAGACCATGATCACCTGGCGCGTCATGTAAAACGCTGTAAAGAACGCCGCCACCAACAAAAAGACAAAGGCCAGTTGATACGGCCACAAGGCGGCTCCCTTGCTGCCAAAGCCCTTGATAAAGGCTTCTAACACAATTTCGTCCTTGCTCCAAAAGCCGGCCAGTGGCGGCACACCCGCCAGCGCCAGCGCGCCGACGAGATAGGCCCAAAAGGTCTTGGTTAGCCTGTTCTTTAGCCCGCCCATGTGGCGAATGTCGCCTGCCTGGTCGGCAGACAAGTTCGGGTCAAATTCGTGGTTGTTGGTCAGCAGTCGGTGGTCATTGGTTGCATGATGCCCGTGCTCCATGGCGTGAATCACGCTGCCCGCGCCCAAAAAGAGCAGCGCCTTGAAAAACGCGTGGGTGGCCAAATGAAACACGCCCGCGGCAGCCGCGCCCATCCCTACCGCCGTGATCATAAAGCCAAGCTGGCTGATGGTGGAATAGGCCAGAATCTTTTTAATATCAAATTGGGCCAGCGCGATAGTAGCCGCAAACAAGGCTGTGGCTGCGCCAACCAGCGCCACCACCGTTTGCGAGACAGGCGCAAGCTCGTAAAGAGGCTGGCTGCGGGCGATCATGTACACGCCCGCTGTGACCATCGTCGCGGCGTGGATGAGGGCCGAAACCGGCGTGGGGCCGGCCATCGCATCGGGCAGCCAGACGTACAGCGGAATTTGCGCGCTCTTGCCGGCAGCGCCCACAAACAGCAGCAGTGTGATGGCAGTGGCCAAACCTGCTTCGAGGTGCGGCTCGTGCAAGACCTGGTGGAACTGGAACGAATCAAATGTATAAAAAATCAAGAAAATGCCCAGCAAAAAGCCAAAATCGCCTATGCGGTTGACGATAAAAGCCTTGTTGGCCGCATCGGAATTCTTTTTCTTTTCAAACCAGAACCCAATCAACAAATACGAGCACAGGCCCACGCCTTCCCAGCCGATGAACAGCATCAGATAAGAATTGCCCATCACCAGCGTGAGCATAAAGACCAGAAAGAGATTGAGGTACACAAAAAAGCGCCGATAGCGGCTGTCGCCCTGCATATAGCCGATGGAGTAAATGTGAATGAGCGTGCCCACGCCTGTAACCACCAGCAACATTGTGGCTGAAAGCGGGTCAATCCATGCGCCCAGCTCGATTTTGAGTTTGCCTATCTCGGCCCAGGTGTACCACGCGCGCTCGACGCTGTGTGCCCCTTCGGGCAAGCCCAACACCGCCACAAAGGTCAGACCCGCCAGCACAAACGCGGCCGACGAAGCCAACACTGCAATGGCGCTGACGGTCTCTTTTTTCATCCGCCGCCCAAAGAAAGAGTTGATCGCCACACCCAAGGCCGGAAGAACAATAATCAGCCACGCCAGGTCAAAGATTGCTTGCATAAGTATCCTGTTATCCACAAAGAACACGAAGAAACACTAATTTTTTCTTTCTTGGTGCGCTTTTGTGGATGGAAATCCCTACAGATTAAGAGTTAATCCATAGGACGGCTCTGGCCGTAGGAATTTCCTTTTTCACCACAAAGGGCACAAGGGCACACAAAGGAAACTTGGTGTCCCTTTGTGTACTTGGTGGTTAACTTGATTTACCCCTTCATCATATTGATGTCGTCAATATTGATGCTTTGCTTGGTTTTGAAAATCATCACAATCAGCGCCAGGCCCACCGCCACTTCGGCGGCTGCCACGGTCATTACAAAAAACACAAATATCTGACCCTCCAAAGCGCCCCAGGCATAGGCAAAGGCCACAAAGGCCAGGTTGGCTGCATTGAGCATCAGCTCGACCGACATAAAGACGATGATGGCGTTGCGCCGTGTTAGCACGCCCACCACGCCCAGTGTGAACAAGACGGTGCTGAGCGCGATATAGCCGGGCAATAATTGTGTTGAAAAAGTATCCATACCTTCCACCTGCTATTTTCCGCCTTTCACTTTATCATCCTTCGTCAACACCACCGCGCCCACCAGCGCCACCAGCAGCAAGACCGAGGTGATTTCAAACGGCAGCAAGTAGCGGCTGAACAAGAGCGTCCCCACCGCCGCCGGGCTGCTATCGGGCAGCGCGCCGGCCGCTGTGGGCAAAGCCGTCCCCCGGCTTTGCACAACCCCGCCAGCCACCAGCAAAATCAGCGCCAACCCAATGGCAAGCGGCTGTTGCCAGCGCAGGGACTCCTTTTCGTGGGCGTGCTCAGCGCCCAGCAGCATGATGACGAACAAAAATAGCACCATAATTGCGCCCGCATAAACCGATACTTGCACCATCGCCAAAAACGGCGCATTCAGGGCCAGGTAGAGCACTGCGATGGCGCTCAGGTTCAACACCAGGAACAGCGCGCTGTGCACGGCGCTGCGGCTGGTGATCATTGCCACAGCCGAGGCCAATGCCACCGCGCCAACGATGATGAATAGAATCAATTCAGTATTCAAAATCCCTTCCTCAAACCTATTACGTATTACGTAATACGTAATACGCAATACATTCTACGGCTCATTGACTAACCCCTCAGGCCGAATAGCCGCCCGCGCGCTGCCAGGCATCACCTTTTGCGGCGTGCCCGGCTTGCCAGCGGGCGGCGGAACGATGAGCATGTCTTTGGTATAAATCAGGCTGCGCCGGTCATAGGCCGCCAGCTCGTACTTGCCGGTCAAGACGATGGCATTGGTGGGGCAGGCGTCTTCACAGTAACCGCAAAAAATGCAGCGCAGCATGTTAATTTCATAGGTCGAGGCATAGCGCTCGCCGGGGCTGTAACGCGCGTCATCAGTATTGTCCGAGGCTTCCACATAAATCGCGTCTGCCGGGCAGGCCGCCGCGCACAGCGAACAGCCGATGCAGCGTTCTAACCCATCCTCGTAGCGGCGCAGCTCGTGCAAGCCGCGAAAGCGCGGCCGCACTGGCCGTTTGACCTCTGGATATTGAATGGTCACCGGCGGGTTGAACAACTGCCGAAACGTTGTGGCAAAACCCTTGAAAAGTTGAAACATCAAGTCCCTCGCACCACCACTGCTATTGCCGTCAACACCATATTGGCCAGCGAGATGGGCAGCATCACCTTCCACCCAAACGCCATCAAGCGATCGTAGCGAATGCGCGGCAGGGTAGCCCGCACCCACACCATAATCAACAATGCCGCTGCCACCTTGCCAAAGAAATACAGCGGGCCAAGGCCGGGCAACTGTCCGGCCAGCGGCCCGTTGTAGCCGCCAAAAAACAGCGTCACTACCAGCGCGCTGACGGCAATCATCTTGATGTATTCGGCCATAAAGAACAACGCAAACTTTATGCCGCTGTACTCGGTGTGATAGCCCGCCGTTAGCTCTTGCTCGGCCTCTGGCAGGTCGAACGGGGCCCGGCTCACCTCGGCCAGCACGCTGAGGCAAAACATCAGGCAAGCCACTGGCTGCAAAAAGACAAACCACACCTTCTGCTGCGCGGCTACAATTTGGTTCAGGTCGAGCGTGCCGCAAAGCAGCACCACGCTGAGGACCGATAGCCCCATCGCCAGCTCGTAGCTGATCATCTGCGCCGACGAACGCAGCGCGCCCAGCAAGCTGTACTTGTTGTTCGAAGACCAGCCCGCCAGCGCAATGCCGTACACGCCGATTGAAGTGATGGCCAGCACGTACAGCAGCCCGACGTTGATGCCGCCCTCCGAGCTGGGCGCGACGACCAAAGACACCTGGCGGCCAAACAACTCTACCACCCCGCCAATGGGCACCACGGCAAAGATGACCAGCGCCGGGATGACCGCCACCAGGGGCGCGAGCACAAAAATGACCTTGTCTGCGCCCGATGGGATCAATTCTTCTTTAAAGATGAGCTTGATGCCGTCGGCCACCGGCTGTAGCCAGCCGAACTTGCCGGCGCGGTTTGGCCCGTAGCGCATCTGCAAGCGAGCGATAAACTTGCGCTCGAGCAGCGTCATGTAGGCAAAGCCTGTCAGCGCTCCAGCAACAATGCCCAGGCTCTTGAGCAACGCTTCAATGATTAAACCTGTGTCCATGCACTTTCCAGTAGACGAACGACAAACGACCAATGACAAAAATTGGTCACCTGTCAACCAGGTGTGCTTTTAGCCGCTCTGATTTTTCAACCAACGTGCCGCGCCGATATAATGGTCGCGCTTTGATGGGCGCCACTTGCGGCTCTACCCAGCGCAGCTCGTAACGCTCAGCCGATTCACAGCCCGCTGACAATTGCACCCCCAGCCCGTCGCGGTTATCGTACACCGTGCCGCCAAAGTACAGGTCGTCGTACCCTACCGGCGGCCATTGTGGGGCGACTTGCGCCAGGCGGGCGTAAGTTGCTTGGGCATAGCCCGGCATAGTGGCGGCCAGCTCGACCATGATTTCTTCCGAGGTGGCGTAATTCCAATCCAAGCCCAATTTGCGCGCTACTCTCTGCATAATTTGCCAGTCTGGCTGCGCTTGGCCCAGGGACGGCAAAGCCTTGTAAAAGCGCTGCACACGCCGCTCGGCATTGGTAAAGGTGCCATCGCGTTCGGCCCAACTGACGGCCGGAAGGACCACATCGGCCTTGCGCGCTGTTTCGGTGGCAAACAACTCTTGGCAAATGACAAACGCGCTGGGGGGTAATTCTGCGCCGTCTCCCACCGGGTCGGCGCCGGCGATATATAACGTGGAAGGCTCAAAGCCAAAATCCGGCGTTTGAAATCCCAGAGTCGTAATTTGATCCAGCACGCCCTGGGTGTTGGCATGGGGCCACACCGGCAGCAAGCCATTGTTGGGCCGGCCCACGTGCCCAGTGAGAACCGCCAGGTTAGCCAGATGTTGCGGCAGCGACTCGGGTGCGCCGACGGTGCCAAAGGCAAAAATGGTATTTCCGGCTGCTGCCAGCGCGCGCGCTGTGCTGACAATCGCCTCTGGCGGCACGCCGGTCAATTCGCTCACCCGCGCGGGTGTAAATTCGGCCAGCTTGGCCTCTAGCTCAGCCAGTCCAGACACCAGGTTTCTATCAGAAGCCTGGTGTCTCTCCAAAATTACGTTTAAAGTTACGTTCAGCAAACCTAGCACGACATGTGTCTCTGTGCCCTCACGGCACTGAAGGCACGTAACTTGAGCCGGCTGGGTGGAATTTTTGGGTCTGAAACTCGAAACTTGGAATTTTGGAATTGACCTCAGCCGCAAATTCCATACAGGCGCTTCTTCCTTCAGGTCGGCCCCCACAATCAAGACAACGCTGTTAGCCGGATCCAATCTGCCCAAATTCGTTCCGGTCGCCACACCGTATTGCCGCGCCACCTGCGCGCCCCCCACACACGGGTACATTTGCATCCAATCCGATTTAAAGCCCTGGCGCAGCAGCTTGCCCAGTAGATACACATCTTCGTTGGGCAGACAGTCGCCCACCAGCGCAACTGTCTTGCCGCTTTCCAGCCTGAGCTTTTCGCTCACCACCGCCAGCGCCGCATCCCAAGAAATCGGCTGAAGGCTCTCGCCCCAGCGCACCAAGGGCTGGGTCAGACGTTGGGGGCTGTGCGTGTGACCGTGCCCAAAGCGGCCCTTGTCGCAAATCCATATCTCATTCACCTGCTCGTTTTGTCGGGGCATGACGCGCAAAATTTCCCAGCCGCCCCCTCGCTTGGCGCTGCGGCGCGTGCTGAGGGTGAGGTTGCACCCCACCGCGCAGTGAGGACACAGGCTGGGGATATTGGTCAGCTCCCACGGGCGGGCACGAAAGTGAAAATCTACCGTCGTCAGCGCGCCCACCGGGCAGATATCGGTGGTGTTGCCCGAAAAATGGCTATTGAACGGCGGAGCGGAAAACGTAATGATTTCCAGCTTGCGCCCGCGCTCTGAAAAGCCCAGCACGTGGTCGCCGGCGATTTCATCTTGGAAGCGGACGCAGCGCGCGCATTGGATGCAGCGTTCGCGATCCAGCCAGATGAGGTCGCCCAGCGGGACGTGCTTGTCTAGCAGTTGCTTGTCTAAAAATTCAAAGCGGGTCTTGCCCGGCCCATAGGCCATCGTCAGGTTTTGCAATGGGCACTCGCCGCCCTTGTCGCAAATGGGGCAATCGAGAGGATGGCTGGTGAGCAGCAGTTCCAGCACCTCGCGCTGAGCGGCCTTGACTGCGTCGCTTTGCGCGGCGGTGCGCACCTGCATCCCCTCGCTGACGGGCGTGGTGCAGGCTGTTTGCAGCTTTAGGTTCCAGACAATTTTTTGCTGGCCGCTTTCATCCAGCACCGGCTGGCCCGTGGCGCGGTCAATGGCTGGCGTGCCAATCTCCACCAGGCACATGCGGCACATCCCCACCGGCTTGAGCTTGGGGTGATAGCAAAACACGGGAATGGTGATGCCCACCGATTTGGCTGCATCTACCACCAACGTGCCGGCGGGCACGCTCACTTGCTGGTCGTCAATGAATAGGTTAACCAAGTTCATTTCCGCTTTTTTGTCCGGGCGCGTCCCATTCGACCGGCCGCCCTCTCCAATTCAGCTTGAAAAGCGCTGTGGCGAGGAAAGCTTTCTCGCGCGCTGTTCAGCATAGCATCCGCATCTTTGCCCTGCGCTTGCAGCATCTCTGCGCAGGCGGCCACAAGCACGGCCGCCTTGTCGTAACTTTTGCGGTGTTGCCCGCCCACAATAGCCTGCATCCGCTTGTTGGCCGTGTCAATGCACCAGGCTGAAAATCTAGTTTGCTGCTCCTTACTCAAAGACGCATTGGGAAGCATTTGGGCATAGGTGTGCTCTATGCGTTCTGGCAAGCGATTATCTTGGCTGGCAAGGGCGTCTGCTTCCACCCAGCCTTCTTTGTCTTCATAATCATCGTAATCATTGTAGTACGCCATGCCCCCATAGCCAAACCCGATGCTGCTGCGCAGTGCAGAACGCCAGAGCTCTTTTAAATTTGCGGGCATTGTGGCGTCGGTGCAGCCTGCCAGCAGCGCGAGGAAAAACGCCAGGCACCACCCTTGTGAACTGGTGTCATAGCTCCAACCTAATACTTGCATGTGAGCGACTTGCTTGTGGGCGGCATCCCAATCTTGGGCCAACAAATACGCATGAACCAGGACAGATTCGTCAGTCCATGCCTCTTCCTCTTGGTCATCTGGGGGCCACTCTGCGCTTGCTGAGTTGGCTTTGCGCGGCGGATGGGCAATATAATCTTTCAGGTATTCTGCTGCTTGCCGCATCCACTTGAGCTGCTCTTTGCCCGCGGCAACGGTGTCTTGCAAATCAAGCAAGCATCCCAGGCCAGGTTGAGCCTCAAAAGCCTGCCAGCGCCCATCGCGCAGGGCTTGGGGGTCATTGAGCTTGCTGGCAGCAACGCACAGGTGATCGGCGACAGCGGCGCGGATAGGCTGCTTTTCCGGCAGAATCAGGAGAGCCTGTTGCGCAGCGGCGAGCACCTCGGCGTGTTTGCCCTCGCTTTCCAGCGCAGTGAACCAATCCAGGTACGCTCTGGGGCGTTTTTTGCCTTCCTTGAGCGCCAGTTTTTCTAGCCCGGCTGTGCCTTGCGAAAGGCGAATGGCCTCTCGCAGCCAGGCGTCGGCGTCAGCGCCTTTTTGCTTGCGCAGAAAAGCAACCCACTCTTTTAAAAATTGGTCTTGATCGGGCAGCGGCTTGGGTGAAATTTGAATCACATCATCTAGCATGGCGCGCGGCTTGCCAAAGCCAAAGCGTGATTGTTGCATCTGTTCAAAGAGCGCCTGGGGGCGGCTTGCCTGGGGTTCGGTTTCGTACACCGCGCGCAAGTAACGCGCCCACAGCTCGGCCTTGTCTACCTGGTCAAGGTCGCTTATCCGCACGCCCCGCCCATGGTCATCTTCCAGGCTGAGCGTCTCGTAAAGCTTTTGATAGGCCTTGCGCGCCAAAGTCAGCTTGCCATAATCAAACACGGCATCCACCCGCTCAACCAATGCCGCCAGCGGTTCTACAAAATCCTCGTAAGGGCTAAGGCTATCCTCATCATCGTGATAATCGCCCCACTCGTCGTAATAGCCTTCGTCCCAATATTCCTCGGCGTTCTTCATGGCGGCCTTGATTTCACGCGCCAGGTCGCCAATATCGGCCAGCAGGTCTTCTTGCCCAATCGCCTGCTGGATAGCCGAGCCTGTTTCTGCGGCCGGTTCCAATTTGGCTAGAAAAGCTTGCCGGCCTGCCGGCAAGGTCTCGTGCGCCATTGCGCGCAAAATGGCGCGCAGTTCATCGGCAGAGCATTGGTCCAGCCGCTGCTCCACCGCTTCCCAAAATGCTTTTAATGTCATTTTTTCTTTGCTTGGCATAGCTCCTCCATTGCATCAGGCGTCATTTCTTGTGGAACGCAAAATCGGCAAACGTCTGCCCCTCCAGATAATCTGGAAAAGTATAGACGCCCGTAACTTGAACAAAACACCGATCTGGAAACTTGGCCCAACCGCGAGCCAGCCCGACTCGCAGGTAAACGTCCCTCGACTGCAAGGCCGCTGTCAACTCGGCGGCAATCTTTATCGGGGCGCAGCCTTGCTCACGTTGACGATCGTGGTAGTATCGCCACGCCAGGTCCGTAACCGTCAACCGATAAATCTGTCCTTCGCCATCATTAAAGACAAGACGGTATTGCCATTTGTTTTCAGGCGAAAGGTCGTGAATCACAGATTGTATCTGTTGAGGTCGAATCGTGCCGAGAGAACGCACTCCTTGGCCCAATTTGACGTAGCAGCCATAATCAAAGTAAAGCAGCGTTTCAAAAACCGACCTAACGCTGGCAAAAAGCGTCCGGTCGAGTATTTCCCTTTTGGCTTTTTCGTCCACTCGCTTGATAAAGCGCACCGTGGAGGGATTGTAGCGATAATCTTCTGTATGTGGCGGCTCGGGCACTGCTTGTAGCAGGTCATATTCCACCACCGCAAAAGGGTAAACACTTGGGCGACCCTGCCCGTATAACGTGCTCTCATGAATGCCAGGCGGCGGCAAAGTTGGGCGGATGCAGTGGCCCTGTCTATCGTAACCGGCCACGCACACGCGCCCTTCTTGCATGCGCGTCAAATCGGTAATGACAATCTCTTTCTTCACAGGTGAATAATCTCCACACCCGACCAATGCGCCGCAAGCCGCTCGGCGACCAGGCGGCGGTGGCACCGCTCAGGCGCAGCCTCGCTACAAAGCAAACAGGAAACTTGCTCAAACTCGGCCCGATTCAAAGCGGTAGGGATGTTTCGTTCATCCATAAGGGATTCAAAACGCTCAACGTATCGGACCCAATCTGAATCCTGGCGATAATCCTTCAAGAGTTCCTTGGTTGGCGACAGTTCAGGCATGTAGACGTATTGGCAACCGGCCGCAAGGGCGGCAAGAAAGTAGGGCAGATCATCTTGTTTGGCAAAGCCGGCCAGTTGCCCGCCCGGGTTCAGGCGAATATCCACCAATCGCTGCACGCCATGCCGCCGCAGCAACTCGAAGAAATCTTGGGCGCGTTTTTGAGTAAAACCTATTGTGTAAATCTTCATAGCAAAGTTAGCTGTTCTACTGGCGGCAATTCGTCCACCGAGGCAAGAATTGACCTGGCGCCAAACACCGAACCATCGCCGCGAATGTGCCGCACGTCTACCTCGGGGCGCTCCGCGATGAGATATTTTGCAATCAAGTGGTGCCGGTGACATTCGGCCGGATTCTCCTCGCTGCACATAATTGCCGTCGTTTGCTCGTCGGCCAGTTCCAACAAGCGTTCTATGCCTTTGATAAACCACGAACGCTTCATCACTTCTGGATAATCCACCTCGTGTAAATAGTCTGTTCCCTCGGCCGGCAGCGCGCGGCTCTTGTAGCAGAGCGGGTCGGATGGGCGGCCTCCCAGGTATTTGCCAGCATGAGCATATTGAATTTCGCGCTGCGGCAAAACAGCTTCAAGGTTCTCTTTGTTGAATTGTGGATTGTAGCGGCTGTAGGGCGCAGTGCGCACGTCAACCAAGAGCATAACGCCATTGTCCTCTAGCAAAGCGATAAATTTTTCCAAGCTGTGATTGCTGTGGCCAATAGTCAAAAGCTTCATATCACATCCTGTCTCCTACACTTGGCTCACTTTTGCCAAATATTCGTCTTTGAACAAGTTGACGCTAGATAATATCGGCGCAATGGCAAATTCACCCAGCGGGCACAAGCACTTGTTTTGCATCTGACCGGCCACGCTGCACAGCAACTCAACGTCGTCTGGCTTGCCGTGCCCGGCCGCCAGCCGCTCGAAAATATGTAGCAGCCAATAGGTGCCCTCGCGGCAGGGAGTGCACTTGCCGCACGACTCGTGCTTGAAAAAGCGAATGACCTTGTGCATCGCCCAAACTATATCAGTGGTCGAATCCATCACGATGACCGAGGCCGAGCCAAGCATCGAGCCGGCGCCGGCCACCGATTCGTAATCGAGCGGCGTATCCAGCTTGTCGCCCGTAATCAGCGTAGACGACGCGCCCGAAGGCATGAGGGCCTTGACCTCGGTGCCCTCGCGCAGCAGACCTTGGCCGTATTCCTGGCCGTAAATCAGATCTCGAAAGGTGATGGCGCCGAGCGGGGCTTCGTAATTGCCGGGGCGCTTGACGTGTCCGCTGAGGGAGTATATCTTGGGGCCGGGGCTTTTTTCGGTGCCAAAGCGCCGATAGGCCGCCGCGCCGTTCAAGATGATGTAGGGCACATTGGCCAGCGTTTCAACATTGTTGATGACGGTGGGCCGGCTGTATAGCCCCTCGACGGCGGGGAAGGGGGGGCGCAGGCGCGGCTGGCCGATTTTGCCCTCTAGCGATTCGAGCAAGGCCGTTTCTTCGCCGCAGATATAGGCCCCCGCGCCCAAATGAACTGCCACGTCCACCGTCACGCCGCTGCCCAGGATATTTTGCCCCAGGTAACCGGCTTTGTAGGCCTTGTCTACCGCCGATTGCAGCGCGCGCGCCGGTTGGGCAAATTCGCCGCGACAGTAGATATAGACCTTTTCGGCCTGCACAGCAAAAGCGGCCAACGCAGCGCCTTCGATCACCTGGTGAGGGTTCTTTTCGAGCAATTGGCGATCTTTGAACGTGCCCGGCTCGGATTCATCGGCATTGACCACCACATAATGTGGCAGTGCGCCCTTGACAAAGCTCCACTTGAGGCCGGTGGGAAAGCCTGCCCCGCCGCGCCCGCGCAGGCCCGAATTCGTCACCTCTTGCTTAACCTGATCCGGCCCCATCGAGGTGAGCGCCTTGCGCAAGGCCGCGTATCCAGCGTGCTCAACATAGACATCCAGCTTGCCAATATCGGGAATATCCAGGTCGCGCAAAAGGATGTGTTGCCCCATTCAAACCTCGTCGCTATCCCGCTTGCTCACATACACAATGTCGTGCGTTTTATATCCCTCGCGCGCAAACAGCGCCTGCGAAGAGGCGTTATCGCCTTCGATCAAGGCGGCAAAAATGTGGATGCCCATCGCGCGCAGCTCGTTTTCAGTGGCGGTGACCAATTGCGCTGCATAACCCTTGCGGCGATGCTGGGGGTGAATGGCCAGCCGGTTGATCCACCCTTTGCGCGTGTCTTGGGTCACCACCACCACGCCAATCAGCTCGCCGCCTTCTTCCAGCCCCAAGATCACTTGCCCGGCAGCCATCTGTGCCGCCATGGTCGCGCGGCTGTCGCGCCCTTGCGCGCGAATGCTGTGTAGCCCGGCCAACTGCCACAGTCCAATGATTGCGTCGTAATCGTCAATTGTCAAACGTCGAATGGTTGCCATTAACCGGAAAATCGCCGCAAAAGCAACTCGAACTGTTCTTGAGTGAGGTTTTCAAAATAACTCAGGTCAATTTGCGTCATGGGGGCGCGGTCGCACGCGGCCAGGCACATTACGGTTTCTACCGTAAACTGGCCGTCCTCCGTCGTTTGCCCGCCGTGGCGCACTTTGTCTGGATCGAGCTTGAGCCGCTGGCACACGTGGTCTACAAACTCGTCTGCGCCGCGCAGCGCGCATGGCAGATCATCGCAAATTTGGATGACGTGCTTGCCCGTTGCGTGGTCGTAAAACAGCGTATAAAAGCCCACCACCGAGCGCACCTCGGTTGGATCCAGCTCCACAATCTGTGCTATCTCGCGGGTGACCTCATCGGTGCAGTGGCCGTACACCTTTTGCGCCAGGTGCAGCAGCGGCATCACTGCCGAACGCCTGGCCGGGTATTTGGCCAGAATGGCCTCTACATCGTCTCGGTGAGTTTTCAACAGCATAACAACCCCAAATTTTTAGGACGCGGATTTTCACGGATGCAACGGATGAACACGGATTATCCTAAAAGCATCTGCGTCAATCTGTGTTATCTGTGTCCCAATAGATTAGCGATCCACGTCGCCGAGCACAATATCAACACTGCCAATGATGGCCACCAGATCGGCCACCATCGCGCCCTTGGAAAGCTGCGGCAAGGCCGCCAGGTTGGCAAACGATGGGCAGCGAAAATGCACCCGGCGCGGCAGGCCGCTGCCATCGCTGCACAAATAAACGCCAAACTCGCCGCGCGGCGATTCGACCGCCGTGTACACCTCGCCCACCGGCGGGCGAAAGCCCTCGGTCCACAGCTTGAAATGATGGATGAGCGCTTCCATGCTATAGGCCAGTTCTTCCTTGGGCGGCGGCGCCACTTTGCGGTCATCGGCAATGTATGGGCCGCCAGGCAATGTATCTAGTGCTTGCTGAATAATCCGTAGGCTTTCCCACATCTCCATCATCCGGCAGCGATAGCGGTCGTACACGTCGCCATTTTGGCCCAGGGGCACATCGAACTGGAAATGGTCGTAGCTGGAATACGGCATGGCCTTGCGGATATCCCAGTTGACGCCGCTGCCGCGCAGGCTGGGGCCTGTCATGCTCCACGCGATAGCCGTTTTGGCGTCTACCACGCCAATGCCCTGGGTGCGGTCTAGCCACAAGGGGTTTTCCTTCAGCAGCGCCTCGTACTCTTGTATGCGCCCTGGCATCAGCTTGAGAAATTGTTGAACTGCCGGCGCAAAATCGGCGGGCACGTCGCGCCACAGCCCGCCAGGGCGAAAATAGCTGGCCATCATCCGCTGCCCCGAAACCAGCTCGATGATGTCTAAAATAGCCTCGCGCTCGCGGAAACAGTACAAGAACATGCTCATTGCGCCGATATCCAGCGCGTGCGTGCCCAGCCAGACCAGGTGGCTGGCAATGCGAGACAGCTCGCACAAAATCACCCGCACGTACTGCGCCCGCGGCGGCACCGGCACATCCATCAATTTTTCCACGGCCATGCAATAGCCCAGGTTGCTCGAGAGCGGCGACAGATAATCCATTCGATCCGTCAGCGGGATGACCTTGACATAGGTTTCTTTTTCAGCCGTCTTTTCAATGCCGGTGTGCAAAAAGCCGACATCTGGCACGCAACTGATGACATTTTCGCCATCTAGCTCCAACAGCAGGCGCAGCACGCCGTGGGTGCTGGGATGCTGCGGGCCCATGTTCAGCAGCATTGTCTCGCCGCTGATGGCGCGCTCGGAAACCAAACTTTTCAATTGGTCGAGTGTGACCTCACTCACTCCAGATTCTTGCAGAGTAGGCATACTTGTCCTGCGTTGGGTATTAGGTATTGGGCATGGCATACGGCTTTTGACTGTCTATTTCGTCAAAGTTGTGCGTGAATTGCACTTGTTCTACATACAACCCCAGGTGATCCCGGCGCATGGGGTGCCCCATATAGTCTTCGGGCAGCAGCAAGCGGCGGAGATCGGGGTGACCCACAAACGTAATACCAAACAAATCATAGACCTCGCGCTCGTACCAGTTTGCGCCCGGCCACACACCCGTCACCGATTGCACCTGTGCAGCTTGCTGGAGCACGCGCACCTTGAGCCGCAGGCGGATGTTGTGAGACATTGAGTAAAGCTGGTAGTTGAGGTCAAAGCGGGGATCGCGCGGCAAATGGTCTACGGCGCATAAATCTGTGAACATGTTGAACGCCATTTCATCGCGCAAGAATGTAGCTAGCTCAACCAAATGCTCAGATTGAACCACCAGCGTCACTTGGCCGCGAAACTCGATCACCTCGATCACGGCGTTGGCAAAGCGCTCGCGCAGTTCTAGGGCAATCGTCTTCAAATCCGTCATCTTTCCACTTCCTACTTCCAATCCGCCAGTTTTTCGCCCTTGACCTTTTCGTGCAACTTGATAATGCCGTCAATCAGCGCCTCGGGGCGGGGCGGGCAGCCTGCCACGTACACATCCACCGGCACAATCTCGTCTACCCCCTGCACAATGGCATAGTTGTTAAACACCCCTCCGTTCGAAGCGCAATCGCCCATTGCAATCACCCACTTGGGGTCTGGCATCTGGTCGTACAAGCGGCGCAGCACTGGGGCCATCTTGCGCGATACGCGCCCGGCTACAATCATCAAATCGCTCTGGCGCGGGCTGGCGCGCATCAGTTCCATGCCAAAGCGGCTCAGATCATAATGGCTGGCCTGCGCGCTCATCATTTCGATGGCGCAACAGGCCAGGCCAAACAACATGGGCCACATGGCGTTGGTGCGCGACCAGTTGACAACCTTTTCCAACGTGGTCGTCAGCACACCCAGATTGCCCAGCTTTTGCTCTAGTCCCATTCAAACGCCCCCTTTTTCCACGCATACACATACCCCACCAGCAAAATGAGGACAAACACAATCATCTCGCCCAACAAAAACCAGCCGGCCTCACCGGCCCCCCTTAGCAGAACCGCCCAGGGGAACAAGAAAATAATCTCTACGTCGAACAAGATGAACAGGACCGCCACCAGATAGAACTTGATCGGAAAGCGCCGTTGAGCCGGGCCGATGGGCGTCATGCCAGATTCGTAGGCGCTTTGCTTGCGCGGCGTGGGGCGGCGCGGGCCCAAAAGCGTGCCCAGCAATACAGCCGCTGCCGCGATAAATGTCGCTACCCCAAAAAGGATCAAGATAGGCAAATAGCTAGACAACACATCTGCTCCTTTCAACCTCACCCATCTCTATCTATGGGAGGGGTTAGGAGAGGTTAATACAAGCACAACGGTTGTATCTTAGCACAAACCATTCTCAAAATCAAGACCGATTTCTTTTTAATTGGCGTATTGGTTCAGTCTATCCTATTCCAGCTTAACCCTGGCTGTGGTATAATCCAAAATACATTATCGAGGCAATCCAGCTAAATGCTATGACGATTACGATTTTGGGCCTGGGGCCCGGCCGCATCAACCAATTGACGCTTGAAGCGTGGCAACTTTTGACCGAGGCGTCCGAGCTTTACCTGCGCACGTGCCGGCATCCCACCGTGGCAGGCTTGCCGCCGCACCTGCAATGGCACAGTTTTGATGCGCTGTACGACCAGGCTGAGGATTTTGAGCATGTCTATGATGCCATCGCCAGCCAAGTGGTGCAATTGGCGCAACGTCCCCAGGGCGTCATTTACGCTGTGCCGGGCCACCCGTTGGTAGGGGAAGCCACGGTGACGCGCATTCTCAACCTGGCCGAACAAGCCGGCATCAACGCGCGCGTCATCGGCGCGCCCAGTTTTATCGAACCCGTGCTGGAAGCGCTGCGGCTTGACGCAATGGGCGGGCTGCAAATTTTTGATGCGCTCGACCTGGCCTCCATGCATCACCCGCCGCTCAACCCAGATGTGCCGGCCATCGTCGGCCAGCTTTACAGCCGCCAGATAGCGGCAGAAGTCAAGCTGACGCTGATGAACCAATACCCCGATGAACACCCGATGACGATTTTGCAGGCCGCCGGCACACCCAGCCAGCGCAGCGAGTCTTTGCCTCTGTACGAGCTGGACCGGCGTGATTATGATCATCTGACCACTCTGTACGTGCCGCCATTGGCCCAGCCGGGCGGCCTGGAAATGTTCCAGGATACCATTGCGCGGCTGCGCGCGCCCGACGGCTGCCCGTGGGATCGCGAACAGACTCATCAAACGCTGAGCCGCAATCTGATGGAAGAGGCTTTCGAGGTCTTGCAGGTGTTGGATGCCGACGATGCCGGCGCGCTGTGCGAAGAGCTGGGCGACCTGCTTTTGCAAATTGTGCTCCACAGCCAGATTGCGGTCGAGTCTGGCGAGTTTAGCATGGCTCAAGTTGTTGCGCACATTGATGCCAAGATCAAGCGCCGTCACCCGCACGTGTTTGGCAACATTCAGGTTTCGGGCGTGGACGATGTCATTAGCAACTGGGAAGCTATCAAACAGGGTGAACGCGAGCAAGCCAACCACCAGGCCGCAACTAACAAGTCTATACTGGCCGGTGTGCCAGCGGCGCTGCCGGCATTGGCCCAGGCCGAGGCCTATGGCGAACGGGCTGCCCGCCTGGGCTTTGATTGGCCCAATATCGCCGGCGTGCTGGATAAAGTGAACGAGGAACTGCGCGAGCTTGAGCAAACTACAGAAGCCCAAGCGCGCACAGCCGAATTTGGCGATCTGTTGTTTGCCTTGGTCAATGTGGCTCGCTGGCTGGGCATTGACCCAGAAGCGGCCCTGCGGCAGGCCAATGCCAAGTTTGCCAGCCGCTTTCAAGGAGTAGAGGAACAAGCCCGCGCTCAGGGGCGCGCGCTCCCTCAGATGAGCCTGGATGAAATGGAGCAGCTTTGGCAGGCCGTTAAAGCAGCAGAGTGATTTTTTAAACGAGGAGGAAGCCTGTGGGAGATTTTTTAAAGCTATTGACCCAAGTTGCCGGAATAGTGGCCATGCTCCTGATGATTGGGGCGGGCTATTATCTCTACCGGGCATTGCGCGCGCGCAAAGAATCGCGCTCGGCCATGTTTGGAGCCGAGCGCCAATCGTCTGGCGATCGGGCAATCCGCGCGGCGTTGAGCAGCATGGCGTTGTTTGGCCTGGCGCTGTTGTTTTTTGGCATCGCTTTGCTGGGTGAAAACATTAGCCCGCCCACCGTCATCTCAAGCCCCACTCCCACCGCGCCACGCACTACCCCTGCCACCGGCGTCACGCCGGCAAAGGTTACGCCTGCCAGCCCAGCCACTGCGGCGGCACCCACCGTAGCGGTGACTCTAGTCATAACACCCACTGCAATCCCCCTGGTCACGGTGACAGGCGAACCACGCAAGACAGCCGTGGTGAGCGGCGCGGGCGAAAACCTGCTCAAGCTGCGGCGCGAGCCAGCCGTCACCGCCGATATTATCGTGCAATATCCAGATGGGACCGTGCTCGAGGTTATGGAAGGCCAGCAGACCAACCAGGGCATTGTCTGGCAACAAGTGCGCGACGCTCAGGGAAACGAAGGCTGGGTGGCAAACCAATACCTGGTATATAACCCCTGAGAGCCTGTCTGAAAGGTAGGCTTGCATCCTCATGCAAGCCGGTGGGTGGGGGTGTTTGCGCAGAGATGTGCTGGTGCATATCCCCTGAGGCATTCATCGTGGCAGCATTAGGCAGAAAGGATATTTCTCATGAGTAATCGGAACGATGAAATCGAACGACTCAAACGACTGCGCGACAAGCAGCTCACCGCGCGCGACCCCCAGGTCTACCAGCGCAAGCTCCACCAGCAAATTAGCCAAAAGCAAAAAAAACACAAAAGCAAGAAAACTGGGTTAAAAGATATTCTAGATGTCATCCCGCGCAAGTGGCTGGGCATTGTCATCGGCGGATTGCTTGGTATTGCGGTGTGGGTGATCCTCAACCTGGTGGCAGCAACTGCCTCGTGGGCTGACATAGCTGGCTTGGCGGCTATCGTCCTCTTGGCGATAATCGGCTTTATCATCGGCCAGGCTTTTGACGTGCGCAACGAGCTGATTGACTTTGCCAGCAAATAACTGCTCAGCCTACCCTCCCGCAGGCTATAGCGAACCTGCGGGAGGGTGAGCAGTTCACCACAAATAAATAACCACCGTACTGAGCGACAGCAAAGGAGCAACCATGCAATATCGAACTTTTGGAAAACTGGACTGGAAGCCTTCTGCATTGGGCTTTGGCGCGATGCGCCTGCCGGTGATTGATGACGACGCCGGCAAAATTGACGAGCCGCAAGCCACCCGCATGCTGCGCTATGCCATTGATCACGGCGTCAACTATGTGGATACGGCCTATCCCTATCATCGTGGTGAAAGCGAAAAATTTGTAGGGCGGGCGCTTCAAGACGGCTATCGAGAGAGAGTGCGGCTGGCAACCAAACTGCCTTCCTGGCTCGTCAAAAGCACCGACGACTTTGATCGCTTTCTCAACGAACAATTGGAACGCTTACAGACGGATCACATTGACTTTTATCTCCTTCACGCCCTCAATGCCAGCCATTGGGACAACCTGCCCAAGTTCAAGGTGTTTGATTGGGCCGAGCGGGCAATGGCAGATGGCCGCTTTCACTACCTGGGCTTTTCCTTCCACGATGAGTATGAGGTGTTTCAGAAAATAATAGATGGATATGACAATTGGACCTTTTGCCAAATTCAATACAACTATATGGATGAAGAGCACCAGGCCGGCACACGAGGATTAAAGTACGCTGCCGACAAGGGATTGGCTGTGGTCATCATGGAGCCAATCCGAGGCGGGCGGCTTTCGATCAGCCCGCCACAGTCTATTGTGGATTTGTGGAACACTGCCCCTCGCCAGCGCAGCTCGGCCGAGTGGGCCTTGCAGTGGGTATGGAATCATCCAGAGGTATCGCTGGCGCTCAGCGGCATGAGCACGATGCAGCACGTGGAAGAAAATCTTGCCAGCGCCGGGCGTTCTGGGCCTGGCACTTTGACCCAAGAAGAACTGGCGCTCATTGGGCGCGTGCGAGACAAATACCGCGAAATCTGCCCCATCCCCTGCACAAAGTGCGAATACTGCCTGCCCTGTCCCAACGAGGTCAACATCCCGCGCATTTTGGAAATCTATAACGAAGCCATCATGTACAACGAGTACGGCTCGGGCCGTATGTACTATAGCTGGCTGGAGGAAAAGGAGCGAGCCGACCAGTGCATTGAATGTCTAGAGTGCGAGGACAAATGCCCGCAAGGCATTGACATTAGCGACTGGCTGAAAAAGGCGCACGAACTGCTGAGCGCCGCAGGGGCAGACAATAGCTCAGCCTAGCAAAATGCTTCAAGGCGTTGTACGATTTGACGCCGGAAGAGATTGCAATTGTAGAAAATCAGGTGATGGCTTGAAACGACAAGAGCTTTACCTCGATGACGCGCCCATCGAGGCGTGGCTAACCCGGCTCTGTGAAACTGCCAGGCTGGACTTGTCACTGGCTCGGCAAGAAGCATTACTGCGCTTGATCTGGCAAGAAGCATACTTGCCTCGACAAGGATTGGTAACTAGTGTAGTAACCTTGCTGGGCCGGGGGTGTTTTGGCTCGAATTGGCAGGATACTTTTAGGCGCGATATGGCCGCGGTGCGCCAGGCGCTTGCTAGAGCCGGCCACAGATTGGCTTACTCTCGCGAGCATGGCGGTTATTACGTTGAGGGACGGCCTATGCTAGATGAACGATTGCAACGGCTCATCGCTGGGGCCGTCGCCGAAGTTGACCCCAGGCAAATTGCGATTTACCGGCAACTCAGCCCTGCTCAAAGAATATGGCAGTTGGCGCATCTTTCCGATTGGCTGCGCCAGGCAAATGAACGCCGGCTGCGGCGTGAAAGGACTGGCCGAAAATGATAGATCTGCCACAACAGTCGTCACAAATGGGTTTGATTGATTTTGCCCGCCTGGTGATTGATGCGCTTGAAGCGTCTGGGACTGAATATATGCTTGGGGGCGCTTTGGCCGTGGCGGCCTGGGCCGAAGCCCGCTCAACACAAGATGTAGATATCGTTGTGAGCATTCCACTTGAGCATTTGAAATACCTTTCCAAAGAACTCGAAAAGCGAGACATGTTGGTGCCGGTGGATATTATGCTCGATACCTTCCTGGAAGATCAGGGCGACTTGCCAATCAATGCCATCCACCTGTACGCTGGCTACAAGGCAGAGCTTTTCCTTCTCCGCCCCGGCGACCAACATCGCAAGGCAGCGTTTGCCCGGCGCAAGTTGGTGGACCTTGGGCCGCCATTGGGCCAAGTATACGTTCACGCTCCCGAAGACCTGATTCTCTACAAGCTCCACTATTTTAGATTGAGCCAGCAACCCAAGCATGTGCGCGACATTACCAGCATTTTGCTGGCTATGGCTGATGAGCTTGACATGGCTTACATCACGACCTGGGCGCACCGCCTGGGGTTGGCGATGTTGTGGGCCGAGATGCAGCGGCAAGCGCAAGCTCGCGCCTCTTGAATGTGCTGCGTAAGAGGAATTGGCTGGTCGTGGGAGTTCGGCGCTCTATTTATTGCATATTTTGATACTAGAGTCCGATGCTATAACCCCTCTCAATTCACGCGCCGCCACGAATGGCTGCCCCATCCTCAAACAAAGCGGTATCGAGGAAGACAAGCCGTAAGTCGGATTGTTCAATCATAGGTTTGTTCATCCTTTACGCCTTCAGGTTTTTGAGGGGATAATTTAGTCTCGCTTTCCTGTAATCCCCCAAATCAACTGCTTCATAGGATCAAGGTCTTGCTTGCGGAAATCAACCCGAGTCATCCCCCCAAGAAAGGCTGGCAATTCTGGAGTGGTATCGCAATCAGCCAGGATCACAGGTATGACAGGACACCCACGTTTGACAAACTGCCGCAAAAAAGCTTCTTGCTCTATATCCTGCCACGGTCCAATGCCATTTTTACCTACGAACACCGCCACCGATTTGATTTGCTTGATCTGTTGCTCCAGTGCCTTTTGCCAGGGTAAGCCTGGGCGTAGTTCCCATTCATCTAGCTGCTAACCGACAGCGCATGCCTGACACTTAACCGACAGCGCATGCCTGACATGAATGTCGCTTAGTACCGACAGCGCATAGCTGACATGTCTGTCGGTTGGAAATGACTTTCCTGCAAGAATAAACTATGTTGTCAAT
>JBGSMF010000264.1:0-13638 GCA_041740315.1 Thermoflexales bacterium
CCGGATGTGGTGATAGATGGCTTCATCGGTTCGGGTGGTGTAAAGCCTGGACAGCTGCCGCGCTTAGTGTGCCCAGTGTGTGGTGGACCGTTCTGTGCGGCGAGCCGTTCATCCCGCGAGCGAAGCGAGCGATAACTTGAAAATCTTGTGGCAAGTGTTCGGCGAAGCTTTTTCTACTTGCGCTATGGCTGTAGTATCCAACTTTATTACCATGCGTCGAGGGTGCGTAATGAGTGAAATGGCGTCCAGTATCCAACTTTATTTTTCCGCTTGGCGCAGAAACCGCAGCTTTTCCCGTACAAGATGAAGGCTGCGAGTTTCCAACTTTATTCCCGCAATACATCACGGTATAGGTCACCAGCCTGGGTGCCGGCAACGGTTGATCCGGGTAAGCCGCTTGAATGACCTCCAACCTTGCGTCGTCCACATACACATCGTTGTTCGTGCGCAGCCAATCCCACTCGGCCCGTGAGTGAGCGGGTGAATACGGTCGCCGCGGTGTGTTACGTCCACAGTAACTCAAGAAAATAACGCAGTCCAGCATAACTCAGGAAAACGTGTTTTTGATTGCGGATATTGGCCTCTGCCATATCGCTCTGCATGCGCTGTGCTTTTGTGCGCGCAAAAGTCATTTCTCGGGCCTATGGGCCGGCAAATACTGCTTGGTAGGCTGCGTTTGACGCCCATGCAAGAAACCCACGTTCTTGAGTTACGCTGGACAGGAAATCCGCGTTCTTGAGTTACGTTGGAACTGACACGGTGCTGTTCCACATCCGGGCCTCGACCTGAAATAATGTCCATTGGTCAAAGGATTCTTGCGCCTGTGACCAGATAACATCGGGACTCCATGGATTCCACCCGCCATTCGGGCCAGTCCCGACTTGGAGGTGCAGATTGGCCGGCGCATCGGAGTGCGTCCCGCCCCGGCAAGCGTTCCGATCGTAGCATTGCCATCCCATCATCCAGATTGAAAAACGGGCGTTGGTCATCGTTTCGGCCACAAGCACTCAAGCAACAAGTGGCACCAGATCCACCTGCTCAAGCACCCATTCAAACAAGTTCTTGGGCTTGGCGTCAAAGAAACGCTCCGCGGCGGTTGTGCCATCGGTGCGCTTGATGAAAAAATTATGAACGGTTGTCAAAGCTTCCAATTTTCGATTGCTGAGCCGGTGCAAGCTGTGGTGCCACAGTGCCAGAAAGCCATTGCGGCCTTCCACGCAGGAACTGGAGCGTTGAAACACCTCCGCGCATTCTTTAGCCACCGCTTCAATCGTTTTCAGCTCTTCTGGGTTCAGTTGAACGAATGGCCCAGCTGGGTTCAACACTGGAGCCAGCACAGTCACCGAATGTTTTCGGAGTGTGTGGCGTTGTCCAGCTTCTTGGGCCTTCTCCTAAACCAAATGAAGGTTAGATGCCTGGAATTAGGTGGTGGTAAACTGCTTGCTCTACTTCGGGCGTCAGTTCGAGCGCCTCCACTTTAGCTTGAACGACCAGGAAGAAGAACGCCATGGTGGCGACCATCTCGACCACGACCCGTTTGGCTTTTTTGATCCGTTCAAGGCTATAGGTGGGCAACTGGGCTTCAGCCGCTACCTGCTCAATGTCTGCAAAATGTTGGTGGAGGTTAGCCGCCAACTGCTCGGCGCTACGCGCCTGACCGGTTTCCAGATTATACGGGTGATACGCGGTGCTGATGCCGCGAATCGCTTGCCGGACCTGTTCTTGTTGCTTTTCGATTCCTTCCAGGGCTTGCTGGGCCTCCCGCACCTGTTGCTGTGCTTGACCCAACTTGGCTTCCAACGGGGCCAGTTTTTCCGGTGGGATGGGGGTGAGCAGCGCCTTGATTTGCTCTTGAAATTGACCGGCGTGTTGAGTGGCGTCCTCAACTTGGTGGAGGGCTTGACGCTTCCGACTCGCCAGCACTGCTCCCGTCGCCTTGACCAACTCGTTGTCCACATGGAACACATCCGGCGAGTGATGCGCTCCCAGGCCATGCTCCACATGGCGCACAATGCCTTTGCCCTGATCGCTAGTGGATTGGTTGATCTCAACTGGCAAGCCGGCGGTCGCTTCTTTCATAGCCGTGGTCCATTCGTCGGCCTTGCGGTTACTGACGTATTTCTCAAGCAAAATGTAATTGGACACCGGTTCAATGCCCACCAGACAAATCTCCGGATGAAAGGTCTCGTCCTGGCACACCGTGATCTGCTTGGGAAGCATCCCCGCTGCCAAACGGGTCTTCTCCGCCTGCCCAAAGCTAACCACTGCTTTTTCCATCGCCACCCGCCACCTTCTGTTGACTGCCATAGGCGGCCGCCACAAATTGACTCAACCCGGTCAGTTCCAGATACAAACAGACCAACCGGATACCACACGCACCCAACAAGCCCATCACAAAGTGGGCCGCCAGTACCAACCGGTGCAGAACAGCTACACCCGCCGGCGGTTCAAAAAAGGCAATCACTTCCGGGGCAGCGTCAATCGCCCCCTTGCGCTCCAGCCAATGCTGAAGCGTCGAGCGCGGTATGCCCAGCTCTTCGGCCAATTGACGTTGACTAGCGGTAGCCGGGGCTTGCTCATGTTTATCTATTTTTTCGGCAATCTCTTTTCGACTCCACTGCTTGCGGGTGATTGGTTCATTCTCTGGCATCGCCTAACTTCTCCCAAAAAGATGAGAGAAGTATATCCATTTATGTTACAGCGGGCATGTTCCCTCAGGACAAATTAACACAAGCCCCAAACGGGCCATCATGGCCGAAACGATGACCGAGGCCCAAATTCACATGGCTAATCCGCTGGGGCCATCGCTGGTGCAGTATGAGTGTGACACGGCGATTATCTTGAATCCCGCGCCTGGTGACCAATAGCGAGTTGTGTGGTTAATTGAGAAGAATCGCTTGGGTCCGGCAAATGTAGAAATGGTTTACAGCTTATTGGGAATGTGCTTTTGCTTTAACCCAAGGGCGGTGGAGGTGAAAGTACAAGCGGAATAACAAACTACAGTGCCACAAGAGCCTCAAGCCTGTTTTACCATTGGCAGGTATGAGGTTCTTTTTGTTTGTCCTGGCCTGGTTTGACAGCTTGTATTGTGTTGAGTAAGAAGCTATAATATTACTCAGTAGCAGTGCAGATGCCTGCGATGCACCCAATATCCGGGTGTATTGGCCAACGCGAGCGGGGCGCGCGGCACACCTAGCATACCACAACTTCAGGCCGTTCGCGGAAATCGCGGGCGGCCTGTTTTGTATGCAGACGACACAATGCCTGACTGTGGCGCTTGAAATTAGGAGACCGAGCTTTTATGCCCAAACGCAAGTCCGCGACAACTCCGATTCAATCCTCTCTTGCTTCTTCATCTACTCCGCATGAGGCAGAGCCATCGGAACCCCAACGCAAAAGCAGCGATTTGTTTGTCGTAGACAATGATGACCTTGTTGAGTGCAAGGTTGCCTGGTATCTCAGCCAATGGTGCGATATTGCGCGCACACTCGACATTGCCAGCGGCTATTTTGAGATTGGCGCGTTGCTGGACTTGGATGGGCAATGGCAAAAGCTGGAACAGATTCGCATCTTGATGGGCGACGAGGTAAGCAAGAAAACCAAGCAAGCCTTTGAAGCCGCGCTGGGCCAGATCATAGGCAAGCTGGATGCTAGCCTGGAACAGGAAAAGGAAAAGAACGATTTTCTTACCGGCGTGCCGGCCATTGTTCAGGCCTTGCAGAGCGGGCGTATTCTGTGCAAGGTATACCGCGAGCGCAAATTTCACGCCAAAGCCTACATCACTCGCGCCAAAATGGATGTGGTCGGGCCGACGGCGCTGGTTGGCTCTAGCAATTTTACCCACCCCGGCCTGTATGATAATGTAGAGCTGAACGTGCAATTGCGTGTAGGCGTTGACGAGCTGCAAGCCTGGTATGACAAATACTGGCAACTGGCTGAGGATGTCACGCCTGAAATCTTGCGCACCATCGAGCGCCACGCGCGCGACTATTCGCCCTTTGAAGTTTACGCCAAGGCCATGTACGAGTTTTTCAAGGGGCACAGCATGACGCCCAGCGAGTGGGAACGCACCGGGTCATGCATGTACCCTGTATTGGACGAGTACCAGCGAGAAGGCTACCACGATCTTGTCAATAAATCCGCGCGTTACAACGGGGCGCTGTTGTGCGATAGCGTTGGATTGGGCAAAACCTTTATTGGATTGATGCTGATCGAGCGATTGCTGTTCGATGGCAAGCGTGTGGCGCTGCTCGTTCCCAAGGCCGCCCGAGGGCCGGTGTGGGAAAGCAAGCTCAACCGCTATATGCCTGGCCTGGCCGGCTCGCGTTTTGGCAACAATTTTGTCATCTATAACCACACCGATCTTTTGCGCGGCGGCGATTATCCTCGCTGGATTCAAGAGGTTCAAGAGCGAGCAGACGCAATTATCATAGATGAAGCGCACCACTTTAGAAACCAGGCGGCTAAAACGTATCGCAGGTTGTTTGAGGTAGCCGAGGGCAAGCTGCTGTTCTTGCTCACCGCCACACCGATCAACAACAGCCTGCTCGACTTGCAACACATGATCGAATTGTTCTCTCGCCGTCAGACGAACTATTTCAAAGATGCGCCGCTTGGGATTCATTCGCTGGTTGGCCACTTTCGCGCGCTGGAAAACGCGCTGGCGCGGCTGGTGGGAGAAAAGAGCATTGAGGTAGAGCTTTCGGCCACGGAGGCCGAGCGGGTGCTGGCCAAAGACGACCTTTTCCGCGAATTGGTGGTGCAGCGCAGCCGGGCCTATGCCAAGCGCAGCCAGAAGCAACATGGTGGGGCGCAGGTGGCCTTTCCAGTGCGCGACTCGCCGCAAGTGGGTGAATATTCGCTGGCCAAGACTTATGGTGTGTTGCTCGACCATCTCGACAGAGCCTTTCGCAAAGACAAGCCGTTGCTCTCGCTGGCAATTTACAACCCGCTGGCTTACCCGGTCGGTTCTGATGAGGGCATTGACCCGATGCTCAAAGGCCGGCAGATGCAAGTGGTTGGCCTGATCCGCACGCAGTTGCTCAAGCGCTTTGAAAGCTCGGTGCGCGCGTTTGAAGCAACCTGCGAAGACCTGTTCATCAAGTTGTTGGCCTTTGTAGAAAAGCACAGCCAGTCGCCTGCCGAAGCTCGCCGCCTGGAACGCTGGAAAGGCCAGCACGCCGACTTGCTGGAGCGCGTCAAGGCGCACCACGTCGAGCCGGACGAAGAGCTTGACGAGGATATTATCACGCCCGAAATGTTGGAACTGGTTGAAGATCTGCCACGCTCCGAATATAGAGTGGGCGAGATTCTTGACGAGACTTTTCTCGACCTCGACCAATTGGCTGTCTTTCTCAACGACCTGACGGGTTTTTCACCCAAGCGTGATGACAAGCTCCAGGCGTTGATCAAGCTGCTCACCACCAACCCGCTGCTCAAGCGGCACAAGGTCATCATCTTTAGCGAGTATATGGCCACGGCGCACTATGTGGCAACTGAACTGGAGCGCGCCAAGATTGGCCCGCTGGATCTAGTCCACAGCGGCATAGGCCGAGATCGCGGCGAAATCATTGCTGCTTTTTCGCCTTACTATAACGACTCTTCCAGCGCGGAGCTGGCTGCCGCAGGCAAGACTGAAACGCGCGTCTTGGTCTCGACCGATGTGCTTTCCGAAGGCTTGAATTTGCAAGATGCGACTTTGCTGATCAACTATGACTTGCACTGGAACCCGGTGCGCGTGATGCAGCGGATTGGCCGCGTAGATCGCCGCCTTGATCCACAGATTGAAGCTCGCATGGTGGTGGACCATCCCACAATGAAAGAGGTGCGCGGCAAGGTGCATTTTTGGAATTTTTTGCCGCCGGATGAATTGGATAGCCTGCTCAATTTGTACGAGCGCGTGGCCCACAAGACACTGCGAATTTCCAAGATATTTGGCATTGAGGGGCGCAAGCTGCTGAGGCCAGAAGACGATTACGAGGCGTTAAAAGAATTTATCCAGGCGTATGAAGACGATCTGTCGCCGGTGGAAGAGATGCGCTTGGCTTTTCTCGAATTGCTCCAGGTGCACCCAGGCTTGGAAGAAAAACTGGTGCACTTTCCCAGGCGTGTTTTCAGCGGGCGAGAGCATCCTTCGGCTGCGCTCAGGACAAGCCCTTCGGCTGGCGCTAGGGCGATATTCTTTTGTTACACCCTGCCGGCTAAGAATGTGGCTACCGGCCGGTGGGACGACGAGGCCGGCTTTGCTCAATGGTATTTGTATGACCTGGATACGGACAAGATTGAGACTGACGCCGAGCATATCTATACCATTATTCAATCCAGGCCCGATACACCCCGCCACTGCGAAATGCCCCAAGAAACCCTGGCCGATATTCGCAAAAAGGTTGAAAAGCACATCAAGAACACTTATCTCAAATCTATAGTCGCTCCGGCGGGCATTAGGCCGGTTCTAAGAGCGTGGATGGAGTTGAATTAAAACAAACCCGCCCCGCTAGCCCAATCCCTCAGCACATCCAGAGGGGGGCAGGCCGCCACACTCGGCGACTTTTCGCGGGGCGGGAAAAGCACAAGGCTTTTTAGTCCGTCCAAGATAGGTACTTGCCTATCTAAAAATAGTATAGCCGAAATTGGAGAGGCTGTCAATATGCCCGATTTTGCCGATATTAAATCTATTCGTAACTTCAAGTCGCTCGTCCGCTATCTGCGAACCCACCTCGATTGGCCGATTGACGAGGACGATGCCGACGACCTGACCTTTGAGTACGAGCCAGACGAATTGGGTCTGGACGAGCAAGCCGCCGTCAAAATCCGCGAAATCAAGCAGATTCGCCCGTTGGTAGATGGGCAGCCGTGGGGTGTTTTTTGGATTGACTTTGAGCCCAATCGCTTGCCGGTGGTGGTGATGCGCCGCATTTTGGCGGCGTTGGTGCGCACCAAGCGCGGCAAAAAGAGCAGCAAGCAGGCCATGTGGGACCTGGGCGATCTGATGTTCATCTCCGCTACAGGCGAAGGTCACTCGCGCGGCATTTCTTTTGCCCACTTTCACCAAATAGCTGACGGCCAGCCTCAACTCCGCACGTTTTCTTGGGACGTGAACGAGCGCCATTTTTATTACCTGGAAAAGCTCAACCTGGAAGCCTTGCGCTGGCCTGAAGACTCGGGCGAAATTGATGCCTGGCGCGAGCAATGGGACGCCGCTTTCCCCACCGGCCACCGAGAAACCATCTCTACCGCGCAAGAATTGGCCTGGCGCATGGCGGATCTCGCCGCCGCCACTCGCGAGCTGGTCAACCAGGTTTACGAGTACGAGCGCGCCGATGGCGCGCTGCACCGGCTGCACGACTCGTTCAAGCGCGTGCTGATTCACGACCTGAGCGTGGATGATTTTGCCGATATGTACGCGCAGACGGTGACCTACGGGCTGTTTTCGGCGCGCGCCACGCGCACCAACCAGTTCGCGCTGGATGCCGAGCACGTGGTGGCAATGATCCCCAATACCAATCCCTTTTTGCGCGACCTGTTTGCCGAATGTCTGCGCATCGGCACGCGCGGGCGCAAGCACCAGATTGACCTGGACGAGCTGGGCGTGGATGAACTGGTGCAGGCCCTGAGCCAGGCCGATATGGAGGCCATCTTGCGCGACTTTGGCCGCCAGAGCAAAGAGCGCAAAGAAGACCCTGTCATTCACTTTTACGAATCGTTTTTGAAAGAATATGACCCCGAAAAAAAGGCCCGGCGCGGTGTGTTCTACACGCCCGACCCGGTGGTGTCTTTTATTGTTCGCTCGGTGGATTATTTGCTGCGCACCGAGTTTGATTGCCCCGACGGCCTGGCCGATACCGGCACGACGAAATGGAAAGGCCAGACCGTCCCCAAGGTGCTTGTCCTTGACCCGGCCACCGGCACAGCCACTTTCCTCAAGCACATCATTGAGTTGATCTACGAGACCTTTACCCGCAACGCTATCAAGCAAAAGCTGGGGCCGCTGGAAATTTACAAGGCGTGGAACGAGTATGTGCCCAAGCACCTGCTGCCGCGCCTGTATGGGTTTGAGCTGATGATGGCGCCTTACGCGGTAGCGCACATGAAGCTGGGCCTGGCGCTCATCGAAACCGGCTACAACTTTGAATCGGACGAGCGGCTGCGGGTGTACCTGACCAACGCGCTGCAACCCGCGCACGAAGTCCCGCGCGTCGAAACACCCTTCCTGGCGCACGAGGCCGAAGAAGCCAACACCGTCAAGACTGAAACGCCCATCACTGTCATGGTCGGCAATCCGCCATATTCTGTAAGTTCGGCTAATTCAGGCGATTGGATTGTAAGTATTCTTGAAGATTACAAAAGAACTGTTCGTACAGAAGAAACGCAAATTCAAGCAGTTTCGGATGATTATGTCAAATTCATCCGGTTTGCCCATTGGCGAATTAAGGAAACTGGCAAGGGCATCATTGGGTTTATTACTAACAATGGTTACTTGCGAGGGCCGCTGTTCCGCGATATGCGGAAGGCTCTGATGAATGACTTCTCTCAGATTTATGTCCTCAATTTGCACGGCAGTACGCGTTGGAAAGAAAAAACGCCTGAAGGGAGCGATGACGAGAATGTGTTTGATATTCAACAAGGCGTGGCAATCATACTATTAGTTTGTGGTGGCAAGTCGAATGCAAATACAAAGGTGCTGTATGCTGATTTATGGGGCACACGCGAGGCAAAGTATTCGGTATTGTCGAGTGGAGACATAAGCACTCAACAATGGCAATTTATTGAACCTATTGAACCGCTCTATATTTTTTCTCCCGTAGATAGAGTTGGGGCAGATGAATACAACCTGGGCTGGCTTGTTACTGAGGTGTTTGGTGCTGGTAACCCGAAAGCAGATCAGCATGTAGCCTATGGGGCAGGGTTTGCAACTCAGCAAGATGATTTTGCTATATCATTCTCGCCAGCAGAAGTGGCCGAAAAGATTAGTGTATTGTGTGATAGAAGATTGACAGAAGACGATGTAAGACAAAGATTCCGTTTATGCACTACAAACCAATGGAACTTTGAGAAAGCCCGCCGTAACCTTCGTGATGGAAAGTGGAAAAGCTCCGTCACACAAGTCACCTACAGACCTTTTGATACAAGGTATACAGCTTATATTCAAGATGTGGTTTCGATTCCTCGTTGGGCCATTATGCGACCGCTCCTGCAAGAGGATAAAAATGTTGCATTGATTACTGCTCGCATAATCAATGGCGAAACTCCACGACATGAATATGTCTCACGTCTGCCCATCGAGAAGATTTGTCTTTCGGCCAAAACCTCAAATAACGCTTTTGTCTTTCCACTGTACCTTTATCCGGATAATGATGTAGTACAGCTCACACTCGCTACTGATGCCCAAAGCAGAGGCCATCCCAACCTCTCACCCAAATTCATAGCAGACCTTGAAGCGCGGTTGGGCGCGCAATTTGCCCCTCACCCCAACCCCTCTCCCCCAGGGAGAGGGGCAAGGGGTGAGGGCTTTACCCCCGAAGACGTGTTTCACTATATGTACGCCGTTTTTCACTCGCCCACCTACCGCACTCGCTACGCCGAGTTTCTCAAGATAGACTTTCCGCGTTTGCCGCTCACGCGCAACCTGGGCCTGTTCCGCGCGTTGGCCGGCCTGGGCGCGGAGCTTGTGGCCCTACACTTGATGGAATCGCCCCAGCTCGATAAACCCATCACCCAATTCACCGGCAAGGGCGATAGCGTCGTCGCGTCGGGCTATCCCAAGTATGATGACGCTACAGTGTGGATCAATAACACGCAAGGCTTTGCGGGCGTGCCGCAAGACGTGTGGGAGTTTCACATCGGTGGGTATCAGGTGTGCCACAAGTGGCTCAAAGACCGGCGCGGGCGCGAGCTGAGCAAAGAGGACAAGACACACTATGCCAAGATCGTCGTCGCGCTGCAAGAGACGATCCGGCTGATGGAAGAGATTGACGCGGCGATACCGGGTTGGCCGATGGAGTAGCAAAGAATTACAAGATATTCGTTGAACGGTAGAGGAGTCTGTTATGTCTGAACAAGTTATTCCTTGGATCGCGGCGGTTGTTGAAAGTATGCGAGAAGATTACCGAGAAACCGTGGTGGATATTGCATTGAGACAACTACCACGCGCTTCTAGTGAACTGAAATTTTGGGTGGAGCGGGAAGTGTCTACCAGCATATCTGTTGATGGGTTTCGCTCTTTTGTCCGTGCGCCAGCCAGCAAAGCACGGCGGCCCGTAATAGTGAAGATGCAGCATGTCCCGGTGGTGGCGGCTGCCATGATTTGCCTGTGGGCAGAAGCGCAGCAAGAATTGATTAGGAAAGTGCGGACTGAGGCAATGAAAGCTGGTTTGCGTTTTGACCCTGAATGGTCTTGGCAAAAAGCAGTACATGGATTTAGTGCATTGGAACCAGACTCGGTTTTTGCAAGGTGCATCGAGCAATTGGCAGAACAAGCTTCTGGATTGGAGTCAGATCACTATAGACTGGCCGGGTTTTGGCTGAGCCGGGCGCTCGTAGAATCCAGCGGCGAAGAAACGCCAAATTTGGCGCAAGTTGATTTGACCGCCGAGTCTGTCCATGTAGCTGTTGGCGAGCCTGTGTCTATGTCAAACCACATAGAACAAGCCCAAGTTCCGGTCCATGATTTAGCGGCAGACCTGGAACAAGTACCTACATCTGCAATGGCACAATTGTTGCAGGAGCAGGTCATGCAAATTGCTACGGCACGGCAAATGGCAATTGACAAGGGGCAAATTGTCTTGCGAGCCACCCAAGAAGGTGACCTGGCGGAAGCCGAGGTTCAATTGCTGGCTTTGCTCAATGCGCTTACAGATTGGCAGCGCAAGCGTAATTTGTTGCGCCAGGTTGTGCAACAATCAGTCAGCTATCTTGAGCGCAATGTGGTCAAACGGCCAGACCTCAAACTAGATGTGTCTGTCAGCAATTTGATAGACGAGAAGGATCTAGCCGATGCCGAATCCGAAATAACGGGCAAGCAAATCCTGGCAGCTTTGGAGCAAATTCAAAAGTACGACCTGGATAAACAAGATGTTCTGAGCCAACTGGAACAGGTTTGGGGAAATGTTGTCAAATTGCAGGAACAAGTGTCTGTGTGGGGGGGCGATGAAGCAGTCAGGCGGCCTGTTTACATAGATGGTGATGAAGCCGAGGCAACTCTTTCTGAAGCTCGTGCTGCTTTGGAGCAGATCAGCGCAGAGTTACGCCGGTTGGAGAATCGCCTGGCTCAATTACGCGAATTGAGCTTGAATAACATTGCGGCGCATGTTGGCAGATTGCAAGAATTGGGATTGGCTGCTGAGACTCAGATCCACGAAACACTAATGTTGGGGACTATAGCTTTTGCCAAGTTGAGTGATCGCCCCGGCCTGGAAATCTGGAGAATTGAGCAGGCCCTAGCCGGCAAGGTTAGCGAGGAATTGGTCAAGGCATCTCGGACAGCCCCGCGCGCGTTGGCGGCTGAATTGCAAAATCAATGGGATGATGAAAAGTTTGACACTTTGCTGGAACGGCTGGCAGATGAGAAACACGATGTGGAGACCATGCTGCTTCTCATTTCTGCAAATGCCATCCATCCGCGCTCGGGTAAGATTCGCTTAAAATGTTCCATTGTGCGGTGTTTGTTGCGCGGCGTGGAACAGCTTTCTAAAAAGACCCAGCCCTTTGAATTGCTCAATCTGCTGGGGCTTGATTTTATCAACGGATGGGAGGCGAGTGAAGCAGTCGCGCAAGCAGAACTGGGCCTGGTATTTTTGGCGGCGCAGCGGAGTGGCAAGCAGCGTTGGCCGGCTGAGCTTTTGTGGAACATGCCTGAAGAGTGGCCAGTGACCGACATGCCCAATTGGGCGGCGCTGTGGAAAGCTGCTCTGGTGGATGAGCCCTTGCAAATTAACACGGTCATTGATGATAGCGGTTCCAGACGGCATTTGGAGCAGGTGCGTTCTCAGGTTGACCAGATGTTGGCACGCGAGCATGGTTTCTTTGTGCGTTTGCACAGCCTCAAAAGCAAGCGCCACCGTACAATGCTGGGCAATAAACTGTTGCCAAGGTTGTTAGCCCATTTGAACCGGCTTCACGAGATGAGCAATGACTTGCAAGCGGCAGAACCAGATGAATTGACAGATTTGTTGGCTCGGCTGGACAGGTTTTTGAATAGCCAGTTGGTCGAAGCACTGTCAGACGAATCACTGAATAAAGCGTATGAGGCGGGTATTACAGAAGACGGCATTGATGAGGCGGAGGGTTTTCACCGGCGCACGGCTTGGCGGATTCTTCATGACTGCGCCGAAAGTGTTTGGGAGTATGGGCAAGCTCTTGAGCAATTTTGGCGCGCGCGGCTGCAAAATGCAGCCGGCATCAACCGTGATGCTTTGCAGGCAGAATTGGCGCAGATTTCATCCCTGACACCTTTAGGGCAGGCGGCGCTGGAACAGATTACGCAGACCGCGCAGTTAGAGCTACAAGAACTGGCTGAGACGCAGGCGCGTATGGAAGCTTCCAGATACTTGGCGCGCGAACTGCTCAGTCAGGCGATGTGGGCTTTCAGGCTTCCGCGTGTGGCGGGTTATTTGACAGGCGCGCTGTTGGATTGGCAGGGGTTACTTGAATCTCTCTTGCAGGACCTAGCTGAACCAGTCAGTGTGGAAGAGGCGGCATTGCTGTTGCTTGAACAGCAAGCGCCGAACCAGGCATTATTGTTGACGCAGCATATCACGCTCGACATTCAAAAACGCGCTCAGTTGCTTAGAGCTGAAAAAGAACGCGAGGTTGAAAAACTGCAAAGTGACCTTTTGAAAGTGGGTGGAGATGTTCAAGACCTGGCAGAAGACCGAGAACTGGGGCGGTGGAGATGGATCGTGCAGGAATTGACCTTGCGTCTGAATGAAAAAACCGGATATTTGCAAGCAGAACAACAACGAACACAGGAGCGGGCGCGCCAATTGCGCAAGGCTATCAATGATCTGGATATGGCAATCTTTGAATCCAGGGCAACAATGCCGGTGGATGTTTATCAGTTAATAGAACGCAGTTGGTACATTGCCAAGACTGCCGCCGGCACGGAAGCTCTGTTGGGCGAGGTGGAAACTTTTTTGCAGGAAATTCGTTATCGGATGGAACATCAATCCTGGACCCTGGTTGAATTACAGAATGCGGTGGCCCGGCTTGAACGCGCCGTGAGCGGGGAGATAATTAAGTCTTCGATCAACTTGACAGCCGAAACGGTATTGGATTTGCTGGAGCGAGGGGAATTGCGGCAACTGGGCCTAAGTTCCACCAGCATAGAGGCTTCTGAAATTGAAACTCGCTGCAATTTGTTGCGTTACTGGCTACAAGTTCGGGAATTACCTTCATTCTTGAGCGAAAATCTCAAAGTAACTGAACGGGCTGCTATTCAGGGTTTGTTTCGTTACTTTACTCAAATGACATCTATGAAATATTACAGACATGAGGAAGGGGCACAGGAACCCAGGAAACAGGTGTCATAATTGGCGAACACAGTGCTTGAAGGGTGCGACGGCCATGACGATTAGTCGCCCGGCCGCATCGTGAACCTGGGTCGCATTGAAGCGAGCGCATGCTGCTTCAGCCAGGTTTTGT
>JBGSMF010000265.1:0-19169 GCA_041740315.1 Thermoflexales bacterium
CCCCCCTCCGATCCGCTGCGGGCGGGGGTGAGCGCGACTCGGAGGGAATTATGACCGGCTATCTCATTCGACGTTTGCTTCAAATGCTGGGGGTGGTCATGATTTCGGCGGTGGCCTCGTATGCGCTGCTGAACCTGGCGCCCGGCGGGCCGCTGGCCGGCTTGCGCCAACAAACGCAGACCGGCCGCAACCGAATCACGCCAGAAGACATTGCCCGCATTCGCGCTTATTTTGAGCTAGATTTGTACCTGCCAGTGCGCTTTACGCGCTGGCTCATCGGCGAACCGCGCGGCGCGATTGTCATTGGCAATTACGAATTCTTTGGCGATAGTGTAGTGGGCTGCCACCAGGCGCTTGAACAAACCAACCAGCAAAGCGGCGAGATAGAAACAACCGGCTGCCAGCAGTATGTGCGCCTGCGCGACCTGGCCGGTCGCCGCACCAGCCGGGGCGTGCTCTTTTTAGATTTTGGCAACTCGTGGCGCATCACGCGCGACCGCCCGGTGTCTACGCTCATTTTGCAGCGCCTGCCCAAAACGGTGCAACTGATGGGGATAGAGCTGTTCATCTCTCTGCTCATCGGCATCCCCCTGGGCGTCTATTCCGCCGTCAAGCAATATTCCAAATTCGACTATTTCTTTACCACACTGGCCTTTATGGGATCGGCCATGCCCACCTTCTTTTTCGGCATCCTGGTGATTATGATCTTTAGCGTGGCCTTTAGAAACTGGGGCCTGCCCTATTTGCCTCCCGGCCTGTCGGCGGCCGTGCGCGATTATTCGATGCCCGTCTTGGGCACCGTCAAGGCCGGCAGCACGCTAGACCTGGGGCTGCACCTGATTTTGCCCGTTTCGGTCCTGGCGTTTCACAGTATTTCTTCCTGGAGCCGCTATATCCGCGGCACCATGCTAGAGGTGCTGCGGCAAGATTACGTGCGCACTGCCCGCGCCAAGGGCTTGATCGAGCGAGTGGTCATCCTCAAGCATGCCTTGCGCAACGCGCTCATTCCCTTTGTCACCATCATCGTGTTTGCCATCCCGGCGCTGTTTGGCGGCGCTATCATCACCGAAACCATCTTTTCGTGGCCGGGAATGGGGCGCTTGTTTATTTTGGCCCTGGGCGATTACGATTACCCGGTGGCAATGGCCTTTCTTTTTATCGAAGCCATCCTGGTTGTGTTTGCCACCCTACTGGCCGATATTCTCTACACCATCGTTGACCCGCGCATCAAATTCGCCTGACGCCATCCAGCGGAAGCCAGTATCCCAATACCGGCCTCCCTGCCAGGCAAACTAGAAACAAAGGAGCAAATATTATGAGCGCAAGCGCCCAAGCCACTCCCCTTGACGGCGAAGCCATCGCCAAACCAGAGCAAAGCCCGCTGCAAATTGTGCTGCGGCGACTACGCAAGCACAAGCTGGCAATGATCTCGCTCTTTGTCATTGGCATCATTTTTGCCATTTCCATCCTGGCGCCGGTCATTGCGCCCTTCAAGCCTGATGACTTGACTGTGGGCAATTACTTTAAACCATTTGGCACCGTCAACCAGGAAACTGGCCGAATCCACCTGTTAGGCACCGATAACATCGGGCGCGATTATTTTTCGCGCGTGGTCTACGCCGGGCGCATTTCGCTTTCGGTAGCCATCATTTGTGTCATCATCTCTACCCTCACCGGAATCACCGTAGGGGCTATTTCGGGCTTTTTTGGGGGCTGGGTAGATGCCGTGCTGATGCGCACGGTCGAGTTCCTCATCACCCTGCCCCAGCTCCCTTTGCTGCTCATCCTCTCTTCAATGTTCCTGCGCAATGAAGACCTGATTCCGGTGCCAGAGCCTGTTTTGCGCTTTGTGGGCTGGTTTATGCTGCTCAGTCCGCGCGACGCCAAGCAGGCCGTCATGATCATCTTGGTGCTGGCCGGCTTGGGGTGGATGGGCACCTCGCGCCTGATGCGCGGCATGGCGCTTTCGGTGCGAGAGCAAACCTTTGTAGAAGCCGCCCGCTCGCTGGGGGCGTCTAACGTGCAGATCATTCTGCGCCACATCATCCCCAACTCGATGGCCCCCATCATCGTCGAGGCCTCGCTGGCGCTGGGCGCCTTTATTGTAGGCGAAGCCTCGCTGTCATTCTTGGGCTTTGGCATTCAAGACCCCATCCCCACCTGGGGCAATATGCTGGCCGCCACCCAGTCGTTCATGATGGACCGGCCCTGGCTGCCCCTGTTGCCCGGCATCCCCATCTTTTTGTGCTCGCTGACCTTTAACTTTATCGGCGACGGCCTGCGCGACGCGCTGGATCCTCGCCTAAAGATGTAAGCCGTATGGAGAAACAAACCATGAGCGAAAACCAAACACCTTCCAATGGCAATGATCACATCTTGGACGTGCGCGGGCTAAAAACCTATTTTTACACCGAAGATGGGGTGGTGCAGGCCGTCAACGGAGTGGATTTTTACGTCAAGCGCGGCGAATGCCTGGGGCTGGTGGGAGAATCAGGCTGCGGCAAAAGCGTCACGTCGTTTTCAATTATGCGGCTGGTGGGCGTGCCCGGCAAAATTGTAGAGGGCGAGATCATTTTCGACGACAAGGACCTGGTCAAGTTGCCTGAAGCAGAAATGGTCAAGATTCGCGGCAATCGTATCTCAATGATTTTTCAACAGCCCACCTCTTGTCTCAACCCGGTTTTCAAGGTCGGCGAGCAGGTGTCCGAAGTGCTGAATATCCATCAAAGCCTGGGCAAAGAAAAGGGCCGCGCGCGCGCCATTGAGCTATTCAAGTTGGTGGGCATCCCCGAAGCGGAAAAGCGTATAGACTCTTTCCCGCACGAAATGTCTGGCGGCATGGCGCAACGCGTGATGATTGCTATGGCATTAGCCTGCGCGCCCGAGCTGCTGATTGCCGACGAGCCGACCACGGCGCTCGATGTGACCATCCAGGCCCAAATCCTAGATCTGATGCGCGACCTGCGCTCCAAGATGGGCGCTTCCATCATCCTCATCACGCACGACCTGGGCATTGTGGCCGAAATGTGCGAACGCATTGCCGTAATGTACGCCGGGGCCATCATTGAAGAAGCCGATGTAGACACCATCTTTGCCGACCCCAAACACCCCTACACGGTTGGCCTGATCGGCTCGGTGCCGGTGCTGGGCGTGGTGAAAGACCAACTCGATACCATCCCCGGTTCGGTGCCCAACCTGGTGGATCTGCCGCCAGGCTGCAAGTTTGCCCCGCGCTGCCGCGCCCGCGTGGAACGCAATCTGGAAATCTGCACCCGCGAAGACCCGCCGCTCAAGCCCGTCGCGCCCAACCATACTGTGCGCTGCTGGCTCTACCCGTAAAAATTGCCCCGGAGATTAAAAATGGCAGAACAACATTCGGACGACCTGGTCATTGTCCAAGACCTGAAGCAATATTTCCCCATCCGCGCCGGCGTGCTGCAGCGCATTGTGGCTCAAGTCAAGGCGGTAGATGGCGTAAGCTTTAGCATCAAAAACGGCGAGTGCCTGGGGCTGGTGGGCGAATCAGGCTGCGGCAAGACCACGGTGGGGCGCACTATTTTGCACCTGCTCAAGCCTTATGCCGGCTCGGTGATCTTTGACGGCATTGATGTAACCAAAGCCAACTGGCAAACCCTCAAAGGCTTGCGGCGGAATATGCAAATCATCTTCCAAGACCCCTACTCGTCGCTCGACCCGCGCATTCCCATTGGCGACAGCATTTCCGAAGGGCTAGAGATTCACGGCATGCGCAACCGGCACGAGCGCTATGGCATTGTGATGGACATGCTCAGAAAGGTGGGCATGGAAGAGTACCACGTCCGGCGCTACCCGCACGAGTTTTCTGGCGGCCAACGCCAGCGGATTGGTATTGCCCGCGCCCTGGCGCTGCGCCCCAAGTTCATCGTGTGCGACGAGCCGGTCAGCGCGCTCGATGTTTCGATCCAGGCCCAGGTGCTCAATATCCTCAAAGACCTGCAACGAGAATTTGGGCTGACCTATTTGTTCATTGCCCACAACCTCAGCGTGGTCGAGCATATTAGCGACCGCGTGGCGGTAATGTACCTGGGCAAACTGGTCGAGCTGGCTACGCGCGAAGAGTTGTTCACCGACCCGCGCCACCCTTACACCCAGGCGTTAATGTCGGCCATCCCAGTGCCCGACCCCACGCTCAGGCTCAAGCGCAAGCGCATTGTGCTGACAGGCGATGTGCCCAGCCCGCTCAAGCCGCCTTCAGGTTGCCGCTTTCACCCGCGCTGCCCGGCAGCGCAAATGGATCTCTGCTCTACTAAAGAGCCCGAGTTCCGCGAGGTCAAGCCAGGCCACTGGGCTGCATGCCACTTTGCCTAAAGCGTTTTGAATTTCGCCAACCCCCGGCATCGCGCAGAGGCCGGGGGTTTTCTGTTGCGCCATGCAAATTGACGATTGTGTGGATTGCTATTAAAGTAGCAACCATGCAAAGCAACTCTAAGCGTATCGTTCGGCTGGCAAGAGGGTTTTATTCTTGTGGCGCGCTGGAACTGGCGCGCCGGCTTTTGGGCAAGCGGCTGGTGCGCGTGCTGCGTGGCGCGCGGCTGGCCGGGCGCATTGTAGAAGTAGAAGCCTATATCGGCCAAGAGGATCTGGCGTGCCACGCGCGGGTGGGGCGCACGGCGCGCAACGCTGCAATGTACGGGCCGCCAGGCCATGCCTATGTCTATTTTACCTATGGCATGCACTGGATGTTCAACGTGGTGGCCGAGCGCGAGGGCCTGCCAGCGGCCGTGCTGGTGCGCGCGCTAGAGCCGCTGGAAGGCATCGAGCTGATGCAGCGTCACCGCCGCCGCCAAGATTTGGGCGACCTGTGCCGCGGCCCGGCGAGGCTGACCCAAGCCCTGGGCATCAACCGCGCCCAAAATGACGCCGACCTGTGCGCGCCAGAGAGCCAAGTGTGGATTGAAGCCGCGCCGCCGGTAGACGCAACCCAGATTGCCGCCGGCCCGCGCATTGGCCTGGGCAATACACCCGAACCGTGGCTATCTAAACCGTGGCGCTTTTACATCACCAATAGCCCTTTTGTGTCACGCTAAAATCGCACCCCTACCCTCCCCCTCCCCCGCAGAGCGGGGGAGGGCCTGGGAGAGGGAAAGTGGTTAAAAACTTTTAAGGTAACTACTCAGCATCCTGAGCGGAGCGCGGCGCGTAGCCTGCTCTGTCGGCAGACAGGTCGAAGGGTGCCGGCTGAGTAGTTACAAAAACTTTTAGGATGGAAAGAAAATGGGATTGCTAGACGAGAAAAAGGGGCTAATCTTTGGCGTAGCCAACGATCACTCGATTGCCTGGGGCATTGCCCAGGCCCTGCACGCAGCAGGCGCAGACCTGGGCTTTAGTTACGCCGTGCCTGCATTGGAAAAGCGCGTGCGGGCGCTGGCGCAAAGCCTGGGCAGCCGACTCATCGAGCCGTGCGACGTGGCGCGCGATTACGAAATCAAGGCCGTCTTTGAAAAAGCGCGCCAGGTCTATGGCGCGCTAGACATCCTTGTTCACAGCATCGGCTTTGCCAAGCGCGAGGAGCTGGATGGCCCCTTTCTCAACACTAGCCGCGAGGGCTTTCACGTGGCCATGGATATCAGCGTCTATTCGCTGACGGCGCTGGTCAAAGAGGCCGCCCCGCTGCTAAACCCCGGCGGCAGCATCCTCACGCTGACCTATTACGGCAGCCAAAAAGTAATGCCCAACTATAACGTGATGGGCGTGGCCAAGGCCGCGCTGGAAGCCAGCGTGCGCTACCTGGCCTACGATCTAGGCTCGCGCCGCATCCGCGTGAACGCCATCAGCGCCGGGCCAATCCGCACGCTGGCCGCCGCGGGCGTGCCGCAGTTCAAGACTTATTACAAAGCCTTCAAAGATGTGGCCCCCTTGCATCGGCACGTCACCATCGAAGATATTGGCAACACCGCCTTGTGGCTGTGCAGCGACCTCTCTAGCGCTGTGACCGGCGAGGTGGTGTATGTAGATGCAGGCTAGACTATGTTGGGAGGGGGCGAGGTAGACTAGTGCCTGTCTCAAAACTCCCGGAACTGCCGCATCCCCATGCGGCAGCGGCAGGCATAGGGATGCCAGCCTAGGGGTTTTGAGACGCGAACTAGACTAGATGCCTGCCTGGTACAACCGACACCCACAAAGCAGGAGGATTGAATGACATCTGGCAAAACATATCACTCGATTGTGTTGGTCAAACAAGTGCCCGACACGCACAACATCACCGGCGACGTAATGAAAGAAGACGGCACCATGAACCGCTCGGCGCTGCCGGCCATCTTTAATCCAGAAGACCTGAACGCGCTGGAAATGGCGCTGCAGGCGAAAGAAAAATACGGCGGCCAGGTGACGGTGATTACCATGGGGCCACTCTCCGCCGCCGAGGTGCTGCGCGCGGCGCTGTATCGCGGGGCCGACCGGGTGATTTTGCTCAGCGACCGCAAGTTTGCCGGGGCCGACACCCTGGCCACGTCATATACGCTCAAATGCGCCATTGACAAATTGGGGCAATACGACCTGGTCTTTTGCGGGCGGCAGGCGATTGATGGAGACACGGCCCAGGTTGGCCCACAAACAGCAGAAAAACTGGGCGTGCCGCAAATCACCTATGCCGAATCTATCATCAGCCTGGAAGGGAATGAGGTGGTGGTAGAGCGAGCCTTTCCAATGGGCAAAGAACGGGTAAAATGCGCGCTGCCCTGCTTGTTGACGGTGGTCGCTTCGGCCAACCAGCCACGCCCTCCTTCGGCCCGCAAACAGATCGAATATAAACTGGCCGCCACCCCGCTCGAATATAGCGCGCTTTTAAAGAAATGGCCCGAATTTGAAAACGAAGACAAGCTGGCCAATTACGTGACAGAGCGGCGGCTTGAAATTCCTGTTTGGACCGCAGCCGATTTGGGCGGCGACCCGGCCAAGTTTGGGCTGGCCGGCTCGCCCACCCAGGTGTACAAGGTCAATTTTGTGGTGCTGGAAACGACCGAGAGCAAGCAGGTGGCAGCCAATCAAGAAAGCATCCAGGCGCTCATTCAAGAGCTGGTCAAGGAATATATTGTGGGATGAGACGACGAACGAGCAACGACGAACGACCAACGCGGTCATTGGTCGTTGGCCATTGAAAAGGACACGATATGACTAATAAAGATGTGTGGGTTTTCATCGAACAAGAAGAGGGGAAAATTGCCAAAGTCAGCCTGGAATTGCTGGCCAAAGGGCAAGAACTGGCCCTCAAGCTAAACAGCCAGGTCTGCGGCTTGCTGTGCGGCTACCAGGCGGGCGAGCTGGCGCAAATCGCTATTCATCACGGCGCAAACCGGGTGTTCTGGGCCGATCACCCCGAGCTGGAAAATTACCGCACCCTGCCCTATGCCCGCGTTGCGGCCCAGTTGGCCCGCGAAAGGCAGCCCTACATCTTTTTGTTTGGCGCTACGCCCATCGGGCGCGACCTGGCCCCGCGTGTGGCCAGCGCGCTGCGAGCCGGGTTGACCGCCGACTGCACCGATTTGCAAATTGGCGATTACGCCACGAAAAAGGACGGCAAGGTTTACCCCGACCTGCTGTTCCAGATCCGCCCGGCGTTTGGAGGCAACCTGATTGCCACCATCGTCAATCCCGCCATGCACCCCCAAATGGCCACCGTGCGAGAAGGCGTGATGCGCCAGCAAGAGCCAGACGCCGCGCGCCGGGGCACGGTTGAAAAGATAGAGCCAGCGTTTGAAGAACGAGACCTGGTGTTGAGGGTGCTCAGCCGTGAAACCCGCGAGTCAAGAGTTAACCTGAAAAGCGCCCCCATCGTCGTGGCGGGCGGCGCGGGCGTGGGCAAGGCGGAAAACTTTGAACTGCTTCGAGAACTGGCTCACCTGCTAGGCGGCGAGGTAGGCGCTTCGCGCGCGGCGGTAGATGCCGGTTATGTCTCGCGCGAGCACCAGGTAGGCCAAACCGGTGTGACGGTGCGGCCCAGGTTGTACATTGCGGCAGGCATTTCTGGCGCTATCCAGCACCGCGCCGGGATGAGCGAATCATCCAAGATCATTGCCATCAATACCGACCCCAACGCGCCGATCTTTGAAATTGCTCATTACAAAATCGTGGGCGATGTGGCCGAGGTGTTGCCCATGCTCATCCGTGCCTTGCGCGAAAAGGCGAAATAGCTGGCGCGCGCTTTGCGCAGTGCGCCAAATCAGCAGGCGTATCCCTATACGCCGGAGAGAGTAACAAATGACAGAAAATTTTTTCTTGGACAATTTGGATTTGCAGCTTCACCTGGACAAGCTAGACCTGGAAGAAGTGGTCCAAGTGAAAGAAAAGGGATATAGCTACCAGGCTCAATATCCCTCCGCGCCTCGTCATTACAAGGATGCCAAAGATAATTACGGCATCTTGCTGCACGTGTTGGGCGAGATTGCCGCCACTGCCATCGCTCCCCGCGCAGCCGAGGCCGACGAAGAGGGCGCGCAATTTGAGGCCGGGCAGGTGCATTACGCCTCGGCTACTCAAGACGCGCTCAAGGCCATGCGGCAGGCCGACCTGATGGGCGTGATGCTGCCTTGGGAATATGGCGGCATGAACCTGCCCGAATCCATCTATCAAATGATGGTCGAGATTGTGTCTCGCGCCGAGGCCGGGCTGATGACGATCTTTGGCTTGCAGGAAATTGCACTATCAATCAACGAGTTTGGCAGCGACGAGATGAAAGCGCGCGTCTTGCCGCGCTTTGCGCGGGGCGAGGTGGCCGGAGCCATGGTGCTGACAGAACCCGATGCCGGGTCAGACCTGAGCGCAGTGCAAACCCGCGCCAGCCTAGACCCGGCCACCGGCCAGTGGCGGCTCAATGGCGTCAAGCGTTTCATCACCAACGGCTGCGCCGACATTATGGTGGTGCTGGCCCGCAGCGAAGAAAACATTTCAGACGCGCGGGGGTTGTCGCTCTTTCTGGTGGAAAAAGACGACACGGTGCAAATCCGCCGCATCGAAAACAAAATTGGCGTGCATACTTCGCCCACCTGCGAAATACAATTCAACCACACGCCCGCCGAATTGATCGGCAAGCGGCGCATGGGCTTGATCCGCTACGCCATGGCCCTGATGAACGGCGCGCGGCTGGCCGTATCGGCGCAGGCGCTGGGCATTGCCGAGGCCGCCTACCGCGAAGCGCACCGCTACGCCAACCAGCGAGTGCAATTCAACCGACCCATTGGCGCGCTGCCGGCGGTGACCCGAATGCTCCTTTCCATGCGCAGCGAAATCGAGGCAACTCGGGCCTTGGTCTATGAAGCCTCGCGCTGGGTAGACCTGGAAAAAGCCTACGAGCGTCACATTGCCTCAAGCGCCAACCCCGCCCCCGCCGAGCGCCAGCGATTAAAGCAAGCGGCCAAGCTGGCCGAGGTGCTGACGCCACTGACCAAATATTACGCCACCGAAATGGGCAACCGCGTGTGCTACCAGGCTATGCAGGTTCACGGCGGGGTGGGCTATATGCGCGAGTTTAACGTAGAGCGCCATTACCGCGATATCCGCGTGACCAACATTTACGAAGGCACCAGCCAGCTGCAAATTGTGGCCGCCATCGGCAAGCTGTTGGGGCACGCGCTTGACGATCTGCTGAACGATTGGGCCGCCCAAGAGTATGGCGCAGACCTGGCCCCGCTCAAGAACCAGGTGCAAGAAGCCACCGCCCTGCTCAACCGCTGCATTGACCACCTTAAGGAATGTGACACGCCGGTGATTGATTACTACGCCTCCAATGTGGTGGACATTGCAGTGTATGTGATCAATGGCTGGCTGACGCTGCAAGACGCGCGCCTTTCGCCGCGCAAAAAAGCCCTGGCCCACGTGTACATTAGCGAGCACTTGCCCAAGGTGCGCAGCGCAGCGGCAGCTGTGCAAGCCGCCGACCCAACCCCGCTGGCTGTGCGAGATACCCTCTTGGCCGAGCCTTTCTAACACAGCCAGCATTGGCAAGCTCTTGATGCAGCACCGACTCATCCTTGCGCTTATCCTCGTACTGGCGCTGGCAGCCACACTCTCTATCACGTGGGGGGTGTTTGAGGCCATGCCGCACATCGAAGACGAATTTGCCAACTATTTCCAGGCGCAAATTTTTGCCTCTGGACGCCTGTGGGTTCCTTCGCCCGCGCAGCCCGGATCTTTTCTGGTGCCATTTGCCATTGACATGAACGGCCGGCGATTTGCCAAATATCCCCCCGGCTTTACGGCCGCGCTGGCGCTGGGCGTGATGCTCAATGTGCCCTGGCTGGTCAACCCCCTCATCGGCGTGTTGACGCTGCTTGTCCTGTACGCCACTGGCCGCCAACTGTTCAACGCCGAAACCGGCCTGCTGGCAAGCTTACTTGGGCTGCTTTCCCCAATGTTCCTGGGGCTTTCGTCCACACTGCTGGCGCATGCATTCAGCGCTTGCTGCCTGCTCTTGTTCACGTGGTTCTACATTCAAATTTCAGGCTCCAGATTCCATATTCCAAATTCCAAATTTCAGATTAAATCTATACTCATGAACTCGACCCTGGGTGGAATAGCCCTAGGCTTGGCCGCGCTGACCCGCCCTTACACCGCCCTGGTGTATGTGTTGCCGTTCGTTCTGCTGGCTTTATGGCAGTTGGGGCGAACAAGGCGCTGGTCGCTGTTTGGAGCTTTTGCCGCGCTGGGGCTGGCGAGCGGAGCAATGGTTATAGTGTTGCTGTTATATGGCCGCGCGCTGACCGGGGAATACACCGTCAATTTGTACCCACTGCTATGGCCTTACGACCGCATTGGTTTTGGGCCGGGGCACGGGGTACTGCCCCAAGGGCATTCGGTGGATATTGCCCTGAAAAATGCGCTGGTGGATTTGCAGGATCTGAGCACCCAGCTTTTGGGCTGGCCGTACCTGAGCTGGCTGCCGGCGCTGCTGGGCCTGGCCCTGCCCCCGCGCCGCCGCGTGGAATGGGCCCTGGTTGCGCCATTCATTGTCATCGTGGCGGCTTATGGCGCATACTGGATTCAAGGCTCAAGCCTGTATGGCCCGCGTTACTATTACGAGGCGCTGCCGCTGCTGTGGCTGCTGGCGGCTCGCGGGCTGCTCAAGTTGTGGCGCTTGGCCCCCAAGCTGGCGCGGCCTGCATTGTGCGTCTTTTTGGCTGTGATGGTGGGTTGGAATGTGCTGGCGCAAATGCCCGCCCACTTTAACCGGTGGCGAGGCTTGTATGGGGTAGACCACAGTATGCAGCAGCGAATAGCACAGCTAGATATTCACAATGCCCTCATCTTTGTCCACATCCATCACTGGGGTGACTATAGCGAACTGGCCTGGACAAACACCCTATCGCTCGATGGCGACATTGTCTTTGCGCTAGATGAAGGAACAAAAGCGAACAACGCCGTCATCGCTTCTTATCCAGGGCGGCGCGTGTTTTTGTTGGACGGCAACATCTTGGCAGAATTGCGCGACTTACCCTCCCGCAGGTTTGAAAAACCCTTGCAAGAGCAGCCAAGTTGCAACCTGCGGGAGGGTAGGCTGTTCAACTGAAAAGACGTTGCAAGTCACGCATGTGAAACAACTGGTGGCCATAGATCGCGGTAATCATCGTCTCTAAAGAAACCTCACCCAAAGCCGGATGCCGGCCAATGCGATTCAGCGTCTCGTCTTCCAAAGCGCTCACCCACGCTACAGTAGCCTGGCGCGCGGCACTTTGGTCTGCCAGCAGATTTTGCACCGAACGACCCGCCAGGCGCTTTTGCTCTTGGGCATTGGCGGCATTATAGTCATACCCCTCTGGCGCGCCGACCCCGCCTGCCGCCACGTCTTGCATCAAGCGCAGTAACAACTCTTCAGCCGAAACAAAATGCGCCACCAAGTCGCGCACGGTCCACGGATAGGGTTCGGCATACACCACCTGTTGCCACTGCTCTGGGGTTAATGCGCCCAAAATCTCGCTCGTCTTCTGATGTCCCTTTTTTAATTTTCCCACCAATTCATTCAGACGCGGATCAGGCATTGTTTTGCTCCTTTCGCATCAACTAGACATTAACCGTTATCGGAAATCGCCATGTTATTTTCGATAGAGTCTATTGTTACTCATCAACAAGAGATGAGTTGTATAATCTATTGTAACATCCAAATTAACAAGCGCAAGACCCAAACTAGTAAACTTTTGGTGAGTATTTGGTGAAAGTTTGGTGTAAACCTGTTCATACTATTGACCAGATGCATGCAACTTGATAAAATGATAATGTAGATAAAATCACTTGAAACAAAACAAAGGTGTGACATGTCGCTAAACAACGACCGAAACGATTTACCGGTAGTATTGCTTTACAATCTAGATCGTACCTGGGCGCCTGACGAGATTGAATATTCAATCCATGCCTCCGAGTTATTGGAGAGCGGCTTGCGCGCGCAAGGGCATCTTGTCACACCTGTGGTGATTGACACTCAAGACCTGGTCACACCCTTGAGCCAATACCGGCCTGATGAGCACATCATTCTGAATTGGTGTGAAGGTGTGCCTGGCCTGCCCAACAGTGATGCCTATGTTGCCCAAACCCTTGAAGACTTGGGGTTTGCCTACACAGGCTCTCCGCCAGATGTCTTGGCATTTAGCCAGGACAAACGCCAGGTCAAACGTGTTTTAGATCAGCAGAGCATCCCCACCCCAGAATGGCGCATCTACGACTCGGCGCGCCGAAACGGGTGGAAACGTTTCCCGGCCATTGTCAAACCTGCTTTGGAGCATTGCAGCTTTGGCGTGACCCAAGACGCGGTTGTGTTTACCCATCAAGAATTATACGACCGAATCGCCTACGTGATAGACACCTTCCGCCAGCCCGCCCTGGTTGAAGACTTTATTGACGGGCGAGAATTTCGCGTGGCGCTGTGGGGCAACGGCGTCATCCGGATGCTGCCCCCAGCCGAGATGGATTTTTCCGCGTTTGATGACGTGCACGACCGGCTGTGCACCTACGACGCAAAGTTTGACTCTGGCTCTGCCCACTATAATAAAATCCAAACCCTCTTGCCAGCGCCATTGAGCCAACCAGAACTAGAAACCCTGGAGCAGGTTTCCATTGCGGCTTACCACGCCACCGGCTGCCGAGATTATGCCCGGCTAGATATTCGGCTGCGCGATGGCGTCTTTTATGTGCTAGATGTCAATCCCAACGCCGATATCAGCGCAGACGCCAGCATCGCCTGCATGGCCGAGCTGGCCGGCTATTCCTACGGAGCCATGGGCAGCCACCTGGTCAACCTGGCGGCCCTGCGGCACCCAAGCCTGGGCAACCACCCTTGCCTTCTCAAGCAATGAATGGAGGAAGAAACGACCAATTCGGGTCACAAAAAGGAGATAGTGCAGCATGACCTCAAATGACGACCGGACTGATCTACCGGTATTGTTGCTTTACAACATAGATCCCAAGTGGACACCTGAAGAAACAAAAGAATCATTTCAAGACACCATCGAACTCAAAAGTGCTCTGTGCAAATTAGGTCACCCCGTCACCCCGCTACCCATCTACAATACCGATCTGGTCACCCCGCTGCGCGAATACGACCCCCAAGAGCATATTGTGTTTAATTGGTGCGAAGGCGTGCCCGGCATCCCCAACAGCTACGCCCACGTGGCCCAAACGCTAGAGGAGATGGACTTTGCGTATACCGGTTCGCCGCCAGACGTCTTGGCGCTCAGCCAAGACAAGCCCCAGGTCAAAGAGCTGCTCGCCCAACACCACATTGCCACCCCCGGGTGGCGCGTCTATGATTCGGCCCAAGCCAACGGGTGGAAAAACTTTCCAGCCATTGTCAAACCAGCCCAAGAACATTGCAGCTTTGGCATCAGTTCTGAAGCTGTTGTATCCACGCCAGACGAATTGCACAACCGGGTAGCCTATGTGCTAGACACTTTTCATCAGCCGGCCTTGGTGGAAGAATTCATTGACGGACCCGAGTTTCACATCACCTTGTGGGGCAACGAGCCGCCTGAAATGCTGCCGCCGGTGGAAGTAGATTTTGCAGAACTCGACCAGCCTCAAGATCGAATCTGCTCATACGATTTCAAATTCCGGCCAGGCACGCCACACTATGAGCACATCTGGTTGGCTTATTCAGAATTGGATAAAGACCAGTTCCACCAGTTGGAACAAGCCTCGCTGGCCACTTATCAGGCTACCGGCTGTCGTGATTATGCCCGTCTGGATATTCGGCTGCGAGATGGCACCTTTTATGTGCTTGATGTGAACCCCAACGCCGGCATCAGCCAGGGCGGCAGCGTGAGTTGGGCTACCAAAATGGCTGGTTATTCTTACGGCGAAATGGGCAGTCGCCTGGTCAACCTGGCCGCTCAACGACACCCCATCCTGGGAGCCGAGCAGGGGCCACTCTCCTCATAACCCCATACTCGTCTGCTTGTCATCTTGCGCAACTTGATTTATACTTGGCTTGTTGCAAGCTGCTCAAGCACCTGCAAGAATATTACCTTGCAGCGTCGCAACTACTCAGCCGGCACCCTTCGACCTGTCTGCCGACAGAGCAGGCTATGCGCCGCGCAGCCTGAGCGAAGTGAAACGCAGTCGAAGGAGCGCGGCGCTCTGCTCAGGATGCTGAGTAGTTACGCAGCGTCAAGCTTTTATGGAGATGGTGTATGTCCCAAGAAGAAGCCAGAGCCTGGCATAGCCGCGCCGTCAACCAGGTGGCGGCCGAGCTGGCCACCCAGGTTGAAAACGGTCTGCCAGAAGAAACCGCCCTCGCTCGCCTGAAAGAACACGGGCCGAACGAACTGCAAGAGCCGCCCCGCCCCACCTATCTCAAAAGAATCCTCGATCAACTCAACAGCTTTGTCGTCATCATCCTCATCGTCGCCTCGCTGGTTTCGGCGGCGCTGGGCGATTGGGTGGAGGCGGCGGCCATTATGGCTATTGTGGTGCTGAACGCAGTGCTGGGCGTGGTGCAAGAAGGCCGGGCCGAAGAAGCCCTGGCTGCGCTGAAAAAGATGGCCGCGCCAGACGCCCACGTGGTGCGCGGGGGCCACCGGCTCAGCGTGCCGGCGCGAGAACTGGTGCCCGGCGATATTGTGCTGCTGGAAGCGGGCAACTTTGTGCCGGCCGATGTGCGCCTGGCCGAAAGCATTAACCTCAAAGTGGAAGAAGCTGCGCTGACAGGCGAATCGGTGCCGGTGCAAAAATTTGCCGACCACACCCTCGACTCTGAGGCAGCCCTGGGCGACCGCAGCAACAGCGCCTACATGGGCACCATGGTCACCTACGGGCGCGGGCGGGGCATTGTGATCGCCACCGGCATGCGCACGCAAATCGGCCTGATTGCCGAGATGCTTCAATCATTCGCCGATGAAAAGACGCCCCTCCAGAAAAAGCTAGATGACCTGGGCCGCACGCTGGGGATTGCCTCACTGGCCATCTGTGGGCTGGTGTTTGCAGTGGGCGTGGGGCGCTATCTCATGAACCCCGCGCCGGGCAGCACGCTGGTAGAAGCCATCACCGAACTATTCATCATCGCTGTGAGCCTGGCTATTGCCGCCGTGCCGGAAGGGCTGGCGGCCATTGTCACCATCTGCCTGGCCTTGGGAATGAGCGAGATGGTGCGCCACCACGCGCTCATCCGCAAGCTGCCCGCGGTCGAAACGCTCGGCTCGGCCACGGCTATATGTTCAGACAAGACCGGCACGCTGACCCAGAACGAGATGATGGCCGTGCAGTTGTGCGCCGATGGGCAAATGGTGGGCATCAGCGGGCACGGCTACAATGTGCAAGGCAATTTTACGCTGGATGGGCAAAATATCATTGCGGCTCAGCGGCCCGTTGTCAACTCGCTGCTGTGGGGGGGCGCGTTGTGCAACGATGCCAACCTGGAAGTGACGGGCGAACAAGATCTCCAGCCCACCTACCGCATGGTGGGCGACCCCACCGAAGGCGCGCTGGTGGTGGCGGCCGCCAAGGCCGGGTTGTGGCGGCGGCAAATGGAAAAATCGTACCCGCGCGTTTCAGAGGTGCCCTTTGACTCTGACCGCAAGCGCATGGCGACCATTCACGAATTGCGGAACGTCACCGATGACGATCCCAGCCCATTCCGCAGCAAAGACCAGGGGCAATTTTACGTCGCCATCGTCAAAGGCGCGCCCGATTTGACGCTGGCGCTGTGCACACACCAATTGCGGCGCAAGGGCATTGCTCCGCTCACTGAGGCCGAGCGCGCGGCAATTTTAAAGGCCAACTCGGCTATGGCGCGCGATGCGCTGCGCGTGCTGGCTGTGGCGTATCGCACGCTGGATAGCGTGCCGGCCGAGCCGACTGCTCAAGAGATCGAGCAGGAGCTGGTGTTTGTAGGCTTGGTGGGAATGATTGACCCGGCCCGGCCCGAAGTGAAACCCGCCATTGAAAAAGCGCGCCGGGCCGGCATTCGCACGGCCATGGTCACCGGCGATTATGCCGATACCGCGCGCGCCATTGCCAACCAGATTGGCTTGCTGCGCCCCGGTGGGCAAGTGCTAACCGGCGCTGAGATACAAGACTTGAGCGACCAAGCCTTGGCCGAGCGAGTTGAACACACCGATGTTTTTGCGCGCGTCAGCCCAGAGCACAAAGTGCGCATTGTAGAGGCGTTCAAAGCGGCCGGCCACATTGTGGCCATGACAGGCGACGGCGTGAACGACGCCCACGCCCTCAAGCGCGCCAACATCGGGGTGGCCATGGGCATTACGGGCACCGATGTCTCCAAGCAAACCGCCGATATGGTGCTGACCGACGACAACTATGTCTCTATCGTCAGCGCCGTCGAGCAGGGGCGCATCATCTATTCCAACATTCGCAAGTTTGTCTACTTTTTGATTTCTTGCAACCTGGCCGAAATCGCCATCATCTTTATCGCCACGCTGCTGGGCTGGCCCACCCCGCTGACGGCCATCCAGTTGCTCTGGCTCAACCTGCTCAGCGATGGCGGCCCGGCGTTGGCGCTGGGGATGGAAAAGGGCGATCCCGATATTATGGAGCGCCCGCCGCGCCCGCCCACCGAGCCGGTCATCAACCGAGACATGCTGTCGGGCTTTATCACTCAGACGGTTGCCATCACCACCGCCGTGCTGCTGGCGTATTGGGCCGGCATGCAATACTTTTCCTCACTGGCGCACGCCGACAAAGTGCACACGGCCGAGACGATGGCCTTTGCCACGCTCGTGCTTTCAGAGCTGTTCCGCGCCTACACATCTCGCTCCGAGCGATTCCCGCTATTCAAGCTGGGCGTGTTTACCAACAAGTGGATGCAATACGCGGTGGGGTTTTCCGCCACACTCTTGTTCATTGTGATTTATGTGCCCTTCTTGCAGCCTATCTTTGACACAGTGCCATTGACGCTGGCCGAGTGGGCGGCTATAGTGCCTTTGATGTTGATCCCTTCAATCGCCGCCGAGGCGCAAAAGTTTATTGGGCGGCGGATGGATACGAGAAAACAAACCGCCTGAATTATGATTCTCGCGCTTCGCTGGGCTGCACCAAACAAAGGCGAGATTCCTCGCCCCACCCAGCCCGGCAAAACCCAACATCCCCCTGGCGCATGGTCAGGGGGATTTTTATGGTATCATGATGCCGCCAATCTAAGCAAACAAGGTATCTTTTCAATAATTCGGGATGAGGGCAGGGCATGCCCTGCCCAAACAGAGCAATCACAAAAATTACTCCCACATTTTGAGATGTTACTAAACAAGGCCAGATACGCTATGAAGCAAACCAAGACAGCTCCAACCCAATCGGGCCGGCAATTGCGCAGCCGAGCCCGGCGCATCATTTGGTTTGGCGCGCGCGCGGTGCTGCACGTGCTTTGGTGGGAACTGATCTTGCGGCGCATCATTGGCGATCAGCGGGTCAACCAGACGGCGGTGCAGCGCTATAGCCAGATTGCGCGGCGCTTTCGCGACCTGGCCGTTTCGATGGGGGGTGTGCTCATCAAGATCGGCCAATTTGTCAGCAGCCGGGTAGATGTGCTGCCGCGCGAGGTGACCAGCGAGCTGGCCGGCCTGCAAGACGAGGTTCCCCCGGAACGCTTTGAGGATATCCGCGCCATCATTGAAGCCGAACTGGGTCAGTCGCTGGAACAGGCTTTTGCTTTTTTTGATACCAATGTAAAAGCAGCCGCCTCGCTGGGCCAGGTGCACCAGGCTCGATTGCACAGCGGCGAAGGGGTGGTGGTCAAAGTCCAGCGCCCCGGCATCGCGCTGATTGTGGATACCGACCTGGCCGCCGTGCGCACCGTGCTGCGTTGGATCAGAGATTACCCGCCGCTGCGCCGCCGCGTAGATGTGATCAAGCTGCTGGATGAATTCAGCCGCACGTTGTACGAAGAGTTAGATTACGTCCGCGAGGCTGACAACGCTCTTGCATTTGCGGCCAACTTTGCCAGGGTGGAAGATGTCATCATCCCCCGCCCGTACCGCCAACTGAGCACACGGCGCGTGCTGGTATTGGAAGATGTTGAGGGCATCAAAATCACCGACTTTAGCGCGCTGACCGCAGCCGGGATAGAGCGCAAGCAGGTAGCCGAGCGATTATTCGATGCGTATTTGAAGCAAATCTTTGAAGACGGTTTTTTTCACGCCGACCCGCACCCCGGCAATCTGTTTGTGCATCCTCTGCCAGGCGCCGCTCAGGGCGCTCGGCCATTCCGGCTGGCCTTTGTGGATTTTGGCATGACGGGCTGCGTGGCCCCCAATGTGCGCACTCAATTGCGCCAAGCGTTGGTCGGGCTGGCCACCCGCGATGCCGGCCGGATTGTGCACGCCGCCGACGATCTGGGGTTTTTCTTGCCCAACGCCGACCTGCCGCAGATGGAAAAGGCCATTGATCAGGTCTTTGTGCGCTTTTATGGCATGAGCATGACCGAACTGCGCGATCTGGACATTCGTGAAATGGAGGCCTTTTTTGACCAATTTCGCGATTTGCTGTTCCAGATGCCCATCCAACTGCCGCAAGATTATATTTACCTGGGGCGCACGGTGGGCATTCTTTCGGGCATGTCCACCAGCCTGAACCCGGATTTTAACGCCTGGGATATGGTTCAACCCTATGCCGAAAAATTGCTGGCCGAAGAAATGACCAGCGAACTGGGCAGTTGGCTCAAGCAGGCCGGTGAATTGCTCAGCGTGGCGCTGCGCATGCCC
>JBGSMF010000266.1:0-29323 GCA_041740315.1 Thermoflexales bacterium
TGTTGACGCAAATCCTTTCCATCTCTTTCCATCTATGGGCTACTGCCCACGCAGCACCAGTGGGAGATACGCGCGCTGGTTGAGAATGCGCGTGACAACAATCGGCTCGCCTCTCACCGCCAGCCCGCCTGTGCGCGCGCCATAATCGCTGTTGATAATTGTCTCAGTCGCAGTGACCACAAAACGCACCGACCAGGCCTGGTAACAATACGGCGGGTCGCACGGCGGCCAAACTATCGGGCTGGTTGGTGGACATGTCCAGGTGATTACAGACTGTGGCGGGTAGCCCACCGGATGCGCACCAACGGGAACCCGGTCAGTGACAGCCAGCGTTTCAGTGATGTCCACGTCGCCGCGATTCTGGATTGTCAGCCAGTAGGTGATGGGAGCGCCGGGCAAGGCCCAAGCTGGGCCAGACTTGCTGATGACCAGGCCAATGCCGGGGAATTCGTCTGCGCCCAGGTCTGGCGCTGCGCCTTGGGGGCGATGGCGACCATCAATATCAGTTGCCACGTCTGTGCTCACTCCTTGGTCAATCGCAGCCGAGCCGGCCAGCAAGTGATAGCCGTCGGCAGCAAAGGCCGGGTTGCCGCTGATGGCGCGAGTCACTGTGACAGTTCCTCCCCCATCAATATTGGCTGTATTGCTATACCACAGCACACCATTGAGCGTGACGGTGTTGCCGCTCGTTACGCTGATACCCACAGTGTGACTCACCAGGATGGTGTTCGTCAGCGCCACACTACTATTTTTTCCATCCAGGCTTGTGATGACACACATACCACTACCACTCTCGCCTTTGTTGCGAGCGATGGTGGTATGTTGTAACTGAGCAGACGAGTTTACCACCAATAGACCGCCTCCGTATTGGGCAGCATTGGATAAGATTACATTATTGTTGAGCACAGCCTCAGTTCTACCTAGAAGTAGCCCTCCACCATAATCGCGGGCAGTGTTGCCACTAACAAGATTGTCATTCATCGTCACCTGGCTGTAATCTTCTGTGGATAGTCCGCCGCCATCTCTGGCCGTATTTGCTATGAGCCTGTTTTGGTTAAAAGTGACATTACTGTGATACAAAGATAGTCCGCCCCCCTCCCTGATAGCGATATTGCCTGAAAAAACATTGTTATCAAGTACGGCATCCACATAATGCAGTCCCACCCCACCCCCATAGCCATTCACGGACGGATGGATGGTTGAATTGGAAACAACCAGATTGTTGCTGAGAGTAAAGTGCGCACTGTTCAGCATCAGCCCACCGCCGCCACTGGCGGTATTGTGAGCAATAGTATTGCTTACAATACTACCATCGCCCCAAGCTAAAGAAGCTCCCCCGCCATTGCCACTCTGGCTTGCGTTGGCAAAAATGGTATTGTTGGTCATAGTCACCAGACTACTGTATGCGCGCAGGCCACCGCCACTGAAACCGGAAACGTTGTTGTTCACCTGGTTGCCACTGAATGTGACGTTGCTTTGATACAGGTACAGCCCGCCTCCCTGGGAGGCATCATTGCCGGAAATGACATTTCCGCTGATGCTGACAGAGCCATGCTCTAAATTCACACCGCCTCCATTATTGGTTGCCTGGTTAGCAACAATCAAATTGTCTTGAATTTCATCCCCGTGGATATTGTTCAAGTATAACCCACCCCCAGCAACGGTTGCTCTATTGCCAGAGAGCGTGTTTCCTGTGATTTTGACTATGCCGTTCCCAATGTAAACTCCTCCGCCCTCGCCGGCAGTGTTTGACATGACTGTGTTATGGGAAAAGGAGAGATTGCCATTTCCCGCAAAGATTCCACCGCCCGCCTGCGTCGCCGAATTGCTAGAAACAACATTGCCGTTAAAGCAGATGTAGTAACTCGCCTGGCACAGGCCGCCTCCATAAACGGCAGTGTTGCTAAAAATATGGTTGCTGACAAATTCTGCAAAATTACCGACATAGACTCCCCCGCCGCAATCAGCGCCCTGGTTGCCGCCCAATCCCATCGCATTGCCGCCGGTAATGTGCAACCCGGTGATACTAGAGTCACCCCCCGTAACATACAAGACCCGCCCTTGCCCCCTCGCATCCAAAGTAGTGAGATTGGCTTCTGGATCAGGAATTGACCAATTGGTTATGACATATCCACCTTGGATAGTTACGACCTTACTGATGTAGGCCACCTGGGTAATCACCGCTGATCCAATATAGCCAGGCGGAGCCGGACGGCTGTGGACATCCGTGTAGATGCCGGCGGCAACTTTGATGGTATCACCATTTCTGCCGGCAGCATCCACCGCCGCTTGCAGTGTTGAATAACATGGCAACACACCGCCACAATCCGCGCCAGGAGCGACATAAAGAATATTGTAGGCGGCAGGCGCGGAAGCGGTGGCACTTGATGCCGCGCTAATAGCAACTGCGAGAATAGCGAGAACTATCCCCACGATTAAAGTCAGCAAGCAATACCTTGGGCCTTGAGATAAGCGCAACATTTCGACCTCCTCGTTATCTGTTCACAGGATGGTTAACCGCCCTTGGCTTTCCAACCACAAACAATGCCGCTATTATTCCGATCAAAGCTCCTCCAATCAAGGTGGCATCGTGCAAAAGCACTATTTTGATGTAGCTCACCTCTATCAACACCAACACCGCCAGCCACCAGGCCAACCGGCGCGGCGTAGTCAGGATAGCATAGGTCAGGAACAAGGCATGCCCCGAAATGAGCGGAATGGGCACAAGCGCCCTTGTCATCGCCAGCCCAATGACGCAAGGCTCGATCAGCCACTGCCGCAAGCGGATGGCGCGCCACCGCTCGGCGCGGTCAAAGAGATACACAACAAACACAAATGCGATGGGAGCGTTGTAGATGAACAGATAGTATCGCTCCCTGGCATCAGCGTAGCGCGGCAACAGGAGAAGCATCAGGGCTATAAAGACACACGTGGCCACGGTCGAAGCGGCCAAGATGGTGATAGGATGAAACGACACTGCGATTTTTCGGTCAGTTAACCGCAAGTCAATACCTTGCCTCGATTAGCTTACTTTACGGCGGATATGCCTCTAGCCCCGCTCGCATTGCGCCTTCAATTGTTCCATCCACATATCCAGAGCCAGGAAAGAACCATTCGTCCGCGTCGTATCTTTCGTCGCTGTATTTGAAAACAGCAAACTCCCAATCGGTCAGGCTGCCCGTGTACTTTAGGCGGCAAATTTGGCCGACCTGCCCATAGTCGTTCCGATCCAGGTACAGATAGCTGCCCTTGTAGCGCGGGACATAGAAGCAATCGAGCTTTTTGATCGTTTGGTTAAAGCGGTTGATGATCTCTTCAACTTGTTGTTTGACCTCTTCGGGGATGCCTTTTGTTGCCATTCTGCTCTCCTACTAGCAATATCTGTCAGAGTAGCAACCATGCTTTGCCCAATTCTTCCTTCAAAGCGATGGGGCTACTCACGAGGCTGTTTCTTATCCAGGTCTGCCTGCAAGTGACATTTTTTATATTTCTTGCCGCTTCCACACCAGCACAAGTCATTGCGGCCAAGCTGAGGAGTTGAGGCTTGCGGCGCCAGCTGGGGTTGCGGCTCTTGGGCTTCTCGCTCCCGCCGGCGCAAGGCGGCCTGATGTTGGTCATGGGCGCGCCGGTATATCCTCAACCAATTCAAGGGATCGGCCTGTTCCATCCGGCCGCCTTGACGGTAGCAATAGGCAATGTCGTCTCGCCCGATGACCCATTCTTCCACCAGCTCGGCGTCAAATGCGGCATAGATTGTCTCTCGCGCTTGCGGGTCGGCCAGGTGCGCCAGGTCCCAAACCAGCGACGTAACCAACTGAATCTCGTCATCTTGAAGGGAATCGGCGCGCGCCACGTAATCTTGCAGCAGTTCACGCAATGGTCTGGCAACCTGCTCCTGCAACGCGGCGTCGTCGCCGGCCGCCATAATTGCCGCGTCGGCTGCCGCCGCGCGGCGAGGCCAGGACAAGGATGAGTTCAGGGCAACTTGAAGCGCCGGCTCGATTGCATCTGTTCCCAGGTAGCCCAACGCATGAGACACAGCTTCAAGTGTATCGTGGTCATAGCGAGAGAACATTTCTACCAGAGCGGGAATGGCCGATTTTGCCCCCAGGCTGCCTAACAGATAAGCCGCGCAGTAGACCGCGCCCTCTTGAGGCCAGCCGTGTATATCTTGGCATACGACGTTCAGCAATGGCTCTATGGCTGCATCGCCCTGATCCAGGATGGTTTGCAGCAAATCAGGCTCAGGCCAATCTTGAGCGGCCGCCAGTTGATCAACCAGATTTTGAGCAGCATTGATGTCACTCATATTGATGTCACTCATCATCTTGCTACCTTGTCACCATCGGCAAATAGACCGGATATAGTTGTTCGACAACGGTCAATCTGACCGTAACCGAAGCAGGCGGCACGCCCGAGTCGCCCACCGCCGACACGGTCAACGCGCTTGTATACACGCCATTACTCAGCCCGGCCTGATTGGCGCTCACTTGAATCAGATCGCCGCTGATCTGCGCTTGAAGCCAGGCGGCGTTGCTATCTACCTGCCAATCAAAGGTCCCGCAGACCCGGGCAACCTGCACACTTGAAGCAGGCAGCGGGTCGCCGTTTCGAACAGCCAGAAAGCTCAACGTAGCAGGAGACACGCTCAACGATGGCAACTGTGTGCTGGCTTCAGAAATAGCCGAAAACTGGCTGCCGCCATCTGTATAGCGCACCCAAACACCCTGGCCGCGATAGTTACCCCCGGGCACATTCCAGGTGATGTTGGGGCTGACCGGCTGGGGGGCGGCAAAGATTGATACAGCGTCCACATACACATCCGCCGGCCCGCTGCGCCAGAATTGAAAGATGAGGAAAACATCATCGGGGTTGGTGTTGTAAGTAAAGGCCAGGGGAAATTCTTGATATTGATTCGCAGCGGCAAAATCCGCGCCTTTCAGACTGACTGGGCCATACTCGGTACCGCCACCCTTGACCGAGATACGCGCCACCTCATCGGTTGAGGTGTTGTCGTTAACCTTGAGCCGAAAGTATGCGACAAGAGGCGCATCTTTGACAAACTCGGTCGTCCACACCCACGCAAACGATTCGCCATCGCCAGGGTATAGCCGAAAGGCTGTGCCGCCCCAGGCAGCGGGATCGTTGACGCGCTCGCCATTGCCCCAATACTTGGAAAAAGTCGAAAAGCCGTCATCGGCCAGCCAGCCCAGGCTAAATTGCATCTGAGCAAGACCGCCGCCACCCAGGCCGCGCAACGTCACTTGAGGTTGGGTGGCGCTCATTTGGGCCGCGCCCAGTTCGCCCAGGGGGACGCTTGCGCCAACGTAAACCGTATCGCTCACGGTCGAGGTGCGGCTGAACACATCGCGCGTCTTGACGTAAACGGAACGCCAGCCTTCCCCCGTTGCCAGCGTCCAGGCTTTTTCGGCAGCAAAAGGTTCCCAGGCTGCGCCAGTGAGGCAGGCGTCGTTGCTCACTTTCATCTGCGCCGCCGGCCCCATTTCGGCAAAGCCACCGCCTGAGGCCCGGTCATAGATGTACAGGTTCACCGCCGGCGAGGTTACGTTAACAGCTTCATTCTCGATGATGACGGGCGGGTAAATCGGGTCCTGGCCGAAATCTTGGGTGACGTAACCGCGCCCATCGCTGGCGCGCCGGTAATAGCCCAACCCAATCTCGCGCGAGTTAGGATCGAGCAAGTTGGCGCGGTGGCCGGAGCTGTTCATCCAGCCATCAATGGCGTACTGCGGGGTGACATAGCCGCAAAAGCAGTTTTCTGCGCCGCCATAGCCCTTGTAGCCAAAGGTCACAATCCGGTCGCTGGGCCAATTGCCCTGCGTATCCTGGTGGCCGCAGTATGGGTCTGGGCGATTTTCCACCGAGTCCCACGAAAACCAGCGCGCCGCCTCGGTCAGTTGCGCATTCCACCGCAAAGGGGCAACGCCATTGGCGCGGCGAGCCAGGTTGCCCAGGTAAACTGTCTGCGCCTCGTCGTAGATCAAATCGGGGGTTTGAGTAGAGATAGCCGGCGCTTCACCAGCCCAGGCAGGCATAGACAGCAAGATTATGATGATTATGATGAGAAACACAGTAACCCTAACACGCAGAAATATTGGCTACTCCTTGCACATAACCGCCTGCACAACACAACAAGCAAACCCTGACGTGCAAGTGGTTAACTGGAAACGGCATCAACTTAGCTCAGCTATCCGTTGAAGCACTTTGTCTACACTGGCCGGGCGATCTTTGGGAGGATACTTGATCATCACTGATAACAACTGCCCCAATTCTCTGGCTAATTGATCATCCCCTGTTGGCTCTTGAATAGGCATGGTTTTCGCTTGCAACAATTGAGAAATGTCGGCGTATGGGCGCTGCCCAACCAACAATTCGTAAAAGATCACACCCAATGAAAACAGGTCAGAACGATAGTCGGTGTCCCCAGGAAATTGCCATTGCTCTGGAGCCACATAATATGGATCGCCTAGCGGCTTGCCCTGAAAGACCGTTGCCTGACCCTCGGCGCGAGCAAAATCAAAATCGCGCAGCTTGAGCAGGCCATCGTCACGAATGATTAAGCAGCGTGGCGACAAGTTGCGATGCAATACCTTTCGGTGGTGGGCATAGGCCAACGCGCGGCAAGCTTGGCGCAGCCAGCTTGCCAGTTGGCGTGCCGGGATTGCCCCCGGCCCCTGACGGATGAACTCGGCCAATCGAACGCCTTGCACCCACTCTTGAAACGTGTGCAGCACCGAGGCATCGTCGGGATCAGGAAAAGCATCATAGACCTGGACAATGTTGGGATGCTCGCCCAATCGGCTGATCACCAGAATATCGCGCTGAATACGATTGAGCTGCTGCTGAAAAGCGCCGGCAGGAAGCCAGCCTTGCATATAGTAGGATTTCAGACGCGCTCGCCGAGCAGGGATGTACAAATGTTCAACCTCGTATTCAGTATATAGGTCAGTAATGTTGATTTGCTGCAGTAACTTGTAGTGCCCAAGAACACGCTCGGCGCCAGGCGGGCGAACGCTACGAGACACCCATTCCGCCATCTGGCGAACGACATTGGCGGCAAGGCAGGGCCTATCCAACAAAAAGTAGGTGTTCAGATCATTCAATCCCACAACCGCATCGCCAACAGCAGCCCGCAAATTTGAGGTCAGCTCGCCCGATACCAGGATGACAACAGCCTTGATAAACGGTGGGTGAAACCCGCCTGATTGAAACAGTGACCTGAGCACCCTGGCTTTTTGATTGGTCACGGACACTGGGCTAGGCAAGGTCTCGCCATCCTCACGAATCCACTCGTGCGTGTCGCCGTCAATCTTGCCACGCCAGGCTTTGACCTCAACTACCCAAATACCATTGTCGCCAATAACAATGGCATCACATTCATAGTAGCGGTTTCCCTGGGCCAACTCGACATTGGTGATGACATGATAGTGCTCAGGCAAATCGCGTGCCAGCGCAGCAAAGGCTGTCCGCTCGCCTTCATTGACCGGTTTACCAACTGTGTGCATTATGGCTGCCAAAGCTTATGCTCCTTGTGCAGACAATTGTGCCAGGGTGGTTTCTAACACTTGAGCCAGTTCGTTGGCGGATGGACGCTCAGCGGGTTCTTTGGAAAGGCAGCGATGGATCAAAGCCTCCAAAGGATCGGGAACCTCAGGCCGATAGACGCAGGCGGATGGTGGCGGTGTGCTCAAATGATGTGCAGCAAGCTCTCGCTCGGTTTGCGCAGAAAAAGGCGGGCGGCCCGCCAGCATTTCAAATAGAACGCAGCCCAGGCTGTAAATGTCAGCGCGCGGGGTGGCTTGGTGGGCGCGCTCTATTTGCTCAGGGGGAATATAGTCCAGTGTGCCAAGCGGCATGCCGGGCAATGTGTCGCCAGACAGCTCTGCAATCTTGGCAACGTTAAAGTCTGCGATCTTGACCTCACCGTGAGCGCCTAGCAAAATATTGCCTGGCTTGATGTCTCGGTGAACAATGCCTTGCTCGTGCGCATACGCCAAGCCATGGCACACTTGAATGGCGACCTCTATTGCGCGGCTCAAGGGCAAGCGTCCGTGTTGGTCAAGTTCGTCTTTTAACGAACCTCCTGGCATATATTCCATCACGATAGCCAATATGGATTGCTGGCTGTCCAATACAAAAGTTTCGGGGGCATAGATGCGCACAATGTTGGGATGCCCCAACCGGCGGGCGATAGCTTCGCGTGTGCGCACCCGCTCTGCATCCCAGGCCGGATCCAGAATAATCTTGATGACCACCGTTTCATCACCAGCTTGCGTATCGGTTGCTTTGTACAGCAAGCTGCGGCTTGTTTGCTGAGGCAATCGTTCCACATCTACATAACGACCAGATCGGCGGATGACGGCGCGCATCATATCCAATTCGCCCGTGGTAATATGTCTTCGGGGCATTTCAGGTGTAACCGTGGCCCGACCTTCGGCCAGCGCGCGGCATCTTGCGCGCAGCCGCTCCAGTTCCTCTGGCTCTGCAATGTACCGTGGAACATGACCCACCAACGTTGAGGACAAGGGTGCGCCAATCAGTGCGCCCCAACGCCCGATCCACCCGCTTTGCTCTATTGGCACGGTGGGCACAATATGAACCTGGAAAGTCTCTGGAAAAGCCAGGCGTAGTTTGTTGATTAACGCCTCGGGGCCGGCCAGAATATCGCTGCGTGTAAATGCTTGCGAAAGCGGCTCGCAGAGCACATGCACTTGGCCTTTCCTTGCCAGGATGCGGTGAAGAATATCGCTCAAGAATACCTCGGTCATCATCAAATCAGGCCAAACTGTGGCAAAGCCAGACCGCCCCGCCAAGTCTAGAGATATATCGAGCGGACGAGCTTGAGCCCACCACACTTTGTAGGGAAGGCCTGCACTATGAAAACCAATCATCTCATTGATAAGCAGGTCTGTCCACCGCTGGCTGGATGCAGTCGGTCGAGGCTCAGGGATTTTAGGCATCGGTCAACTCTGACGGATAACACCGCAAGGCCAAACGATAACGCACAGCCCGGTTTGCCAAATCAATCCGTTCGTAGGTCGTGCCAATGATTTGCACACCAAAGGCACGGCCGGCTTGAACAATTGGTTTGGCCAATAAAGCTGAGGTTAGCATTGCCACCTGTGCAGCGTCGGCGCGCGTATAAACAATATAGGCTACACCATGCTGTGCCATGCAGCTATGCACCTGCTCAAGCAATTTTTCGGCAGGCGAATGATCTATATTGATGGTGAGAGGCCGGCACAGCTTGTCCAGCGCCACAGCCAAAAGGCGCCGGCTTAGTAACAGGGTTGATCGCTCTGGAGCCGATTCCAATTCACACGGCCCATGCAAGCAATCAGGACAGCCATCTACACACGTAGTCAAAAAGCGTTTGCCCACTTCAGAGCGCAGCCGTTCTTCGACTTGCTTGGAAGGCAGACTTGTTTCCAGGTGAGACTTGAGCCGGTTCCACGTTGGCATCTGTTCCGGCGTAGTGTTCAACAACCTAAAAGCCCGCCCTTCCAATTCTTCAAGTGATGGGTGATGAGCCAACGATCTCAGCATTGGCAATAGGCCAACATTCAATTCCTGGTATAGCCGCCAGTCGTCAATAATTTGCCCCGCTTCCAATTCTAACGGTTCACCAAAGAGGCGCACTAGCAAGCGGCGCAGCGATTCGGACAGTTCCAGGCCATGCTCATCACGCACAAGGTCATCCAATGCAGCCACAGCGGTTTGCCGTTCCCTAAAGCTGGCTGCTCCGCGAATGAGCGAAATTTGCCTGGCTAGTTGCTCCAGGCTTTCCATAGGCAAACTCAGTACCGTCTGCAAAAAGGCTTCTTCATCGCCGGTAGGACAGTGCCCCATGCGCTCTTCGACCGCGTTCCACATAGCCTGCGGAAACGTTGGAAACCTGGCAAACCAGTCACGCATGTAGCCAATGCCGTACAAGCCGAACTCGAAAAGCGCCATTTCGCGCCGGTCGCCCATGTTGGGAAAATCGTAACTGGTGTGCCACCATCCACCTAGATTGAGGCCGGGGTCTGCGCCCAACTCGGCGGCGACGGCATCGCGCAAAGCATGCTTGAACGAGTGGAAAAGTACGTCGTTGATAAACAATTGTTCATCGCTGGGATCAGGTCTATCCAGGCGGCGCTCGAAAGCTGGCGCCACAACGCCTTGCCAAAAGCGTTCATCGTCCATGGATTCAAGTATCGCCTCCTTGTGCTGCTTGGGAAATTGTCCTGGAAGCCGCTTGAAGACCAGTTCTATTTTCTCCCGCAAGGCGTCCCGTTCACAGCGCAGTAGGCGAGCAAACTCGGCATGTCCAAGCTCGTCATACCAAATCAGCATTGCCCCAACCAGCGAGGCGGTCGGCAAAAGGCGGGGCGCATCTGGCCTTTTGCAAGCATTGAGCACATCAAAGCAAAACGCCGCCAAACGCAAGCTGGAACGCAAATCAGGCAGCAGTTCATCAGGCGACATGAACTCGGTATCTTTCAGAGTCAGCGCCACGCCCTCGGTTTGCATGGTGTAACCCAGGGCGGCGTCTGTTCCTTTGGCGACATAGCTGTAGGTCCAACTCTTGTTGGGGCGACCCTTGAATCTCGCCCACACTTCGCTGCCCAGGTTGACCTTGTGAACCAGCATATACTCGCCGGCGTTCCGATTGAAAAAGGTCAGTGAGGCAATAAAGCTGGCAAATGGCCCAAACCAATAGCCTTGAGCAAACGCATCATTGCCGCCATGAAAGACAGTATCCTGATTCAACAGCCGCGGGTCCATATTGACCTGGACAAAGCCAATCGGATACCCGCCGCTGCCATCGCCCAATTGAGCCGGAGAATGGCCCGTGTGCTTTCCTAGCTCGGCGCGCTTGAAAAAAACGCGGCAACGATCACAATAAAACCAATTGTCCCACTGAGACTCGTCGCCGTGAGAAAAGCGGCGCAGGTTAACCGCAAGCGGGCGGTAGAGCGGGAGATGGGCGGGTTGTTCGCTTTCTTGCAGATTAGAACGCAGCGGCGCAAGCGAACCAGGCACTAAACGCCAGTCAATCTTGGTCATTGACTCATCGGTCAACTTGTAGCTTGCTTCAACAGAGCAGCGCCCACAGTCAGTCTGTTCGCCTGGAGATGTGGGCGGCACCCAATAGGCTATGTATCGCTGCTTGGCAAAGCGATAGGTCACATGGCCGGGCACCAAATCGCGCATAGCATAGTCAATCGCCAATCGTTCCATCATGTAGGGCTTGTCCTTGCTATCGCTGTCCAAGGCTTCCACTTCGGGCAGGTTGATGCTCGAAAACAGATTGCGCGGCAATTCGCGCGCCAGGTCAACAGACAATTTGGCTTTGCCTTGTTTTTCCAGCGATTGAATAAAATCACGCAGGCGGCCGCGCACTCGTTCAATAATTCGACGATTGTTCCCCACCAATGGCGCAAGATAGGTGCGTTCAAAGGCCGACCATTCCGAGCGCAGCAGCCGCTGGTAGTGTGGCAAAACATCCCGCCCGGCATTCCAGGGAGATGATGCTTGCGGAGGTTGTGGAGCGCGGCGCAATTCAAAGGCAACGTAATCAAAAAAACTCATGATACCGTGAACTTTGAGCACCTCTTCGTTTTCCACATTCAGCGGCAGCTTGGTAAATAGCGGATCGGTTAACACGTGGGCATTGCGATAGAGGTGGACATCATTGGGATGATTGGGGTTAATGACAGTCAGGCTGATAGGCCGATCAGAAGGGCCGCGCCCGCCGCGGCCCTTGCGTTGCACAAAGCTAGCCACATTTCTGGGAGCCATATATTGAATTACGCCCATAATATTGGCGTCGTCATAGCCCACTTCTAGCACAGAAGTAGCGATGGTCAGGTCGAATCCCGTCTGCATGGGCATGCCACTGCGCACATGCTGCACCTTCAATGGATTCAACCTTCCGCCTTGCCGCATGAACCACCAACACTCGCCGGCCTGGAACAAGCCACACTCTGGATTGGGAGAAGGATGCGCCTGAAAACACTCGGCGCAACTGGCGACTGGTTTAGGAGCGTATTTTTGCAGCGGCTCAGACCGGCGAATCTGTTCCGGATCGCGAAAGGCAAAGGCTTGCGCGCGCTCAACATCTTCCATCAACCGGCGCCAACGGCCAACAATATCCAGCGAATCCACAAAGCCAAGAATAGTATAATCCTGTTCACTATCACCCGGCTGGCGCATGGTGTGCGCCAGGCACTGAGCCGCCCGCGCAAGAGTAGAGAGCGGCTGCGCGTCTTGATCTGGACGCACAAAGATGTAGTGCTCTGCGCCGGCCTGACGGGTATGATCTGTAGCTGGATTGACTTGCTCGTGACGAACGGCGTTGGAAGCTAAACCTGTGAGCCGGCACAAGTGATTCACCGGTTCACGGATGGTGGCGCTCAGGCCGACAACCACAGGCGCCTGTTGCCGGCCTGACGCCTCGGCAGCCAAGCGCAAGCGCTGCAGCAAGCGGCGGACGAGCAGGGCTACCTGTGCGCCGTCTATACCGGTATAGAGGTGAATCTCATCCAGCATTACCAGCGAGGGAATGGTGAATGCGGGCTTGCCACCCTCGTCCCCAAAGAGAGCTTGAAAAGCCGGATCGCTCAAGCGGCGGTTCAGCGATTCGGTGGTGATGATCAAAATATCAGGGGGATTGGCGCGTTGTAACGCTTTGGTGGGCAAAATATAGTCCACCTGCTCACCACAACTGACACACTCTAGCCAGACCTGACCAGGCTTGTGACGAAGCGCCAAAGGATTTTCACATACTGGGCAATCCGCATAAGGGCAGCGCCACGCGTCGGATTCAGCGTGCCACGTCCAAAAGCGCGACAATTTTTCGCCAAAGCTATCTCTGAGCATCATGCCATCTTGAAGCTGCGCCGGCGGCTTGAAGCTATTCAAATCGTGCGGCGTTCCCTGGTATTCAATCCCAATGGTCAATGGGCGCATCCCCAGATGCCGCAACGATTTGTCAAGCCGGTGCAATATCCGCGCAAACTCGGCCAACTGGTTTTCGGCCAGCTTTTGGCGTGGGTAGATGCAAATGGCCTTGACGCCAGGTTTTTGGGCAATGCTTTTTTCCGCCAGGGCTTGAAGCAGCATCGAAGCGGAAAAAGCCAGCGTCTTGCCCGAGCCGGTGGCGGTAGTGATGACCACGCCGCGCAAGTCCGAGGTTTGCTGGCGAAGCAGGCTGAAAATATGGCGCGTGCTGCGCGCCTGAAACTCGCTAACGGCTGGATAGCGCGCCGCCATCACATCCAGGTAGATAGAGCGCGCTTTTTGCCAGGCGGGATCATTCCAGGGGGTGTGCTTGGGGTCAAGCGTGTCGTTGACCACGTCAACCAACATTCGCTCAAAGGGAATGTTGCGTTCGGGCACGATGCGACGGCGCATCTCCCAGCGAACGTCGCGCACCAGGCGCGGGTCGGCGTGCGCTTTGCGATGGGCCGCCTGCCGCTTGCGAAGATACGCCAACAATCGGACGATTTCAGCGGTGCGGCTGCGCACACGCCACAGACGGCTATCCTCGCCGGTCTGCAAAAGCAGAATGTATTTTTCCTGGTATAAACTCCACAGCAAAATTCGCTGGGTTATATAGAGCGGGTCGCGCGGCAGGGGATAATCCAAAACAAAATCGCGCACAGTCATAAACGGCTCAAAGATGCCATAGCGCACCTGCAAGGCATCTCGTTCTTCAATGAACGAGAGCGCGGCATCCATCTCGCGCTCGTAGCGAGATTGCGCGCCGGCCACGCCATCTTCTTTTCGCTCAACCAGGCCCAGGCCGCTGAGCAGCAGCAGTTTGTCAGCTTTATCCAAATTCAGCGGAATGGCGCGCAGATACGGGCGCAGCGTGGCGCGGTCAAGCATGTCATCCTGGCAGGCGATTTGGAGGATGAGCTTTTCAATCTCGCCCCAGGGCATAGCGTCATACAGCCGCCCATCGCCGCCATCGCGCAGGCAGCCAATATTAGTCAAGTCAGGCAGCAGCTTGGCTTCTTCGTTGGTCAACATGCCCAATGGCAAATTGGCCCGGCCATCTACCCAGTAGGCCCGGCGGAGAAGAGGAAGCAAGCGATTAAGTAGGGCGAGATGGGTTGACGTAATCATTGTTCAAAAAACGCCAAGTCTTCACGCTCGACTGTGCGAACCAGCAGCGAGCGATCCAGATACTTGTTGCCGCGCTCGCACGAGGTCTCTGGCGCAAACATGCAGGCGTGGCACGCCGCCGCATGAACCGAGATGCCCGTTTGGCTGGGTTGATGCTCGGCGCAAGTGGGATCAGAAGCGCACAAGCGCGCCGATTCAAGCGCGGCTTCGATATGGCGTTCTAATGCGTTCGGTTCGCCCATGCTGACCAGCCCGCCCAACGTGCCTTCACTATCTGGCGCGGCGGTATAGATCAAGACGCCGGCCATCGGGCCGCCGGTTTCATCTGGGCTGCGAGAATAAATGCGCTCGCGGATGCTGGCAAAGGTATAGCCACATTCCAACGACAACTGGCGGATAAGCGCGTGCGAAAAGGAATGTAACAGCGCATAACGCAGTCCCGGATAATTGGCCTCGGGCGGCACAATTGAGCGCGCCTGACGCCAACGGGTGTGCGCGCCAAAGAATTCGGCGTCTCGTTCTCTGCAGGCCGGTCGGGCCAACCACGCTCCGAGCCTGGCCTCATCAAAGCGAATGAAAATGCCTTCACCGCGCACCTCGACCGCCGGCACCCAGCTTGGCGGCTGGCGCGATATTGGCGCGATTGACCGCGTTTCTTCTGTGCCCGGCTCGGCCAATTCGCCAGGAGAATCAATGCGCGTAAAGCCGATCAGGGCTTGCACTTCGCGCAGCCGCTCGACCAAGACGACCTGGGCAATCCAGTTCGCAAAGCCAGGCGGCGGCTCGACGGCTCGCAGACGAAAATCGGTCGAGTTGCGGTTGGGATCAGGCGCGGACAACACGGCCCATTCCGGGCCGCGCAAATCAGGCCGCCCGGGTTCCTCGTCTGCTTCTGTTCCTTCCCGCTTGTGCTGGATGGCCTGCCACAATTCCACGCGCGAATATTGAGCGAACATGCCCAATTGCCCAATATTGAAAAAAGCCTCCAGCACTTCGGGGCTGGTCACATTTTGCAAGGTTGCCCACTGTTCTTCGACCAGCATTTTCAACTTGTCGGCAGCTTCGGGGATGGCAACGGTAGACAGGATAATGGGGAACCAGCAGTTGGAAGCGCCCAAGACAATCGCGCGCATGTTCAGATCGCAGCCGGGGTCAAAATCACGCAAATGCGGGCGGCGGCCCCGGCAAAGCGGCATCTTTTCCCGGTTCTCACGGCCAAAGGCATCCGCCAAGCGCCGCCGGACGCCGCAGTTGTCACACTTGACTTCAAGGTCACGCGCTTCTCCGCTGGCGCCATATTCTGAAAGGCGCAGCAGCGGCGCGTCGCATACTGCTCTGTCTTGGTGAACAAACTCTATCCAGGGGAAATCATCGAGGTGACCGTGTTCACAGGCAGCCAGGAAACGCGCCGGCAGCACGGTTGGTTTCTTGCCGGGCTTGTTGCAGTTGGCGTGCTCGTAATGTGTTCGGTCAGGGTGAAACAGGTCAGGTTTTAGCTCAAACAAACCAGACTTGAGCGGCGCTAGCAGGCGGCAGGCGGGGCACACCATCCAGCGAGGAAAAGCCGCCACCGGCACGCCAATATGCGCTTGCTCATCGAACGGGTCAGGCGAAGGGCCGGTGTCCTCTGCGATTGGCGGGAAAATGAGCTTTTTGACCTGGCCGCCCAACTGGGCGCGCACCGCGCGCAACAGCCGCGTTTCGGTCACTTCTCTAACAACGCTGGGATCAGTAGGCCAATCTTCCAGGCCAGTGACGATGACCGAAAGTTGGGGCAAGTCTACGATTGACCCGATGCCATAGGTATACAAAAGCTGGCTGGGAACGAGTTGCCCCACCAGTGGATTCTTGACAGGTGTTGTCATACGCTGGCCTCCTCTCCCTCTGCGGCTGGTGGGGCAGGCTCTAACGGCTCGCGGTCCATCCCAAAATCGCGCAGGATGAGATTGATGGACGGTTCTACATCTCGCAGCGAGTTGAGGCAGGTGAAATCTTCCCAGGCGGTCTGGTTGGCCGATTTTAGCAAGCCGATGGTGCGCCCGTCCGATTTACCCTGATAGCCCAACTGTGCCCCGCCCGTCATGCCGGCAGAACGCGCCAGCCATCCTTGCAGGCGTTTTTCCAATTCCTGACGCACAAGAGCCTCTACCGTAGAGAGGCCGGTGACCAGGCCAGCCCTTTGACTGATCTCTTTAATCGCTGCCTGCACAAACGGATGACCTGCATCCAGCTTGCCCGCGCCGGTGTTGGCGTTAAACTCGCTGCCGGGCAGGCGCACCAAAGAAGCCAGCAGCGCCGTGAGGCCGCGATCCAGCGCGCGCGGCGAAAAGGGCGTCACCGACAAAGCTTCGACGTGCTGGAAAAACGTGGCGTGGTAATGCTCAAAACGCTCATAGTGGCTGAGGTCGCGCGGCCTGGCCCAATTGTAAACCACGCACACCAGGCCCGGGTAGCGGCGACCAATGCGGCTGGTGGCCTGAATGTATTCCGCCGTTGTCTTGGGCTGGGTGGCCACAACCATCAGGCCCAGGCGCGGCACATCCACCCCCACCGAGATCATGTTGGTCGCCAGCAGCACATCAATCGGATAGCGCGAAAAAGCGGCGTCTTGCCCGGCCTGGCGCAGCGCCCTGCGCTCGGCGGCAGCGGCGGGATCGAACACGGCCTCCAGCCGGTCGAGGATTTGCGGAATATCGGTAGCGCCCTTGCGCGAGGTCAATTCTTCGACGCTGTACGTCTCTAGGAAACGCCGGGCCAGTCCCCGCTCGTCCATCTGGCGCAGGCGGCTGCGCACAGCATCATCCACGGCCCGCCGCATCCCGCCCAATTCGCGCATCGAGTTGAAATAGCCCACCAGTGTCATCCACGGGTCGGCCGCCGCGCCATATTTTTCATAGAGCCACTGCGCCGCCGACAGATAAGCTACATACACCCGGATGAGAACAGTGCGGAGGCGCGTGCCCGGCGCGCAAATGCCCAGATAGCGGCGGCCTGGGTCTTCTTCGCTGGGGGCGCGTTGGCGAGAGAAAAAGTTGTCTGCAGCATCCAGGCCAGAAGGCGGAAAAATGTTGGCGCGGCGCAAATACAGGCTGGCGATTTGCTCAGGCGCTTTACGAATAGTGGCGCTAGAGGCAATGACCTTGGGGCGCACAGTTTGCCCCTCTATTTTCCACGCAGCCAGTTGATCTACGGCTGTTTCATACAAGCCCACCAGTGTGCCCAATGGCCCGCTGATGAGATGCAATTCATCCTGGATAATCAGATCCGGCGGGCGCAGCGGCGAACTGGGTTGCGATTTGACCGCCGGAAGATCGCCATGCTTATGGTGTGTGTCCGAATCTTGTATTTCCGGCGAGCGATAGCCGTGACGCGGGCAATAGCTTTCGACCTTGCCAAATAGCATCTGCGTTTCGCCCTTCCACGGCATTTGCGCAAACTTGTCTACGGTGGCAATCAATAATGCGGGCAAGCGCCGATAAATTTCTTCATCTACCACAACCACCGGCAAGCCTTCATCTTTTGACTGCTTGCGGCTGAACAGACACTGCCCCAAAGGATCGCCGCAGAAAATAAAAGTTCGCCCCCTACCCTTCTTGACTGTCTCTACCACAATATCCCGACCGGGGTTGATGGGGTTGCCGCACCAGGGACAGTTGGTAAGCTGGTGCGGCGTGCCGCGCCCGCCCACCGCCGTGCTTTTGGGCGGCGCGCCGCGATCTTGATTGACGGCCTCGGCGCTTTCATCAGTCCAGTTAGGCGTGCTGCGCTGCCCCACCCACAGGCCGATACGGAAAGGCTCTGCTCCCCACTTGGCATCGCCCCGCGCAATGGCTTTACGGCGAATAGATTCACAGGCGCAAATCAACGCGGCGGCGCGCTGGAATTGTTGCAAAGTCAGCAATCGCAACGTATAGCGCATCAACACCGCCACGCCGGCCAAACCGGAATAACCGGCAACCTCGCCTTGCAAGCGGCGCAGTCCCATTGTATAGGCGGTCAGCCCCAAATAGGCTTCGGTCTTGCCGCCGCCGGTGGGAAACCACAATAAATCGGCGATGGCCTCGGTGGGATGGCTGCGCTCAGGGTGCAGTGGATCGGTGATGCTGGGCAAATTGAGCAGGACAAAGGCCAATTGAAAAGGATACCAGGTGCGATTGGCGGGAATGTTTAGCGCCGCCAGATCAGCCGTTTTACCCTGGCGCACGTCACGCACATACAATGTGTGGATACGCTGCAACCCCATGGCCTGGTTGGCAAAGCGAAACGCCTCGGCGGCTTGCGGGTCTTGGCCTAGCAATTCAATGCCGGCGCGGATGCGCTCTAATGTTGCGTGGCAGTGAGCGAGCGCCTGACGAGCAGGCCCATCAAAGGGCGACAGGTCAGGCGTTGCAAGCCGAGCCTCTTGTTCCGCAATCCAGGCTGCATAAGCGGTGACAATCGGCCCCAACGCAGAGGCAAAGCCGGCATCGGGCAATTCGGACAACGCCTTCATATCCAGCACTGCGCCGGCCAAGGCCGGGATTTCATCGGGCGTGGGTGGTGTGACATGCGGCACCTCATAGGCCGGAGCAACCCGCGCGCTGAGGCGCACGGCGCAATCGTGGCAGCCATCAGCCAGGTCAGCGTGAACGGCTACGCCGTGCCCAACAGCAAACTCGACTTGCCGGCGGTAGAGCATTTGCATGGCGCGCTCTTCCGGGTCGAGCTTGGCCGGGTCGCGCAGTTGGGGCCGCTTTTGAAAAATGGCCGCGCCTGATGGCGCGCCATCGGGCGCTTGGACGATCAATTCGGGCTGAAACACCCACGCGGTATCTTTATTCCGCTTGGGTTCAGCCTGCGCGTTGATGAGGTAGAGCGTAATGATCCACTGATCGCTGCGATGGCGAATCAGCCCGCGAACGTATACATCGGGGTAGGCTACGCTAACTGGCCAGGGCTTGAACTTGCCCGGCTTGAGCGGAATGGGGTTAGACACACCTTCAACCGGTGTTCGCTTCCAGGCGCGGCGCTCTTTATCCGTCCCAGCATCTAGCGTCACGCGCTCGTAGCGCCCATAGCAGGCAATGATTTGAATTTCCTGGGCGCTGCCCGCCACGGTAAAGGTCATGCCGATGGAAGAGGGCAATATCGTGGTGGCCTTGGGTGAGGCTGAATCGGGCTTGCCATCTTCAGTATCTAGCCCGGCTTCGCTCAGGTCATCATCGTCATCATCGGGCAAGGCAGTTTGGCCCCTCGGGGCAAGCAGGCCCACAATGTATCGCCCGCGCACATTCCTCTCTTCGACGATTTCTTCCGGGCCGCCGGCCGGACCGAGCAGGTCGCGCAGCACCATGTCTTCGAGCATGGCGCGCAAGTCAAGCGTGGAAGGCATTGCTAGATTGTCGGGCATAGAGCACTCCTAATTCACCATAATTCTGTAGTATAATGGATGCAAGCTATTCACCCAAGAGACGAGTGTATGAACAATATCCAAACCCAGGCCGTAGCGCAGCGATTGTCGGCGCTGGCGCGCTTGTGCCAGCAGGGCCAGGCCAGCCCGGTGATGGAGCGCGCGCTGGACAAGCTGCTGGGCTATGAAGCCGACGAGTGCCGCGCGCAACTGGCCCAAATACAAAGCGATCTGGCCCAATTTGAGCAGCGTTACACAATGCCTTCCACCGAATTCTACCGCCGCTTCCAGGCCGGCCAGACCGATGATCGGATGGATTATGTGGAATGGGCCTCGCTGGTTCAGATGGCCGATAACCTACAACAACGCCTGCGCCTGTTGACCGGCGAGGAATCATTATGACAATCACCTTCACGATGGGCGCGCCAATGCCGTTACCCCTTCCACTCCGGTCAACCTCTTTACAGTGCTTGACCAGATAACACACCTGTTAAAGTAATATCCCCAACCCCTTGACCACGCTCGCGGTTATTCACACTTGCAAAAGCGATCCATATCAAGCCTGTCAAAAAAGCCGGTTTAGCGTTTGCGCTTGCCGCGCCTGGCGCGCTTGCGCATGGACTCTCGGCTAACGACATTCCATTTTACCCCGGCGGCGCGCCGGCGGCGGATTTCTTCCAGTTGCTCGGCGGGTGGGAGTGGCAAGGTGTAAGAGACCAATTTTCGCTTGATATTATCCCTGATAAACAGAATCAAGTATTCACCCGTCAAGGCTTGTTGGCGATGTTCTTCCAGCATGGCCTGTGAACGCGGATTCATTTCGGCCTTGAATTCTGTATAGGGATAGGCGTATATTTTGCCCTCTTGGATATCGTACAACATAACCGGCTGCTTGTCGGCGTGCATGCTATACAACATTAAAATATTTTCCCAATGTTCGTCAATAACGCCCAGATAAGGATCGTTCGCGCTCAATCTTGTCCTGCCTTTACTGCTGGCGAGCCGCCAGACTGCATTCACAACAACCTTGGCCCACCTTGCCTCTTTACCAACCAGGCAATGACCGCAGCTTGTCTACAATGTGTGTCTGGATAGCTTGATTGACGTTTGATGCGCCAACAAATGGGTCTAGTGGCGCCTGGAAAGCGCGGAACTTGGTTCCCTTGCCTGCCCCACCAGAAATTTCACCAGCGATAATGTCCCCAACTTTCTTTTGGTCCTTTTGCCGAGAACGAATTATCTGCAAACCATAGTCGTCAAGAAACAAGTATTGATCGCCCCGAGAATGCTTGACGACGATAAAGGACACTTTTTTGTCAAATCCATCCTGATCTTCAAAAAGAGCCGAATTCAGGACAGCATAGACCTGAACTGAAAAATCTCCTCCGCCGAGGCCAAGGACGTAATAAGGCGGCATTGAGGGCCGATGCTTGAATTTGGGATAGTAGAACCCTTTTTTCGGCAAAGGGAACTCGGCCGATAAAGCTTTGGCCATCTTTTGAAACAAGTACTCTAAATCGCCATAAAACTTTTCAAACCAATCTTGGTTTGCCGACAAGCGTTCCAAGTCAGTGTTATCCATTATTCCCTCCTTGTCTAATTGGGGCCATTGGCGCGGCCCAAGCTAAATGCGGACGGGCCAACCAGTCCAGAAAAATCTAGCGAACGAGCCGGAAAAATGGCAAACGGTGGGCAGTTTTCTAATTTTTCAAGCCCAAATCCTCCAAACAACCTGTAGCCAAAGAACCCAATGTACTCTTTCAGGGCGTCAAGGATAATCTGCTCTTGTTCATTGAGCAAAACTTTCTTTCTAGCCTGTACAATGGCCTCTAGCACATCATACCAACTCAGCGAAATTACGTGGCTGCCGATTTCTTCCGGTTTCAACCCTAACCAACCCACTGAGTGGCTTTTTACCTGGCTGGTATCCAGTGGATTGAGACCCACCTTGGATTCAATCAAATAACAATAGTCATCCGCATCGTTAAAAATCCACCCATCAGGAATTGAACTGCCAATGGTCTTTTCGGTATCGTCTTTGTAGGAATCACTGGCAATGGTGACAACATATTTCCGGCGGTATGAACTGGCTTTGGCCTTGTCCAGGTGCCCCTGCAATGCAAAACTGGCACCCGCAAAGTCCGGCAGCAAAAGATTTTTGGCGTCAACTGACTCTTTTAACAATGCCTTGAGCAAGCAATCTCTGACCTGGCCTGATAGAATTTTGAGCGATACAATCATTGCCCGGGTCAGGTTGTTTTCAATCAACTCGCTATCGCGGTTGTATGAATAGAACAGGTTTAGATGAGGGTCAAACATGCATTACTCCTTCAATACTGCCTGGATTTTTCTAACAGTGTGATGCGTCTCATCCAACTCTAAAGCTTGTTTCAAGAGCGCCGCCGCTTTTCCCTTTTCCCCCAAGCGATGCCGGCCGAGCGCCATATAGGCCAGCGTGCTGGCCTTGTCGCTTGCCGTAGCATCACCGTATCGAGATTCATAGCAGGCAGCCAAGTATTTTAGCCCAAGCTGCACTCGACCCACCTCAACCAATACAGATCCCCAAGTTCCCTCAATTGCAGAGTACCAGGGCAACATCAGATAAGCTTGCTGCGCGCAGGTATAGGCCTCTTGCAAAGTTTCCCGGTCAGAATTGTCCAGAATCGCGGCAAAGGCTACATTGTTTAGCAGCATCGCCTTCATCATCTGGCGATTCTCGGCCGTCACGCCTGGATCGCCAACCACGTCTCCCGATTGGAACGGCCCCAACAGTTCTTTGAACAAAGCCCGCGCTGCGGCATATTCTCCCTGCTCCAAGTAAAGAACGGACTGGATGTTTTTCAATAAAGAACTGGAAGGATACAGCGCCAGCCCGGCTTGGCACACAGCCAGAGCCTGAGCAAGCGCTTTGCGCCTCCAGGCATATACGCTTGCAATCAAGAAATAGTTGACATGGAGGGATTCGGCGGGCCATTTGCCGGTGGCAATGCGCAACAATTGCCCTCCATCGGTAAATATTTGCAACTGTCCCTGGTTAACCCTCCTGGGGATCAAGTTGAACAACACATGGATGCCGTTGACAATTACAAAGGTCTCGCGGAACGCAAGCGAGCTAACCACGTTGCTCCCATTATAGCCAGGCGCGAAAAGCAACACCATCAGGAGGCTAAAAGAAATGCCGGCCGCTGTCGTCATAAACGTGCGCGCCTGAATGGCCCTGCGGTTGGGGAAGCCCGGCACACAGAGACCTGCAACTGGGTACCTGCGCACAGAAACGAGCACATTGTTAAAATGCCTCTGCCACACCACCGGCCCCAACCCAAGGCGAATCTCAAAGACCCGGCCCTTTAGCAACCACGCCATGCCCGCATGAGCCAACTCGTGCGGCACAATCATCAGATAAGCCATCAGCGCGAGAATCAAAAAGTTGGCCAACGGGTACAGCCCGCGCATATTAAACAAGCCATATGCAGACACAATTGCCAGCAAAGGCACAAACCATAACCAAGTGGTGGACGCCTTGATTTGAGAGGTGGCATAACAGCCAGGGCAAAGTATGCCCTGCCCGCGCGCCTCTCTATAATAATCGCCCAAGGTGGCAAAACGGCCGCATTGGGCGCACAGCCTGTAAGGCTGCCCGTCAAGCCCTGCCAGCGATGCGCGCGCTTTTGCAATCTTTTGCGGGTCATCCGAGAGTTCAACAAAGCGCGTCAGAACATCACGCGCTTCTTCCGATCGCCCCTGGGCTTTATACAGCTCTCCCAGGTTATAGCAAGCAAGCGCCATGCCAGGATCAAGCTCCAAGGCTCTGCCGTAATGCGTTTCCGCTTGATCCTGCTTGACCAGCAATTGATAGGCCTCGCCCAGGCCATAGTGCGCGCGGGCATCACCTGGAGCCAACGCCAGGGCCTCTTGATAGGCTTGCAGCGCGGCATCCCACTCTTTGTTTTTCGCGTGTTCCTGTCCTGCTTGCAGCCAGGCCTCTGCATCCATGTCCGTTTTCCCCATGTCAGACCTCAAAACAATGTTGGCCCCTCTTGCTTCTTGCCTGCCTGTTTCTTGCCTCTTGCCTTCTTTCCACCTTCATCCTTCTGCCTTCCGCCTTTCTTTTCGTGCAGCCCCGCCCTCACCTCTTCCTCATACCGTTGATGATTGAGCGCCAGCAGCCGCGCCAAAACCTCGCGCCGGGCCGGTTCGCTGATGGTGTAGCGCACACCTTGGGGTGTCTCGTGAAAGCCGTGGCCTAAATCCAAGGCTTGCCCTGCGACCAAAGGTCGTGTCGAAGGGTCAGTCCAGCCATAGGCGGCGGCAACAGCCTGATCCATCTCGACGTGCAAGGCGCGCAAGCGGGCAATGTCGGCGGATGTTTCGGCAGGGTCGTGGAAGCGGTTGTAGGTCTTGGTCAGCCCTTCCTGGCGGGCGAGCATAATCTGGCGGCGATGTTCGTGGTAGGCTTCGCCGAGAGTGGATAGGGATTGGGGATTACGCGTACTCGCGGGCTGTGCCGGGATTAGGGGGAAGGGGAAGGTTTCAAAACAATCCCCTGGAATATAGCGAAGCCGAGTCTCAAGAGTAGATGAATACTTCCGCACCCAAACTTCATGCAGGTTTGAATTTAGAATGGCAAAATCGGCCCCTTGATCAGTAGCAATAACAACAGTTGTTTGGTCATACACAATACCCTTTGGTTGGAAACTAATTGATAGGTATTTGGAAGTTTGTGCTGCCACTAACACACGTTGTAGTGGATCAATGACACGAAACAATTCTACTCTAGGTCTCCAGAACTGCCACCACATTTTTTCGTATATTCTACGAGCCTTCTCATCTCCCATCCTTTGTGGGTACACACGTTCTTTCACAAGCTGCATAGGCCCAACATATTTTCCCGCCACTGACAATGTCCAGTCTTGAAAATTGATTATCCAGCGACTGGGAGACTGATCAGGATTACTATTAAGATTCTCTCCAATGAGAAACGGGCGAACCACTTCGGAGCAAAGAGAATCTTGTTGGATAAGAATAGCGGCCTCCTCTGGAGTCAACACAAAGCCATTCCCCCTTGCAAATACACCAATAAAACTTCTGCCAAGGTTTTTGGTTAATGTCTTTGGCGGGCCTAACACAGTTTCACTATCAAGTAAAGATGAAATGTTCAAGACCTCTTTGTTATCCAAAACTTTCACACCTGCATATCCACCCTTTATGATATGCACGACACTAACACAGACAGCTGCCATGCCTGGCCAATTTGTAGAGGCGGAGGCCATGTAAATAACCCCTCTCAGCCTAACAATCTGGCCCAATCCAGTTGCTCGTGTATCTCCCTGCGCAATAGTATTCGTAGCAATCAGGCCTAGTGTGCCATTCCATGTTAAATGTTGATAGGCACGGAGAAAAAAGAACACACAATAATCCGCACCGCCAGCAGAACCAGGATACAACTCATATAGCGCCACACGATAGTTATCACCAAACGTTTCTCGAATGCGCTTGCCACCAACGAACGGCGGATTGCCCACGAACGCGCTAAAGCCGCCCTCACCCCGCCTGGCTTTGCCAGGCTCCCCTCTCCCGCCAGCGGGCGAGGGGTAAAGCTCCCTCTCCTTTTGGGAGAGGGCTGGGGTGAGGGGCTGAAACACTTCGGGGAACTCGAACGGCCAGTGAAAGGCGCGCACAGCGTGGGCGGCGGCAATGGCCTGCTGCGCCTGGGGGCTATCGGGCTGCTCTTTAGCCATGTACTCTAAAAGCAGCGTATTGAGCCAGGCATCTTTTTCTTTGGGCTTCAGGTCAAGCAGGCGCGCGCCAATCAGCAAATCGCAGCCCAGCTTGATGCGCTCCATCGCCGCGTCGGCCTCGGCCAACAGCGCGGCTTTGCGCTCGGCGTCACGCGCGTCTTTTACGGCAAACGCTTCCAGCTCGCGCCGTTTTTGCCGGGCCGCTTCCAGTTGCTGGCGCAGTTGCTCGTCAAACAGCGTCATCGCGCTGCTTTTCAGTCCGCGCGCCCAACGCTGGAACATTTCTTCATCCGCGCCCACCAGCGAATCGCCGCACTTGAGCGCGTGATCGAGGAACGTAAAGGGTTGGTCTTTGGCCAACGTAATCAGCCACAATGAGAGCTTGGCCATTTCTACCGCCAGCGGGTTTTTATCTACGCCATACAGGCAGCGTTCGGCCACCAGCCGGCGGGCCAGGGTCATGCGCTCGTCGGCGTCTGCGGGGATAATCGTCTCGCCGGGCGCGCCGGTGGCGGGTTTGCCTTCGGGCGTTATTCGTAAGGATAAAGGCTGAGGGCTGAGGGATGAATCCACTTTGCCTTCATCCCTCAGCCTTCCGCCTTCGATTTCTTCCCAAGCTTCAACCAGGCGCTCGGCCATGTAACGGTCGGCTTGCACCAAAAAGGCCGCCGACCCCATTGCCATATCGCAGATTTTCAGCGCCAAAATTTCAGCGGCAGTGCGCAATTGCCACTGTTCTTTGGGCAGGCCTTCTGCCGGGCCAACATACACCAGTGGTTCGAGCGTGTGCTGGACAATCGGCTCGGTCAGACTGCGCGGGGTATAATGCGTGCCGGTGCTGCGCCGGTCTGCCCCGGCGGTCACGTACACACTGCCGGATGGAATCACAACAGGCCAACCAAAATCGTCATCTCGAATCAAGCCGGCAAAAGCCAAGACGCGCTGGTAAAACGCCTTGTCGTTGCCGCACGCGGCGCGCAGGCGCGAGACATACAACGCATCGTGTTGGTCGCCGGTCATTGGTCGTTTGTCGCCTGCTGCTTTGCGCAAGGCCGATTCCGAGCGCCCGGTTTGCTCTTGCAAAAACGCAATCAACGCATCCTGGCCTTTGGCCTGCTGCGCTTCCAGTTCGGCCAGCGGAATTTCCGGCTCTTTATCTTTGGTGCCTGCCAAGCCCAGCACCGGCTCGGTGGCGCGCGCGGCAGTATGATCGAGCAGGCTTTCGTACACCGCGCCGATTTGCTCAATATCCAGCGCGAGGAAAGAAAGCCGGCGCGCCTCGGCCGGCCCGCCGCCGGGCACGCGCACCTGGAGCATTTGCAGCGCCTCTAGCAAATGCAGCACGGTGCGGTTATTGATGGGGAGCGGAGAAGCCTCGCGCAAAGCCGCAAAGGACGCCAAAGTTTCATTTTGGTTTTCTTTTGCGCTCCCCTGCCTAGTCCGGCAGGACAGGTTGGCGTCTTGGCGAGAGATATTAGGCCGGCCTTCGAGGAACGGAAAACGATCCGGGTCAAACAAGCTGCCGCCATACGCAGGCAACTTCAAGTCCGGGTGCGAAATGCCCCCGTGTACCGCTCGAAAGGTTGCCAGCAAGCGGCACCACGCATCCTGGCGGCGCTCCAACACCTCTTCGCCGTGCTGGTCGGCGGCCTCGCGCAACTGGGCGCGCAAGGTTGAAACGGCGTAATGCTGGTCATACAGCGGGTCGCCCAACAAGAGTAGCTTGCGCTCTTCGGCGGAAAACAGAAACACCAACCGCATCATCACTGTGAGGGCGGCTTCGTACAAGCGCGGCTCTGAAATGCCGGTCAACAGCGTCCGGCCTCGGTCCTGGTCGGCGCGGTCAATGGATTGGATGAGCACCTCCACAGCGCGCCGCACCTGGTAGCCCAACTGGTTAGTGACTTCTTGCTGATCGGCAATGCTTTCGGCCAGCAGCGTCTCGAGCGTTTCGTCATCTGGCACAGAAAAAAAGCGGTGCGCCCCAAGCAAGCTGCGAAAAGCGCGCAGCGTAATGTGCTCTTCCAGCCACAACGAAGCGTACCACGAGATAAAGCCGGTCGTTCCCTCGCGCGGTGAAGGCGAGGCCACCAGCATCCACCGCTCGCCGTTGGTCGCCAGCCCCAGCCGCGCGTCACAGGCGCGCAGCAGTTCCATCATCCGCGTGGCCGGCGAGGCTTTCCAGCGCCGGTCAGATAGCGGCCTATCAAGGTCTTGTGATGAGGGGTAGATTTGTATAAGCAAGCGAGGTTTAATATCTCGCCAGGCACAGCCCGCAGAGCGAGACGCCAACCTGTCCTGCCGGACTAGGCAGGGGGGCGCAAAGGATTCATTTTGATTGCTTGGCGTGCTTGGCGTCTCTGCGAGAGCATTAACAACCAGGTCAGGCCGCAGCGTTTCACCATGTTCGGCGATCACGGCTTTGAGCGATGGCGAAATAGCCTGGCCCTCGGCAATTACCTGGGGCGGCAATTCTAGTGCGCGTTCCAGGACAAAACGAACCCAGCCGGTGTGCAGGGCAGGATTGGGCCTCAGGCCGCCCTGGTTGCGCAAAGCGTGCCATTCCTCATAGGCCAGCCTTAGCTCGCGAAAAGCGTCAGGATCGTGCGCGTCCAATCCCTGTGGAAAGGCGCGCAGCAGCACCGGCATCGAAAGAAACGGGCCGGAAACTTCAAGCAGCGAAAGCCATTCGGCGTGATGTCTGGCTATGGACATGAAAACCTCTCGCCAAGACGCTAAGGACGCAAAGGTATCTTTTTTTTACAGCTCTGCAAAAGTGATTCTTCTACTTGGCGCGCTTGGCAGCTTGGCGAGAGCCTTTTTTGTCTCTCGCCAAGACGCTAACCTGTCCTGCCCCGCCACATCGGGCGGCTAGGCAGGGGAACGCAAAGATTGATTCTTGGCTTACTTGCGGCTTGGCACAAAAACAGATATTGAGAGTGTCTATTCTTCAAGTTTATTGACAATTCTAACAATGCCATCTTTGATCAAGGCTGCGCCAAAATTGACAAGCAAACCCAGGCGCTTGTCGGCCAGTTTGAGATAAGTGAGCAACTGCTTTTTATGAACGGGCGCGATTTGTTCAACCGACTTGAGTTCAACAATCACTTTGTCTTCCACAATCAAATCGGCGCGAAAACCAACTTCTAATCGAACATCTTGATAAGAAATGGAGACCGGCTGCTGAGTGACAACTTGCAAACCACGCTTTTGCAATTCATAGGCAAGAATAGCTTCATAAGCAGATTCGAGCAAACCAGGCCCCAACTCGATGTGAATCTTGTAAGCAGCATCAACAATCTGCTTGGCAATCTCGTTCTCATTCATAATGAACCTCTCGCAAAGACGCCAACCTGTCCTGCCCCGCCACATCGGGCGGCTAGACAGGGGAACGCAAAGGTTTTTAACTTGTCCTCATTCATAGTGCATCCTCAAAATATCTAGAAATTCTTGGCGGTCTTTGCGTCTTGGCGAGAGCATTTTGACACTAACCATCAGACCAATTTTTCCGGCACCAAAAACGTCACCGTCACCGGGAACAATCTCGGCGTCGGGTCGGCGTAACGCGCGCGGATAATCTCGGCTTCCTTTTCAATCTCACCGGGAATCTGGCTCAGCCGCAAGCGGAGCGCATCGGTGTTGACTTGCAACTGTTCGCGTTCTTGGGTCGAAAAGAGCTCGAGCTGCAAATATTCCGGCTCCTTTAGCTCTTGCTCAATCGCTTGGGCCAACTCGCTCAATATAGCCGTAATATCAGTGATCTCTTTTTCTGCCCGTTCGGCCAGCAGCTTGTGCAGACCTTCGGTGCGGTCCTTCATGCGCGCCTCTAGCGCCTGCATCAATGGCCCAACAGTCTGCGGCCACAAGGCCGCCAGGCGCTGCTTTATACTCTCGCCCGGCTCGGCTGCAAGCGCCGAGTCACAGGAACCCAGGAAACAGGTGTCATAATTGGCGAACACAGTGCTTGAAGGGTGCGACGGCCATGACGATTAGTCGCCCGGCCGCATCGTGAACCTGGGTCGCATTGAAGCGAGCGCATGCTGCTTCAGCCAGGTTTTGT
>JBGSMF010000267.1:0-6227 GCA_041740315.1 Thermoflexales bacterium
GAATCGGCTGATCTACTTTTGCAAGCGCATGGGCATAATATGCCGGGGGAGCCGGTTCTGTGCTCTAGACGTGAACAGTCACCATCCGCGAGGTAAACGTTCCCTGATTGAACTCGAACCCAAGGAGGTACGCCTGCTCGCCAAACTGTTGCTTTAGATAGTGCCCAAGCCATCCTTCCGCATTGGAAATATGGGCATTGTGCGCCCATAAAACGATTTTGCTCTGCGGGCCATACTGCTCAAGAATCTGGGCCACGTTCTCGGCCATGATTCGATCTCGCTCGCCAAACGTAGGATCAATGCCATGAAAGACAAGTGGGTGAATTGTGTTGGGGGCAGTATTATAGGCTCGCATCCAATTCAGCATGTCCATCACTTCCTCGGTGGCCCACGGCCAATACAATATGGTTTGTGGCCTTGTTGATCCACCAGTGATATAGTCATTGATCACCTGGGCTACTTCTGCGCTAGTTTCCATGCCAAAATGCTCATAACCCATTTCACGTACCAAGAACTCTAGCAGGCGATGTTTCATCTTGAAAAACTCACTGGTGCCATGAGTTGCTTCGCCGAGGGCAATAATGCGTTTGTTTTCCAGAATAGGTTTGAGGGCTTGCAAGTCATCAAAGCCGCTTTCTGGTTGTACTGTGGTAAGGGGAATAGTATTTTTAGCTAACAACCTAATGGTAGAGTCACTCATAGTATAGGGCTTGGACAACCAACGTTCGGCTAAAGTGGGTAGGGCGACAATTACCGCAATTCCAACTATGGAAAGTGTGCTCACGATTGCAGCCCACCGCCGGGGATGCTTGACAAGGAGAAGGTGGGTGAAAAATTGGATGAGGCCATATGAGGCACTCCACAGTGCAACAGTCGCAGCAATTAGATTGAAAGCAAGTACTCCTGTAATCAGGACAGAAAGCAAATAGGCCATCGTTGCGGCCATACTACTGGCAATTATTGTTAGAAGGATTAGTAATAACAATGTTAGCTTGCGCACTATTGGATCTCCTTCTTGCAACGCTTGATAACTTGAAGATTACTTTTTGTTTCCACCCGCAGCAGGTTGTGATATTCTGATTCATTGTTGTTGGTTCCCAATAAAAAAATTGCTTCGTCTCCTTTTTTTAGATCAAATTCTTGGCCGGAGCCACTCACCAATGGGGAAACGGTCGTTTGGTTTCTAAAATGAGGCCGACCTTCCAAGTAACGAAACAAAACCGCACCCGTTGCATTCAACTCTCCGAAAATGACCTTTAGCGGAATAGCTGTAATATTAATAGTTTTATGAAACCGCTCTATTTGTGGTTTGGAAGCCGATTGCACTTTGACAATAACTGCGCAGTTGGTTTTTTTAATCACAGAACCCAGTGATTCATGTGTTATATGCATAACTGACACCATCGCTGCAAAAAAATAAGCGGGAGTGGCTTTTTAATCATCTTTGGAATTTTCATTTCGTTTCACTCAAATCCATCTCGGTCGGCAATTGGCTGCAATTGAGTAGAGTTGCCAAGTCTTTGCCGATGACTCTGTGAGTTCTCCGAGAATGCTGACCCGTGTATCAAACACGTAGAGGCCCGCTGTAGTTTCGGCATCATGCCACCGGATAACCAGAGACCTAATCACACGACCATCTTGAGCAATCATCAAGAACCGACCTTTGTGGCGGCAAAGGTATCCAATATGCGGCCCCCAACACTGGTCAATTGCACGCTAACCTTCCACTCGTCTGATGGCAATGGCACGGCGTGGGCAGTGATAATGTCATCCCCAGACATCAAGGCCATTTCTCCAGGCGCTCCTACTTGCTAATTCTTGCCAAAGCTTCTTCCAGTGTGGCAGGTGCCTCTTGGCGCAGAATTGAGTGAATCTCCACATCTCGATGCGCGCCTCGGTGAAACATTGCACTGCGGGCCACCCCCTCGAACTTGTAGCCACATTTTTCCGCCACCCGTTTGGAGGGCGCATTGGCGGGCATAATTTTCAATTCCAGCCGATTGACCTTTTTGAGCGTGAACAGCAAATAGGTAAATAAAGAGAGTGCCTCGGTCATAATACCGCGATTGCTGTGTGTAACATCAAAGAGGCGGGCGGCGACTTCAAAACCATCAAAGTATGGGGTGGCTTTGAAGAAAAAGATCATGCCCAAAATATGGTCATCCAAGCTACAGATTAAGAGTTCGCCATAGCTCTCACCCCAGAAGCCAGTTTCGTGGAAATCGCGTTTACACTCTGGTTCAGATGGAACAGAGATATAAAAGTATTGGCCTCTGCCCTCAACGTCGCACTCTTGCTCATAATAAAAATCGAGATCTGCTTCCCGCACGGTCCGCAGGTAGACGTTTTTGCCTCGGATCATTGATGTTGCTCCTAGAATTTCATGCCGCTGCTTGCCAGTTCTGCTCCAGGCTATGTTAGGCTGGGCTTATGTAAGACGATTTCCCTATTTTCTGTAAACAGCTGCAAGTATTTTAGACCTGAATCTACCATCAAAGTAACGATTTTAGCATTTGGACCTAGTCGCTTTGCTGCCCCGTCCGTTTGGTTCTAGATTTCCTCAGCCAACGGATTGATATCTCTCCAAGAATGTCCAGCGGTCGAACGATTCCTATCTCTCTTTTTACTTCTCGAAACTGATGAGGGGTAAATAGATCTTTTTCTGGACGAAGGGGAGGGCTATCCCGCCCTGCCCTCCACCGTACGCGTCTGGTACGCACTGAGTCGGGTCCGAGGCAGGGTCGCCCGCCGCACGCCCGACCTCCGGGTGGCAGTCGATCCAGTTCTGCCGGATTGCTTCCCAAAGCTTGAGGCCTACGGATCCTCGAAAGACCTCGGTGATGCACCCAGCCGGCAATTCCTCCCAGGTTGGGTCGGGCCATTCGTCCTCGCCGGTCCAGATCAGGATATTGTCCTCGCACACGCCGAGTTCGACCTCAAAGACCTCGGGCCGGAGCGACAGCCGTGGCGTGAGGTTCGGCTCGACCCAGAAGACATTACGGAGGATATCGACCTGGGGTTTGTTGCTCCCCGTAGCCTGCTTGAAGACAGCTCCGTGTCCCACACTCTCTGGATCGTTGCCATAGTTCTGATAGTCATAGGGCTTGGGCATGTTCTGTATTCGGATGAGGTTGTCCTCGATGACCACGAGGTCGGCCGAGCCGTCGCGCGAACTCTCGTCCTGATGGCTGAGGAAGGTATAGCAGCCGTCGTAGAGGTTATCGGCGATCCTGCCTGAGAAACGGTAGTCGTTCTCGATGCAGTCGTCGCGCACGTAGCTGAACCAGCTGTTGATGACAAGAAAGTCGCGGATGTTCCGCGTGAGGTTCAAAGCGTCCTGGGCCATGTTGTCCACGCGCAGGCCGTCGAGGGTTATGTCGGGTGCGGTGAGGTAGGCAAGCATCCCATCCCCATGGTGCGCCTGGTCCCAGGAGATTGTGCGGTCGTAGACGCCCTGGTAGACTCCGCCAGCGACACAGATGCTGTTTCCCTCTTCGGGCGCGTGCCAAAAGTTCCAGGCCACGCCCTCGGCCTGGCTGTCGCCCACCGGGCCGAGCAGGAATAGTGCATCGCGCGCGTCAAACCTTGTTTCGTCCATAACCTGCGTGGAATTGAAATAGTAGCCGGAATCTGAGCTGGTGTTGCTCGTGATGATCCCGCTCACTGTGACCAAAGGGCCACCGTAGGTCGTGAGGCATATGTGGGTGTCGTCGGGGAAGTTGGTGTTGTTGTTGGTATTGCCATCCGCTTTGGCCGAAAGCAGCGCGACAGATACAAGCGCGAGGATAAGAATAAACCGTTTGACGCTTTCCATCAAGACCTCTTTGCGAAAGTAGCCCTGGAACTCGGCGCGTAAGGCAAGTCGGGTGCAATCCCCCACGCCGCGGGCGGCCTTCCCGCAGCAAAGAAACCCAGCCATCCCTGTGCGCTCCAGAATGTTTAGATGTATTATAGCCCCGGCACTTTCCAAAAGCAAGACCGTAACACTGACTGGTGTGTGCGCTGTCTCAGCGCCTAGCCCGGGGTGCAATCTGGTCCCTGTTCCAGGGTGATTTCGACATTGGTGGCGAGTTCGTCTCGACCCCGTTCAGGACGCTACAGGCTTTTGACGGAGCAGGTTGGAAGGTGCGAATACACACTAGAGGAGATGCTGATGAGCAAGAAAACGATCGTAAAGAAAGACAAGCGAGATTTGGACGGTCTCGCGTGTGTCCATCCCCATGCGGCTGGCTTGGACATTGGCGCACACGAGATCTGGGCGTGTGTGCCGTCCGAGACGGAGGGGGAGACGGTGCGCACTTTTGGCACGTTCACCCCGGATCTGCAAGCCCTGGCCGACTGGCTGATGCAGTGCGGTGTGGACACGGTGGCGATGGAGAGCACAGGCGTGTATTGGATTCCAGTGTTTGACTTGTTGGAGGCACATGGCCTCAAGGTCTACTTGGTCAATGCTTGGCATCTCAAGCATGTGCCCGGCCGCAAATCGGATTATCTGGATTGCCAGCCTGCCTGGCGGCAGACAGGTGGATCCAAAAGTTACACAGCCTCGGTCTACTGAACGGCTCCTTCCGTCCTGACGCCGAGATGGTCACCCTGCGCACCTATTTGCGCCATCGGGCCCAGATTCTGCAACACCGCGCTCCACATATCTTGCATATGCAAAGGGCCCTTCACCAGATGAACCTGCAACTCACGCAGGTACTCAGCGATGTCACTGGCGTGACGGGTTTGTCTATCTTGCGTGCCATCGTCGCTGGCGAACGTGACCCGCTCGTATTAGCCCGCTTGCGCAACCCGGCCTGCAAGTCGACCGAACAGGACCTTGTCAAGGCGCTGACTGGCACGTGGGCGGCCGAGCATCTCTTTGTGCTCAAGCAATCGCTCGAGTTGTACGATTTTTACACCCAACAACTCACCGCCTGCGGTGCTGAAATCGAGCGCCTGTTCAGCGCGATGAAGCCGCGTTGGGATCCGCCGGAGGACCTGCCGGCTGTGCCGCCTACCAAGCCGGACTCGCACAGCAAGAACCAACCCGCGTTCAACGTGCGCGCCGAACTCATCCATTTGATTGGCGTAGACTTGGTCGCCGTGGACGGCCTCAGCGCCTCGCTAGCGGAGATCATCCTGTCCGAAATTGGCGCCGACATGGCGCGCTTTCCCACGGATAAACAGTTCTGCTCTTGGCTGGGTCTCGCGCCGCACAATGATATTTCTGGCGGCAAGGTGTTGCGTTCGCGCACACTCAAGACACACAACCGCGCCGGGCAAGCTTTTCGCCAGGCGGCGGCTTCGGTGATTCGTAGTCAGAGCGCCTTTGGGGCGTTCTATCGGCGCAAACGCGCCCAACTCGGCCCCCTGCAAGCGCTCGTTGCCACCGCGCATAAAATTGCCCGGGCGGTGTATCACATGCTGAAAGAGCGTGTACCGTATCAGGACATTGGCGCGGCGGAATACGAGAAAAAACACGCCGAGCGTGAACTAGCCGCGCTGCAACGCAAAGCCTCCAAGTTGGGCTTTACACTGATCCCGCAGGCCTAACCTAACCCCAAGCCGTATGGCGTGCAAAAAACCTGGCCCTGGCCAGGTTAGCTGTGTTTAAGGTACTGCTGTGTTTTTGGCAGACGATGGCCTTATTTTGCCCACGCCTTGACGGTAAAATCCCCAACAGGTTTCCCAAGTGACAATGTCACCTGCTCAAAAACAGCCGCCAGGGGTAGGGTTTCTCAGGATGCAGTGTTAGGCGCGACCGCTGCGCCCACTGATAACGCCAGTGCCCAAGACCCACCAGCGGACAACCGAGAAAATAACCGGCGCGTTTTTAGGTGTGGCTGGCCTGACACCCTATTCCGAGTATCCTTGCCCTCGGAGCAATAAGGCCAAAATACAAAAACCCCTCAGTTGTTCAACCCCTTCTGTCTTACCCGCGCCTGGTATGGCCTATCCTGATTGTAACACGGTTGACCGGATTTATTCAAGCGGCGCTGCGTTTGGAATGACCAACTATTTCCCTTCACACACCAAACGATTGTCCCAGGGGAGTGTGGAATTGACAGGGCACTATTTTGTCAACGATTCGCAGTGGCCGCGAGGGTCTTGATATTGCATGGCGTTATGGGCGCAAACAGTTGCCGTGATGCCAAGTTACCTCGACTGGCTCAACTCCCCCAAAAAACAACCCCAACCAAAACACAAGACTGTGTGCGGACTCGCGCCTAACGTAAGCATCA
>JBGSMF010000268.1:0-3616 GCA_041740315.1 Thermoflexales bacterium
ACGCTATCGAGAGGAATGTAGGATGAGCCTGACGCTTCAGTTTGCTTGCAAGACAGACCCTGGCCGCATCCGGGATCATAACGAGGATTATGTCCTGGCCGAGAGGCCGGACGATGCGATTGTTTTATCTGCAAAGGGGACGCTGCTCGTCGTGGCCGATGGGATGGGCGGCCACCAGGCTGGCGAGGTGGCGTCGGAAAAAGCGGCCCAGGTGGTCCGGCGCAAGTATTACGGCGCGGGCGGATCGCCTGATCCGGCCAGGCGCTTGCTGTGGGCGGTTCAAGTCGCCAGCCTGGAAGTGTATCAACTGGCGCGCGCCAATCCCGCGCAGGCCGGGATGGGCACGACGGTTGTGGCAGCGGCAGTGATTGGGAACCAGGCGCACGTCGCCAGCGTAGGCGACAGCCGGGCTTATCTTGTGCGCGGCAACTCGATCACACAAATCACCGCCGACCACTCGCTCGTAGCGGCGCAGGTGGAGGCCGGCATCCTGACGCCGGAGCAGGCCAGGGCGCATCCTCAGCGCAACGTGGTGACTCGGGCGCTTGGAGCGAACCCAACGGTGCAGGTGGATATGCGCTCGGTCGCGCTCATGCCGGGCGACGCGCTGGTGTTGTGCTCGGATGGGCTGACCGAGCACGTGCCCGATGCAGTCTTGCTCGGCGTGGTGAGCAGCCACAGCGCTGAACAGGCCGCGGACAAATTGGTCGAGCTGGCCAATGCCGCCGGCGGTTCGGACAACATCAGCGTGATTGTGGCGCAGGCCGAGCGCCCCAGCGCGCAAAGCGGGCTGCCGCCCCTCAATCGGCTGTATGTCGCCGCGATTGCAGCGGCCGTCTTGCTGGCCCTCGTGCTCATTACGGCGGGCATCCTGGTAATTGGCAATGCGCTTGCCCAGGGAGCGCCGACTGTCTTGCAAGAAGCCACATTGCCCGCGCCAGCACAGACTGTCACAGTTGAAGCGATTCACGTTTCACCCACGGCGACTTTGAGGCCAACCTGGACACCTGAACCTTCCAGCTCGCGCCTGCTCACGCCTGCGAATCAAACTGGCATATCACTGTTGAAAATCCTGACTACTTTGATCGAGCAAAGCGTGTTGCCCATGGCGTGCCTGGCAATGACGCTGATGGCCGCGGACGAATACTTGCGGATAGGATGAGGCCCGGTCAAGTGAAATCAACGAGGAAAGAAACCGATGACAAACACGTTCAGCCTGTGCGTTGAAAACAGCGCCGCCCCCATCGTCAGCATCGTCCTGGCGCGAATCAACCGGGATCATTGCGGCAATGCCCTGGTCGCGCCAATCTGCACAAGCTATGCAGAGTTTGAACAACACGTCAATGACCTTGTCAGCGAGTTGAGGCAACTCAAGCAGGCCGCCCGGCAAAAGTTTATCGAGGCCGGCCAGTCCAGGAACAAAAAGAGCAAGCGAAGGACACGATGACAAAGCAACTGCCGCCCACCCAGGCGCACATCAACGTTGAAAAGTTTGTAGACGGCGTGCTCATCGCCAACGACGGCACGCTGGCCTACGTGCTGGAGATTCAGCCGATTGACTTGAGCATGCTGGAACTGGCGCAGGCCGCCTGGATCAAGGAGCAGTTTGGCCGCTTTGTCTCGTCAGTGCGCTTTCCCAACGCCATCCAGATCGTGATGGGCAGTTGCCCGCAGAACCTGTCGGCTTACCTGGCGCGGTTGGAAGAACGCGCCGCCCAGGAGGCGCGCGCCGCGGCCGAAGCGACCGATTCCCAGGAAGCCCGCCGCCTCCAGCGAATGGCTGACCGGCTGGCAAGTATGCAGCGATTCATCGAGAGGTCGCTTGAGCTGGTGCGCCCCATCGAGAGCCGCTACTTTATCGTCGTCTTTCACAACCCGCTGCTGGTGCGCGGCAGTAACCGGCTGACGCCCAAAGCGATTGAGGCCGGCAAGCAAAAGCTTGACCAATTGCTCGGCCAGGTGGCAGCCGGGTTAGGCCAGGCCACGCTGGAATATCGCCAGTTGAGTGAGCAAGAAGTGGCCGAGGTCATTTACTGGTTCTATCACCAGTCCGGCAGCCCCGTGGCCGACCTGTATGCGCAGGCAGGCAAGCAGACGCCGCAACTGCGGCTGATGCCGTCGCTGCTCATTACGAACGAAGAATGAGAGAAATCGTATGGGCTATGATCCTTTGTTTTTACGCAGAGAATTTGCTTTGCTGAGCGAAACCCAACCAGACCACCCGGCAGACTGGCTGAATAACCGCGCGGCGCATTACACGACTATCGAATGTGTCGCGGTGTTTTTGCAATCCGGCTGCCCGGACATTCACAAACTGCTGAACATTTTGTCCACTACAAGCGCCGGCTACCTGGCGCACCAACCTGACCCGGTTTTGGCTCTGCTGCGGCTCGCGGCCTCCTGGGTGACGTTAGTCTTGTTGCGCAACGAAAAGCCGTTTTGGCCCTCGTGCCCGGAGATCATAGATGGCGTTTGCCGGTCAGCGCCTTTGGCTGCCATCTTTATAGAAACAAATCTCAAGCAGAATGATGAACACTTTCAGTAGACTGTCCCGCATGAGCATATTGGATCGAATTACCCGATGGCTTGATGGACAGCGCAGCGCGCCCCCGGCCGTTCAGGACGCGGCTGTATCTTTCACGAAAAGCCAGGTGTTTCTCCTCGCGCAACTCGACGAGCGCGAGGGCCAACTCAACAGGCGTGACGCTGACCTGGCCAGGCAAGCACAAGAAATCGGATTGCGTGAGGCCGAACTCTATGAGCGCCAGCAAGGTTTTGAGAAGCAAATAAAACAAAAACGTGAGCAGATACGCCGCCGTGAGCAACAAGTGAACGAGCGGGAACAAGACATGGCGCGCCGCCAGCAACAAATTATCGAGATGTACGAGTCCAACATCAAACATCTGCAGCGCATACAACGCGAGACGCTGGTTCGGGTCGCATTCGACGACATTGAGGATGGGCATTGGCTGCTGCCGGATGCCGGCGAATCGCTGGATGAAATTGTCCGCGTCCACATGCTGCGCGAGGCTCTGTCTATTGTCCTGGGGCAATTGTCAGATAAGGAGCGCCGCGTGCTGGAACTGCGCTATGGCCTGGGGCCGAACGATGGCGATAGTCACACGCTTTCCGAGACAGCAGAAATCATGGGCCTCAGTTCGGGACGAATCCATCAGATCGAAACGAAAGCCTTGAGAAAATTGCGCCATCCCTACCGCAGCCGCCACTTGCGCGATTACTTGGGGTGAAATAATAGAGGAACAGGCATAGACGTGTCAATAGCTAACCTGAAAGAACTGATTAAAAAAGTAATGCCCGACGCTGCCGGGTCACAATCCGGCCAAGACGCGCTGCGCGCCGGCGAGACGACGTTGCAAGACGACCTGGCCCCCAGCGACCTGGAACTCAAACCCGACTCGTTTCGCATGGGCAACATTCACGGGCGGGCGTATTTCGTCTACGACCTGCCCGCCGGCAAGGCATTCGATCCCTCGATGCTGTATCACTTTCCAGCTCAAACCTGGATGTCACAGTTCATCTGGCCGGAAGACGAGGCGCAGGTGCGCGAGGCCCTCAAGCGCCGCCGCACGGTGCTGGCCGCCTCGCGCATTGACGA
>JBGSMF010000269.1:0-9782 GCA_041740315.1 Thermoflexales bacterium
CCTGAACCACCGCCGGGCGGCCAGCAGTCGGCGATAGCGGCGCGGTGGTCGTCAGGGGCGAAACGACGCTGATCCATAATTGCCCCCCGGCATCATCCATCACTATATCAAAATCTTGGTTGGCAAGCGCCACGTGTTTAAAAGTCTGCAAAGAGTTGGGCTGGGCCAGCGCCGCAATCTGAATGGCCGCCCCCGGCAAAGCGGACCGTTGGCGCGCCACCTGCCCAACCTGGCGAGTATAAATCAGGCGCAGGGCCAACGCGCGCGCCAGGGACTGCTCGGCGGCGGTCAGTTTGCTTTGGCCGACAAACGCTGAATACACCACCGTGCCCTGGCCACGCGCCAACTGTACCACCAAAGGCACTTGGGCGCCAGCGCCAACCTGCATCTGACCGCGCAACAAGACCTGCCCTTCTGCGTGCGTCATGATGGGCCACCCAGCCTCAGCGCGCAATTTGACCCGCTCACCTGCCACCATAGCCAACCCCGGGTCAAGCACCTCGGCTTCCAATTCGCCCTTGGGGCCTCTGGTGGGGTCAAAGATTATTTGCGCGTCGGCGGCGCTATTCAGCAGAGAGCGCGCCTCGCCAGAAAGGTACAAGACACCCCCTTGCTGCACCCACTGGCCCAGCGCTTCGGTGGTGGTCACATCCAGGCTGGGGGGCAGGCCGTCGCCCACAAACAGCACACAAAAACGCGCCAGCGAGGCCTCATCTTTCAAGTCGTCCGAGGTTACGCGGCGATAGCTCACCCCCATACCATTCAGCAAGCCGCCCAGGTCCTCTTTCGTTTCAATGACCACCGCAATGCAGTCATCACCCACCTGGGCCTGCGCCGGGGCAGACGGAATCAGCGTACAAACCAGAAACACCAGGCTCACCATAACTATGCGTTTCATGCGCGCCTCCTGTGTTGGAAATTTCCCTGCCCCAATTCTATCACACCCTCTCAATTTGACATGCGGCTAATTTTTGTGTAAACTATCATGGCCTATATTAACCGCTCGGTGACCACCGCTGGGGTTGACCACTGGGGTTGACCACTAGGAGCTTGTCGGAGAGGGCCGTTCGTAGTGCGCGCTTTAGCGCGCTGAAGCGCGCACTACGAGCCTACCAGCCCGCTCTCCGACAGCCTGCTAGGGTTGATAGATAAAAAATGTCCAATCTAACCAAATCTACCATCTTTTCCCCGGAAGCAATAGATGAACAACGCGACCTGCGCAACGTCCTCCTGTTCGGTATACTTACTTCAGGAGTGCTGGCTTCGCTGGCCATAGTGGGGGTGCCCACCAAAATCCTGCAAATCCCGCTATTTGAAAATGTGCTGACGGCTTTTATCGGCGCGGTTATATCTGCGCTAGGGCTAATGGGGCTGCAATTCAATTACCCGCCGCGCCAATTGGCATGGGCGGCGCTGATGTCGTGGACAGTCATCATGACCATTGGCATTCACCTGTGCGGCGGGCCGCAAACACCCCTGCCTGCCGTGTATGTTCTGATCGTCGTTGCGGCCTCGTTTTTGCTGGGGCGCAATGGCGCATTGGTAGTAGCCTTGTGGGGCTTGATCAACTATGCCGTCATCCTGGCGCTGGAATATTATGGCGTGCTGAAAATGGTTGAAATTTGGAACATGCCGTTCGAGCCTGAAGGGCGCGAGCTGTTGCTGGTGGTCAACCTCCTCACAGTTGCCGCGCCATCAATAGGCACGGCTTTCTTGGGCGGCACGCTGGCCAGCCGTTTGCGCAATACCAACCTGGGCCTGCTAGAGTCCGAGCGTCTGCGCGAAAGCCTCAGCGGCATGATCGTCCACGACCTGCGCAACCCCATGACGGCCTTGTTGGGTGGGCTAGATATTTTGCGCATCACACTCAGCGAACACCTGGACGACGAACAAAAGCACCTGCTAGAAAATGCCCGCCACAGCGGGCACTCGTTGCTGGGCATGGTCAACGAACTGCTCGATATAAGCAAGATGGAGGCCGGCAAGCTCGCGCTCAACATCCAGATGGTAGATATGTGCGTGCTGGTCAGCGAAAGCATTGATCTGGTGCGCGCCCTGACCGAGGTAGAAGAGTTGGAAATCCGCACGGCGTTGTGCGACGATGTGAAACAAGTGCCGTGCGATAGGCAGCTCATTAGCCGAGTTGTGGCCAACCTCCTCTCGAACGCCATCAAGCACACTCCATCTGGAGGCACCATCTCGGTCATTGCTCGCCAGGTAGGCAGCAATGCCACCGTCAGCGTGGCAGACACCGGGCCGGGCATCTCGCCCGAATATCACAAGCTGATTTTTGAAAAGTTTGGCCAGGTAGAAAAGCGCGGCCAAGAGCGGCGCGGCACCGGCCTGGGCCTAACTTTTTGCAAGATGGCCATAGAAGCTCACAACGGCCAAATTTGGGTAGAAAGCGAGGTGGGCCAAGGCAGCACCTTTTGCTTTAGCTTGCCCATGGATACGCCGCTGACTGTTGCCGAGGCGGCGGTTGGCAACTGATAAGGGTGTGACCAAAATCAGTTGGCCGGAATCCTCAACTTGTTGAGGCAAAGGGGGGATAAAAAAGTGTAAAACGCAAAGTGGGCATCACTCTTGCGTTTTATTTTTTTCCTCTAGCGCTGCCCCGGTGAGGTTTTCCCCTTTGTTCAACGAACGCCCATCTTTGGCGCGTATCAGCCGGCTGGCCAACTGGCTGCCCACCACGGCCAGCGCATCTACTGTGAGGTAATGGCTGGCGGCAGCATCGAACAAGATGCTGGCATTGGGCGGGAAATCCTCGTCCCCCAGCCAGTAAACCGCCGCCAGGTGCGCGCGCGGCAGCACGGCAAACTCGAATGCTGCGTGCCCCAGGCTCAGGCGCTCGCCCCCCAGCTTGCGCGCGGCCTGCTCTAATGCGGCCAGATCGCCATCAAATGCCCGCGCCAATCTCCGCTCGGCGTAACCATTAAACGCTTGCGCGTAAAACATGCCGCCGGGCAATTCACGATAGGCCAGCCACTTGCCCTCAACCGGCGCGCCGTCGGCCAGCTTGAGATACATCAACAAAAGCGCCTGCCGTTCAGGGCTGGCAGGGCGGCCTTCCATATCGCGCGCTTCAAGTTCAGGAAAGCGCAGCGCATACACCTGGCCCCAATAGGACACTTGCAGCGTGTTTAAAGCCGCATCATAATCACACGCGCTGCGCCAGGCCAGCTCGCGCGGATCGCGCCCGGCCAACTCGGCCCGGCTTTGCTCCAGGCCAGGCAACAGGCTCTCTAGCCACTTGTGCGGGCCGGCCTGCTGCATCCGTTGTTTGATCGCTTGAATTTGTTTCATCGCATCACCATCTAATCATCATTAGCAGTTGACACACTTTGCTCACAAGGTATAATGAACCCCAGTGGAGGCAGCGCTATGAGTGCACAAGACAATTCGGAACACACCATTTATGATATCACCATCATCGGCGCAGGGCCAACTGGGCTGTTTGGCGCGTTTTACGCCGGCTTGCGCGAACTCGAGACAAAAATCATCGAAACCTTGCCCGAGCCAGGCGGGCAACTGGCAGTGCTGTACCCTGAAAAATATATCTACGACGTGCCGGGTCACCCCAAGGTGCTGGCCAAAGACCTGGTCAAGCTGCTGCTTGAGCAAGCGATGCAGTGGAACCCCACCCTCTGCCTGGGCGAGCGTGTCATGAGCCTGGAACGCAATGACGCCGGCATGTGGGCGCTGAAAACCGCCAGCGCTGTGCACTATTCCAAAACCATCCTGGTAGCTGCCGGGGTGGGGGCTTTTTCACCCAACAAGATCAATTCGGCCTCCCTGGATCCCTACGAAGGCAAGGGCATCTTTTACTTTGTCAAAGACAAAACTCTGTTTCGCGGCAAGCGCCTGCTGATTGTGGGCGGCGGCGACAGCGCTGTTGATTGGGCGCTCAACCTCAAGGACTATGCCAGGCAGGTCACGCTCATCCACCGGCGCGATACCTTCCGCGCCCATCCCGCCAGTGTGACCGAACTGCTGCACTCGAATGTAGACGTCAGGCTGTTCCACGAGCTAAAAGAGGTAGGAGGAGACAGCCGACTCCGCCATGCCGTGATTGTGGACAACCGCACCCAAGAAGAAACAAGCGTAGAAGCAGATGCGGTGCTGCTCAACCTGGGCTTCAAGGCCGACCTGGGGCCAATCAAGACCTGGGGGCTAGAGTTTGCCTCCAAGCGCTTTATCAATGTCAATCCGCGCCAGGAAACCAACCTACCCGGCGTGTATGCCGCTGGCGATATTGCCTCAATCAGCGGCGCCGAGCCAATCAACCTGATTGCGGTGGGGTTTTCGCAGGCTACGCTGGCAGTGAATGTGGCCGCCAATCACCTCAACCCAGAAGCCAAGGTGTTCCCAGGCCATTCTAGCGAAAAGACGTTTTAAGAAAAGACGTTGTAAAAGGAAACTAGCCTTCCATCACCTCATACGGGGCATACGCCACGCCAATGATGGCCGGGCCGGTGTGAACGCCCAATACTGGCGCTACCCTGCCAATGCTCAAAAAAGCGCAGTCTAGCCGTTCGCGCAACAGCGCCTCCAGTTGCTCGGCCTCGGTCCTAGCTTGGCCGTGCAGCACGTGCGCCCATACCTTTTTGCCCGCGCCAATCCTGTCGCGCACCATGTCGGCAATCAGCGCCAGCGCCTTGGGCAGCGAGCGCGCCTTGCCGGGGGCAATATAGGTGCCCGTTTCCTTGTCTACCGTGATGACGGGTTTGATATTCAGCAGCGAGCTGGCCAGCGCCTGCACCCGGCCAATCCGCCCGCCACGCTGTAGATAACTGAGCGTATCCAGCGTATACAAAGTTTCGGCGGCTGCGCTCACTTCTTGGATGCGCTGCAAGACGGCTTTTAGCGGCTTGCCTTGCCTCAGCGCGCGCGCCGCGGCCAACACTTGCATGCCCTGCGCGCCAGAAAGCGTTTTAGTATCTACTACTGTCACATTCAAATCGGCGCAGTCTTGGGCCGCCATCTGCGCCACGCCATAGGTGCCAGACAGGCCCGAAGAAATGTGGATCGAAAGAATGTCGCGGTCGGTTTGACCGATCTTGCGATACACCGCCGCAATGTCGCCCAATGAGGGCAAAGAAGAGGTGGGCGCTTCGCCCTTTTCTTTCAGGCGAGCGTAAAACTCGTCCGGACTGATCTGGCCTGTTCGATAGTGCTCGCCTCCAAACGATAATGTCAACGGCACAATTTCCAGGTCAAACTCGCCCCACAGCTCATCGGGCAAATCCATGCCGCCATCGCTAACAATCTTCATTTTATCCTCCCTTGAATTGTCCTCCCGCAGGCTATTCAAACCTGCGGGAGGATGATTTACTCAACATACAAGCGCACTATACCTAGTTTGATCGTGTCTCCCGATTGCAAGGGCTGAGCGCGCCCCGGCTCCAGGCGAATCTCGTTGAGGAAGGTGCCGTTCGCGCTGCGCAGGTCCTCGACAAAAAATTGCCCGCCCTCACAAAAAATTCGCGCGTGCCGCCTGGAAACGCCGCCCTCCCACCCGCCAAAGCCCGACATGTCCACATCTACCTGCATGCTGCGTTCGGGGTCGGTTCGCCCCAACAGATATTCTGGCTGGCCCGCCAGCCGAAGTTGCTGCCCCGATGCCACCGCCGTCAACATGAGCACAGGCATGTCAAGCTCAGTTTCCGGCTCTAGCTCCGCTGCGGCTCTTTCCACTGGCGGCTTGGAAATATCGCTTGCCAACAGGCTAGCCCCGCACACCCGACAGGTGCGCGAGCTGGGCATATGCAGAGTGCCACAGATGGGGCAGTTTGCCATATTACGAATCTATCCTACAACCAATACCTTTCAAATAACACTATTGGCGTATGGGCAGGTTTGAAACCTGCCCCCACGGGCAACCCCTTATTTGAAAGGTATTGGCCCTACAACCCACTTTTAAAAGCTCTAGGCCGGACGGCTCTTGACCATCACCGTCCATTGACCCTTTTGGGCCGTCTCATCACGCTGATTCTTGACGACGACATTGAGCGTGACAATGCCACCGCCCGCCGAAGGCATAGCCTTGCGCTGTGTAATCTCGGCTTCCACCCGGATGGTATCGCCAATCTTGATCGGCGCGCGGAACTTCCACTCTAGCGACATAAAGGCCTCTACCGTGCCGGCCATAACCCCCAACTGCCACGCCAGGCCAGAAGCAACCGATAGCCCCAGCAGGCCATGAGCCACACGCTCGCCAAACAGGCCATCGCGAGTAGACTCGGCATCCATGTGCAGCGGGTTATAGTCGCCCGAGATCCCCGCAAAGGCGACGATATCCGCCTCAGTGATTGTGCGCCCCTGTGTCACGATCTTGTCGCCAATTTCAAAATCTTGAAAATAACGCGCGGCCGGATGAATAAATTTTTGTCCCATAGTCCTCCTCCGAAAATAACCACACAGGCACACACTTGCCCCTGGCGCGCAAGTGCCGGGGGGAGGACACGGAGAAAAGCCTAAAACCTCTGTGTTCTCCGTGTCTCCGTGGTGCAGAAATTTGCGTTCTTGCTGGTATGGAATCCCATATGGAAACTCTAGAGAAAAACCCTCAAGGTGTAATTGTTAACGATGGGGCAAGCGCAGTTGCAGTGATGACTGGCATTGGAGTCTCTATCACCGGCAACGGCCCAAACTGGGCCGCATAATCGGCCCCCAAGATCACCTGAATGTCATAGTCGCCATGCGCCCCGCTGCCCGCCTGCACCGCCGTGTGTGGCACGCCCAATACCCCCGCCAACTGTTGCGCCACCGGGCTGCCAATGTAATCTATAATAATGGTTTGGGCATAATCGAAACGATCGGCATTGCCATAGTTGGCCACCCGAAAGCCTTCGTTTGTTAACGTGTTGGCCGTTTGCAAAGCCAAGCCCGCGCGCAAGGTGCCATTCACTACCATCACGCGGGGGATTTGCCGTTCAGGCAAAGCGGTGCCGCCGGCAACCACCCCAGCCACAAACCACTGCTCGCGCAGCTTGCGGATTTCTTCACGCAACGGGATAAGCACCTGGTAGCCATCTGGCGTGGTTGAAAACAGGACCATCCTCTCGTCAATCACCTCGCCTTTGATACTATCACCTTTCAGTTGCATAGCCAACTGGGCTAGTTGTAATCCCTGCTCTATCGAAAGGTCTGTCTGCAGTGCATCACCCAGCGTGGCCACCAGTTGGGGCGCGTTGCGCAACAGTTCTGGAAACTTGTTAGCGCGCAACACCTGGTCGCGTATGGCCAAAATCACCTGCTGCTGGCGCTGCGCGCGGCCAAAGTCGCCCCGGTCGTCATGGCGAAAGCGCGCATACTTGAGGGCCAGTTCGCCATTCATATGCTGCCGTCCAGCCGGGATATACAATGGGTCAAACCCATATCCGTTGCGCTCGGGGTATTCGGGATCGTTAATCTCCTGAGGCACATCAACGTCAATTCCGCCAATCAAGTCAACCATCTTTTCAAAGGCCGTAAAGTTGATGCGCGCATAGTAATGCACCGGCACTCCCAGAAATTGCTGAACCGTCTTTTTTGCCAACGCTGGGCCGCCGCCGGGGTAATCAAACGCATCGCCATAAAAGTGCGCATTGTTGATGCGGTCTTCCTGAAAGCCAGGAATGGTTACCCATAAATCACGCGGCAAGGAAATCATCAGCGCAGTCTGGGCCACCGGATCCACCGATACCAATATCATGGTGTCAGTCCGCCACGGGCCTTGCTCGTTTTCGCGCTCATCAATGCCCATGACCAGGATATTGATGCGTTCTTTGCCTTGCCAGTCTGGCACTTGAATAACCGCTTCAGGGGTAGCGGGGGTCTGTTTGGGAGTAGGTTTCGCCGGCTGAAAGACACGCGGAGGCTCATAATTGGCCGCCACAGCGCGTATGCGCGTATAGCCCAAATAGCTGCCCGCCAGGCCTGCGGCCAAGAGCGCCACAAACCACAAGATTAGCGCCAAACCAAGTTTGCTTTTAGCTTGGGGGTGAGTATTTTGCAAAGCCATTCAGATGTTGTCAGCTCCCTATCATCTAATCGTCTTGGGTTATTATAGCATAAACGTGACTGTTCAGCCTACCTTCCCGCAGGTTACAAATTTGGCTGTCTGGGCGGGCCAGCAATCCTGGTCGAGTTCTCACCCCAAGGCATTCAAACCTGCGAGAGGGTGAGCAGCTACACATAAACAAAGAGTGTAACTACTCAGCCGTGTAAGCAGCCTGAGCGGAGCGCCGCGCATCCTGAGCGAAGTGAAACGCAGTCGAAGGAGCGCGGCGCGTAGTCGAAGGATGCCGGCTGAGTAGTTACCAAAGAGTTACTATTGCGCAGGGGGGCGATAATCGGCCCCTAAAATCACCTTAATATCATACGCCCCTTCCGGCGAACTGCCAGGAATCGCCGCCGAGCCGGGTACGCCCAAACTGGCCGCCAAAGCGCGCGCAGTGGCCCATTTGCCGGTATACACCATGATCAAAGTAGCCGGATAATCTGAATGGGGAGCGATGGTAACATTGGCAACCACAAAGCCCTGGCCTCGCAGCCACTCGGCAGTCTGCGCCGCCAAGTTGGGCTGCGGGGTGCCATTTTGCACAACGATCTGCGCTGCTTCGGCCGTAATTTGCTCGGCCTGGCTGCCAGCCTGCGCCGGCGGTGAAAAAATAATGTCGTGCAATACCGCCATCTGCGCGCGGTCTGGAATGAGCACTTGCGCTCCGCTGGGTGTTGTCCAGTTTTGCGTCATGGTCGAATCAATCACCGCCGAGCGAATACGCGCAGAATCTATCTCTGCGCCCAATTGAGCCAAGCGCAGTACCTGGTCTAGTGTCAGATCGCTTTGCACGGCGCTGTCAAGCGTGTTGGCTATCTCGCTGGCGCGGGGCAGCAGGCGCGCCAGCACCTCTGGCCGCGCGAGCTTGTCTCTCACCGCCAACACAATCTGCTGCTGGCGGCGCGCGCGGTCAAAATCCGATCCGGCGTGGCGGCTGCGCGCATACTTGAGCGCCAGCTTGCCATCCATGTGCTGCCAGCCGGCAGGGATGTAAAGCGGCTCATAGCCATAAGCATGGTCAGGGTAAAGTGGATCGTCAATCTCGCGCTCGACATACACATCTATTCCATCAATCAAATCCACCAGTTTTTCCGCCGCGGTAAAGTTGAGCTGGATGTAATAATGAATCGGCTCGCCCAGATTGTGCTGCACGGTCTTTTTGGCCAGCGCCGGACCGCCGCCGGGATACTGGGTTGTTTCGCCCACCACATAGGCAGTGTTGATGCGATTCTGCTCATAGCCTGGAATCTCTACCCACAAGTCTCGCGGAATAGAGAGCATGCCGGCGCTCTTGCTGGCCGGGTCAACGCTCAACACAATCATCGTATCGGTGCGCCACGGGCCTTGCTCTTGGCCGCGCTGGTCAATGCCCATCACCAAAATATTGACTCTTGCTTCACCCTCCCAGCGAGGATATTCAACAAACTCTGCGCCCACACCCAGCCCGCCGCTCGCTTTGCCATCGGCTGAACGAAGGTTGAGAGCAGAGAGCAATGTCCCGCCAAAAACACATACGAGCGAGATCGCCGCAACGCTCAATATGATCACAAACCAACTCAATGCTCCCGACCGTCGCCGCTTGCGCGGGCGGGGCTGTGCCCAACGACTTGAACTCATCGCTTGCCTCGAAACATCCCAAAATATTAGACATTATTGGAAATAGCAGGATTGGCATCCCCATGCCAGTCCGCCAACGTATGGGGATACGTTGGCTACGTTATTTCCGATAAACTCTATT
>JBGSMF010000270.1:0-6995 GCA_041740315.1 Thermoflexales bacterium
TGCACTGCGCGCAGGCGCAGGTTTCACGAATTAGCACGAAAAAGACAGAGCAAATTAGTGGAATTCGTGCAATTCGTGGCTAAAAATCTCGGCATTGTTCTCGCAGAATTCACTCCGGGCAGAAAGTGTACGGTAGAGAAAAAACCATCGGCTTGCATAAGAATGCAAGCCGATGGGGTGCGAAAAATAGGCCGGTTGTGATTGTTCAGCCTACCCTCCCGCAGGTTACAATTTGACAGCCTCGGCAAACTGGTCAAACTGAAGGAGGCAATATTCACCCAAAAGCGTTCAAACCTGCGGGAGGGTGAGCAAGTTACGTTAGCGCCACAACAGCAGCCCGACCAGATAAGGCGCCAGCGCCAGCAAGGCCATCAATGGATGTCCCCGGCGAGTGCGGTTGACGCTATCCCAGTTGAACAGATAGATAGCCAGGCCAAAGGCGAGCAGGCCGCTAGAGAGCAAAATGACCACCGAGGCAAGCGGGTTGAACACCGTCGCTTGACCATAGGCCAAGCCCTGGAAGGCTTGCATGGCGTGGGCGGTGGGCAAGAGCGCCGCAAAGGGTTGAACCGACTCGGGCAAGATGGTAAGGGGCATCATCAAGCCGCCGATGAGCATAGAAGGCAAAAAGATGAGCTGCGACCAAAAGACGGTCACCCGGTTGTTGGCAGATACCACACCGATGAGCGCGCCGATTGCGCTGCAGGTAAAGGCAAACAACACTGCCAGCCAGGCCAAGTTGGCCCAATTGGAAGGCGGCACGCCTTTAAAGAACGGGGCGGCCGTGAGGGAAACCACGCTGGCGACGATCAGGGCGTGAAAAGTGGTGGTTAACACTGGGATGGCCAAAATTGAAATGGCCGGCACACCATTGATCTTGAAACTGCGATAGATGCCAGCCTCGCGCGCCTCGACCAGCGGGCTGGGCAAGCCCAGGATGGTGCCGGCCAGGATCACAAAAATCATCATGGCCGGGAGCATGCTTTCGGTGAAAAAGGGATTGACCTGGGTCATGACCAGCCCCATCATTGCGTAAAAGCCCAGCGGGAAAAGATAGTTCATGAATAGCAGTGTAGAGTTACGCAGGCCGGTTTTGAATTCAAAACTAAAGTGGTTCGCAAAGGCTGTCATTGTTTATCTCCAATCGTCGTGATTTCAAGAAAACGTTCTTCCAGCGTGGGGCGCTCGACCCGCAAGTCAATCAGCTTGTCGCCCTGAGCGCCAATGTAATTCAGCAGCGCCGTCACGGTGGCGCCGGGATCGGTGCTAAAGTAAACAGCATATTCTTCATCCAAGTGATGGCGCTGAACAGCGGGAAAGGCCGTGTTGTTGAGATGAAGCACCGCTTGTTCGGTGCGAGCAGAGACCTTGGTAAAACCAGAGCCGGCTGCGGTAAGTTCGCGCGGGGTGCCGGTGGCGGCAAGCTTGCCGCGCAGCAAAATGGCAACGCGGTCAGCTATTTTTTCTGCTTCGGCCATGTCGTGTGTGGCCAGAATGATAGTGACGCCTTCGCGGCACAGTTCTCGCACCAGTTCGTGCAATTCGGCACGCGAGCCAACATCCAGGCCAGCCGTCGGCTCGTCCAAGAAAAGGATCGGCGGCTTGTGAGCCACAGCCAATGCCAGCGCCAGCCGGCGCTGCTGGCCGGTTGAAAGTTGATGGTATTGGCTGTGCCGCTTTTCCTCCAACCCCAAACGCCCAATCAAGTCGTAGCGCGGCGCAACACCGTGGTAGGCGCAGAAAAAGCGCATGGCCTCGGCCACCTGCATATTGGCCGGCAGGGCCAATGCCTGAAGCTGGACGCCGATGAGGTTGCGCAGCTTGCGCGCGCCAAGCGGGCGGCTGGGATCAACCCCCAAGATATCCAACTCGCCGCCGGTGGGCTGCCGGAGGCCTTCTAAACATTCCAACGTAGAGGTCTTGCCTGCCCCATTCGGCCCCAGCAAGCCAAAAACCTCGCCGCGCTGCACCTGAAAGCTAATGTCATCTACGGCTACCGTGCTGCCATACATTTTGCGGAAATTACTGGCCCGAAGGACTGTGTCATTCATTTGCCATTTCTCCTTGCACAAGCCATCTCGTCGTGGCCTGACTATGCCTACGGCAAAATCGTAGGATGCCCACGGCAAAACCGCAGGCGGGTTGCACACCCTTGATTTGCATCCAGTGTAGCAAATTTCGGCGCGCCTGTCATCGTCCGGGCGGCTGTAATGCCATGCACCTTTGTACACTGTCCGACTGGACAATGCCAAAAGCAGGCAAGCGGAGTATAATACAAGAGCTATGAAAATCTGGCAGTGGCTGGCTCATTTTGACGCAGAATCAGAGAGCGAAATTCGCGAGACGCGCCCATTTTTCGTCATTGTGACACTGGTGATGGGGGCGATATTCGCCTTGACCGTGCAGCCCTTGCTTGAACTGCATGCCCCCGCCCGCCTGATTCCGTTTGCGTTTTTGATGTTGCTGCACACTGTTTTGTATTGGCTCAGCCCTCATTTTACTCGTACCATCAAGCAAAGCCTCATTTACCTGGCAATCCAAGGCGGAATTGCCTTTGCATTGATACTATTGGCAGCCAATATCGGCATTATCCTGGGGTTGTATCCGGCGTTAATTGGGATGGCGGTTGGCATCTTGTGGCGGCAAGACAAACGCGCCACAATCGCGGTGGCGGCGGCTTTTCTGGTATTGACGATGCTTGGGTTCGGGCTGAGCCAGGGCCGGCAAGCCATGCTGTTTGGGGCGGCAGTAGCAGTGCCGGCGGCGCTTTTTGCTGCAGTATATGTTATTTTGTACGAGCGGCAAGTAGATGCGCGCGACCAAGCCCAGCGACTGCTGCGCGAACTGGAGACGGCTCACGGCCAACTGGCCGACTATGCAGAGCGGGTGCAAGACCTGACCCTAACCACCGAGCGCCAGCGCATGGCGCGCGAACTGCACGACACGCTGGCCCAAGGATTGGCAGGGCTGATTTTGCAATTAGAAGCAGCCAACTCGCACCTGTCCAGCGGTCACCACGATAGGGCACAGGTGATTGTGCAACAAGCTATGGCGCGCGCCCGGGCCACGCTGGCAGACGCCCGCCGCGCCATTGACGACTTGCGCCAAGACGCTGTTGCCCCAAGCGATTTAGCGACATCTCTGCACCGCGAAGCCAATCGCTTCACTACAGCCACCGGCATCGCCTGCCAGGTTGAGATGGCACTGCTCCCTGCTTTGCCGGACGCTATCTGCGAACATGTTCTGCGGGTCGTGGCGGAAGGGTTAACCAACATTGCCCGGCACGCCCAGGCCACCCAGGCGTGGGTAAACGTTGCCAAGGCCGACCAGCACATTGAGATTGAGGTGCGAGATAACGGCATTGGATTCGACCCTGCCAGCGATTCGGCGCAGCCTGGGCATTATGGCTTGTTGGGGATGCGTGAGCGCGCCCGCCTGGCCGGGGGAACGCTGGAAATTGCCAGCGCCTCAGGGCAGGGAACCCGGCTAAAGCTGCACCTGCCGCTGTAAAGAGGAGCTTATGCAAGACACAATTCGGGTGCTGATTGCCGATGACCATCTCATCATCCGCGAGGGGCTGCGGCTGATTTTGGAAACCGAGGACGGGATTGAATTGGCGGGCGAAGCAGCCGATGGAGCCGAGGCCGTGCGGCTTGCCGGTGAATTGCAGCCAGATGTGGTGCTGATGGATTTGCGCATGCCGGGCATGGATGGGCTGACCGCAATCGAGCGATTGCGCGCCGAGCAACCCCAAGTGGCAGTGGTCATTCTAACGACCTACAACGAAGATGATCTGATGGTGCGCGGCTTGAGAGCCGGGGCGCGGGGATACCTGCTCAAAGACACCGATCGCCAGACCCTGCTCAACGCCATCCGGGCTGCGGCGCGCGGCGAATTGCTGCTCAAGCCGGAAACTGTGGCTCAACTGCTCTCACATACAGAGGCGGTCAGGCCCTCTGGCGGCATTGAATTGACCGGGCGCGAGATTGAGGTGTTGGAAGCAATCGCGCGAGGCGAACGCAGCAAAGAGATTGCCGCCCGACTAGGCATCAGCGAACGCACGGTCAAGGCTCACTTGGCCAGCATTTACAACAAGCTGGGGGTAGATTCGAGGGCGGCGGCCATTGCGGTGGCGGCTCAACGCGGCTGGCTGCCTGCCGCTGACAAATAGGAGCACAGGGGTATAGGGGCATGAGTTTTGATATTATGCGTGGGCTAGTTTTCATCGCTGCTTCTGCCGTCATCATATATATTTCAAGAGCCTCGCTGCGCGCGCCGCGGTCGCACGGCTTTTATCGCTTCTTTGCCTGGGAAGCGATCGTGGCATTGGCGTTGTTGAACCTGAGGGCCTGGTTTTACGAACCATTCTCCTGGCATCAGATCATCTCTTGGTCGTTGTTGGCGATTTCGGCCTTTCTGGTGATCCATGGCATGCAGTTGCTCAAAAAGATCGGGCAGCCCACCGCCGAACGCGATGACGTTGGTGGCGCGCCGCTGATTGGGCTGGAAAAAACCTCAACGCTCGTCACCATCGGCGCGTATCGCTATATCCGGCACCCTTTGTATAGCTCGTTGCTGTTTTTGGCGTGGGGTGTGTTTTTCAAATCGCCCTCATGGCCGGGCGCAGGCCTGGCCTTGGCGGCCAGCTTGGCCCTGGCGGCAACGGCCCAAGTGGAAGAGGCAGAAAATATCCGCTTTTTCGGCCCCGCGTACCGAGAGTACATGCGTCAAACCAAGATGTTTGTACCGTTCGTATGGTGAGAGTCTTGTCAGAAGAAACATGCTCTTTTCGGCGTATCCTGGCCGATCAGTTTGCGCGCCGACCTCGCCAGGAAATGCAAGATTTGTACAAACTTGTCCACCAAACCGCCCTGGGCAGCGAGCATGCGGTTAAGGATAGCAGGGCAGTTGAAAAGTGGCTGGAGCGAGAATTGGCCGAGATGGGGCCAGGCCTGCCAGAGCCGCTGGTAGAGACATTATCGCCAGATGGACGGCTGGTCCGTGTCAACCTCCGGCCATACGTGGCGGCGGGGGGCGATGCGAGGATGCTGTTGGCGGCATTTATTCAAACTGCCAGCCAGGCGCGCGGCGCCACAGAAACCCTGCGGCGATACTGGGACTGTGCAGAACAGATGGCACACGCAGGCGAACTGCCGTTTAGTGTAGAGGCATTGCGCCGCTTTATCAAGCCGTTGGAGGCGCAGGGCTACCCGGCAGTGCATCATTCGGAAACGTACAGGGCAGCTTACCACCCGGCATATCGAGTAATTGCGCGCGGACTCTTGGAACAAGCTCTACCAAGAACCGAATTGTAAATTACCACTACTATTCCGAAAATAGCCCGAACAAGTTCGGGAATCCTCGACTTATCGAGGCACTTTCATCCCTGGTGGAAAGCGTGCTCATGTCGTCTATTTGGTAACTAGTGATATTGGGTAACTACTCAGGCCGCATCCTTCGACTACGCGCCGTGCAGCCTGAGCGGAGTGAAACGTAGTCGAAGGGGTGCGGCGCTCCGCTCAGGATGCTTACACGGCTGAGTAGTTACGATATTGGGCAGTATTGCAAATCTTGTGTAATTTGTCGGCTCGCCTGCAATTGAACTGCGGGCGGAACGAATCTACACACAACTCACCATACTGCCTGATATTGGATACGCCATAAGGGCCGAGTTTGTACACACACCAGAACTATTGCGCAGGGTGATATGGGAGTGAGAATCAAAATTAAGAAGCACAATTTGGTTCAGGTGGCGGCGACATTAGTGCTCATTGTGATCGTTGGCTTGAGCAATGGGTGCCAATCCAGGCCAGAGGATAGCTCTCTGGTAGTCCTTTCGGGGTTATCAGACGACTGGAGATATTATCTCGTTGACCTGCAGGGACATCGAACCGATATCTCTAAAAAATTGGGGGTGCATGGAATAACTCTTTTTCCTGCCGCTTGGTCTCCTTCTGGAAGACAAGTGGCTTATGTATGTGCTTTGGAAAAAGGCGGTCCATCACTAATTTGCAGCGTGGACGTTGCGAAAATGGCCTTACAAACATACCCCTTGCCCGAAGGAGGGTACACCGAATCACTTACATGGTCAGCAGATGAAAAGGGATTTCTTTTTAGGTGGGGAAAAGGATATCCCGAACCATCTGCAATCTGGCACCTTGACGTTGCTACTCAGCAACTGAGTATGTTATCCCAATTCCCCGCAGAGACACACACATGGAGTTGGTCACCCGACCGATCAAGTTTTGCATTTGTCACTTTGCCCCCTTCTGCTCCAGCGGACCAAGACCCATGGTGGGAAGGTCAAGACTTGTATATACAGAGTGTAGATGGAACATCCAAAAAGTTGATCTACAAGAATGTAGCAGGAAGCCTTGCGTGGTCGCCCGATGGCACAATGATAGCTTTCAGCGCAGACGCACCTTGTTGGGCGCTTGTAGACAGCAACGAGGTGAATTGCTTAGAGAAAAGCGGTGGAGGTTTAGTCTGGTCTCCTGATGGAAAGCGAATTGCTTTTCTTTCACATGATGGCATTGACGTTGTAGACACACAAACGCGGTCCATACAGAATCTGGTTCACAAGGGCGAACAATCTATGTACGATCTCAGTTGGTCGCCGGATGGCAAGTACCTGGCGTATGATGCTTGCTGTTGCATGAAGCCAAACGGGGGTTGCAAAGTTTTTATTGTAAGCAGCGACGGCAAAGAACACTGGCAGTTGACAAGGAATCTTGTTGCCGATGAATTTCCAGTTTGGCGGCCTGTTGCACCTCCAAAAAATTAGGCCCATTGCTAGGAGCTTGTCGGAGAGGGCCATTCGTAGTGCGCGCACTACGAGCCTACCAGCCCGCTCTCCGACAGCCTGCTAGCAGTAAAGGTGACGCCTGTCGGCGTCGCCCTGCGGCGCATCTATTTGCCCATCATGATACGCAACGCTTGACACAAGGTCGGTCGGACCATCTCGGCGCGCAGGCGCAACTCGCCCGCGCGCCAGC
>JBGSMF010000271.1:0-2036 GCA_041740315.1 Thermoflexales bacterium
AATGCCCACGGTCGTCAAGGGCGGCACCAGCGCCGCGGCAATTGCCACGCCGGGCAGCGAGGCCGACACATCTTTGCGGCACAGCGCATACGCGCCCGCCGCGCCGGAAACGAGCGCCACGCCCAAATCGAGGAGTGTGGGCTGGGTGCGGCCCAGAATTTCTGCGGTGGGTGTTGGGTCAATCGCCAGCCAGCCAGCCACAATGCCAATGCCAATAGCCAGCAGCATGCCGCGCAGGGTTGCGCTGGCGGCTATTTTCAGCAGGCGCAAGTCGCCCATCACCACGCCCATCCCTAGCCCAACAATCGCCGCCATCAGGGGCGCAACGAGCATCGCGCCAATGATGACGGCCGGGCTATTCAGCAGCAAGCCCAACGCGGCAATCCCGGCGGCTAGACCGATCATGACGAAATAATCGGCGTCTGGGCGCGCCGCGCGGCGGATGGCTTTGTACACCTCAACCCGCTCGTCAAAGGCCAGGCGCGGCAGCATAGCCGAGGCACTGTCGAGCGCGCGCCGCAGCCAACCCGTCACCGGATCCATGCGCCGTTTGACAATGATGACTGGCGCGTGGCAAGCCGTTGCCACATGTTCGGGAATATCGCCGAACAAGGCGCGGTCAACCATCCCCTCGCGCGAAGCGCCCAGCATGACCAGGTCGTGGCCGGCGGCGGCTTGCAAAATGCCCTCTGTAGGATTGGGCGCGTTGATGGCCAGGGTGGTCAGGCGTGGATGGTGAGCGTGTTTTCCGGCCATCTCACGCAGCATTTTCTCGGCGGTAGCGCGCTCGGCGGGTGTGGCATGTTCCAAGACTGTAAGCGCGGTGACCCGGCCGTCCCACTGCTCAGCCAATTGTAGCGCGTACTCCAATGCGCCAATCGCGTTGGGCCCGCCAGCCAATGGCACCACGCAACGCGTGCGACGCGGCGCGCCAATTGTTCCTGCGCGCAGTACCAATATGTCGCAAGGTGGGTTTGCCAGCAGCGGGTCAAGCGTCCGACCCAACAGCCGTTCGCGTGTGTGTGGTTTGGGCCGCCAGCCCATGACAATGACATCTGCCTCAATTTCGCGCGCAGCCTCAAAAATGCCTGCTACGGCGTCTGTCTCTATACGAATGATGGAATGAACCGGCACGCGCGCCTCGGCCACAATTTGCCTGGCGCGCTCTACCACCGGCCAAGTCTTTTCGGCCGACAGTGGCTGGGACGCTGCTTCAACGTATACCACCACGACCTCGCCATCGTTGGCGGCCGCCAACGCAGCCGCCAATGGCGCCAGTTGCTCGGCGCGTTCCAGCTTGGCCACCGGCAGCAGCACGCAAAAGTCGCGCTCACGTTCTGGGTGCGCCTCGATAATGGGCGCGCGCAATATGGCCTGGCGTTTTACGGCGCGGGCGATCCAAGTGCCCAGACTCTCTCCAAGCTCTTTTACTTGCCACAACAATCTCAACTGGCAACCCCCAAAAGTGCCTGCTACATCAACAACACAAAACCCGGCCTCCTCATTTGTTCACTCTTGCTTTTCCAAAAATTCATCCAAGGCCTTGTTGAATTCGTCCGGGTTATCCATGTTTGCATTGTGGGCCGCATTTGAAATGATTTTTAATTCTCTCTTTTCCTGCTCTGCCCAGCGATTGCAGTACGACTTGACTTTGCCTGTCTTGTCCTTGTCGCCGTACACAATCAATATTGGACATGGCAAATGGGCGTGATTATATTCAAGTAGCCCGCTATAGACGGCGCCCATGATGTGAGCGATTTCTGCCTTGGTAAACGTCTTGAGTGTTTCCAGCGCATAAGATTGCGCAGGGACACTAAGCGCAACCTGTTTTGCGATGGCATTAATAAGCGTGGAATAGTGGTGCATCCCAGCTTATCGCTCTGAAATGTTGCGAGAAGTCAACTACTACCGCCTAAAGGCGGTAGCTTGGAAATGCGACTGAAAGTCGCCTAAAGTTCTCCGATGCCCACAGGCTCGTTGGTGTCGGAAGAAAGCATTTCACCTTGCGACTCAATATACTGTCGGATAACTTCATC
>JBGSMF010000272.1:0-16066 GCA_041740315.1 Thermoflexales bacterium
CCTACGCGATCTGCCCCTACTGGCGGTGGTGGTGCAGCAATTGGTGTTCGCTGATGCGGCGGGTGTGCTGTTCACGGCTAATCCTGTCACCGGCAAACGCGATCAGGCAATGATCACTGCGACCTGGGGCTTGGGCGAGGCGATTGTGGGCGGGATGGTGACGCCCGACACGTTGACGGTAGAGAAAGCTACGGGCAAGGTGCTGGTGCGCGAGACGCCTGACAAGCAGGTGATGACGGCGCGGATAGAGGGTGGCACGCAGGAGCAGCCGATGCCAGGGCATTTGCGCCGCGCGCCGGTGTTGAGCGATGAACAGGTGGCCGAGTTGACCCGGCTGGGTGTGCAGATTGAGCAACTGTATGGTATGCCGATGGATATTGAATGGACGCTGACGTTCCCCTCTCCCGCCGGGAGAGGGGCTGGCCTGCCCCAACCGAAGGCTAGGGGTGGTGAGGGTATTTTCGCCATCGTCCAGGCCCGGCCCATCACTGCGCTGCCGGCCTGCCCCGCGATCCCCAAAGGGGAGAGTGGGGAGATGGAAGCGCCCATCGAGTGGACTCCACCCGACCCCAAAGGCATCTATATGCGTTCTAGCATCATTGACCTGATGCCTGGTCCTCTTTGCCCGCTGTTTATCTCGCTGGGCATTTCTTCCTTGCTCAGGCAGATGCCGCAAATCAGCAAGCACATGATCGGTTTAGAGGGGGTGTTTGCAGCAGATTACTTTACCAGCGTCAATTCCTATGGCTATATGAATACCAGCTTCCCAACCAAGACATGGTGGTGGATTCTCTTTGGGCTGCTGCCAGGTTATCCGCGCCTTCTGCGCAACCTGGTTCCGATGTGGCGTGATGAGCTGCGCCCAAAATATCAGGCTGCCGTCGCCCAATATACAGACAAGTCGCCCAGCCAGATGCCTCCGGCTGACCTCTGGCGAGACACACAATCGCTCGTTGACGCTGCTACTTACTATATCGGTGGATTGATGTTCGCCACCATGGGCGCATCGGCTGGCTCGGAGGGGCTGCTCACACAGGTATACAACAAGATGGTCAAGCAGGAGAGCGATCCGCCAGCCACGACCCTGATGATGGGCTGGAACAATATCCCGGCCCGCGCAGAAAAGTCGCTCTACGACCTGGCCATGTGGTGCCGCGAGCGGAAAGAGTTAGCTGCCTATGTGCTGGAAACACCTTCCGAGGAATTGGTTGCCCAACTGACCAATGGACAATCGCCCAATCGGGTCAGCCCTGACGAATGGAAGGAGATGCAAGGCCGCTTTGAGCAGCATCTGAGGCAGTTCGGGTACATTGTTTTTCAATTGGACTTTGGCGAGCCGCTGCCGCTTGATCGCCCGGAGCCGATGCTGGAAAATATCAAGATGTACCTGCGCGGCGATGGAACCAACCCACACGAGCGCCAGCAGGCCAGTGAAGCCAGGCGCATCCAGACCACCGAAACAATGCTAGGACGCCTGAAAGGTCTCAAGCTGTGGGCTTTTCGCATTGCGCTCAAGTGGGGGCAGTCAATGGCGGAAATACGCGAAGATGCCCTGGCCGAAATTGGTCTGGCTTATCCTGTCCTGCGCCAAATGCTGCGCGAGATGGGCGGGCGCTTTGCCGATGCAGGCGCCATCAGGCAGGCTGACGACATCTACTGGCTGGAGAAGGAAGAAGTCAATGCTGGTGTGGCGGCCCTGGAAGGCGGCATGGCGCTCGATGATCTGGTCAGGCGTGTGGCGCAGCGCAAAGCCTTTCAGCAGAAAATGAAGAGCATCACGCCACCGCCTATGATACCCTACAAAGAACGCGTTCTAGGCATCAAGACCGACTCTTTCATCGCTCATTCCGAGGATGTCCAGACCAGCGATACACTCAAAGGCGTGCCCACAAGCCCAGGCAAGGTCACCGCGCCCGCCTGTGTGCTGCATAGCCCACAAGATTTCGGCCACATGCGCCCCGGCGATGTGCTGGTGGCCGGCGCCACCACGCCAGCTTGGACGCCGTTATTTGCAATGGCCTCCGCCGTCGTCACCGATGTCGGCGGGCCGCTCTCGCACGGCTCAATTGTGGCCCGCGAGTACGGCATCCCGGCGGTGATGGGCACGGGCGTGGCGACCCGGCGCATCCAGAGCGGACAGGTGATTACCGTAGATGGCGACAGAGGCACAGTCACCCTGCCAAGTAAGTGAGAATGTTATGCAAGTGACAAACCGCAGGAACCTCTACTTGTTGGCCTTTGCTCTGGTGGTCGTCATGCTGGGCTTTGGCATGGTCATTCCGGTTTTGCCATTCTACATTGAGCAATTTGGGGCCGGCGGCGGCGCGTTTGGCTTGTTGGTTGCCACCTCAGCGCTGACCGAATTTCTGTTCGGCCCAATCTGGGGCAGCCTGTCTGACCGAACCGGCCGCAAGCCTATCTTGATGATCGGCATATTGGGCTATGGGCTATCCATGTTGCTGTTCGGCCTCTCTACCGAGTTGTGGATGCTGTTTGTTTCACGGGCGTTTTCGGGCGTGCTCTCGTCGGCTACACTCTCGACCGCGATGGCTTTTATCGGTGATAGCACCTCAGATAAAGAGCGCGGCGGCGGCATGGGGCTGCTGGGCGCGGCGGCTGGCGCGGGGACAATCATTGGTCCGGGGATCGGTGGATTGTTTGCCAAGGGATCGCTCTCGATTCCCTTTTTCATCGCCGCGGGCATGTCGCTCGTTTCACTGATACTGATTGCCCTGCTGCTGCCCGAATCGCTCCCACGCCAAGCTCGCGCCCAGGCGCAGGGCAGGCTCAGGTTTGTGAGCCTGGGCGGCCTGTGGCGGGCTTTATTCAGCCCAATCGGTTTTATGTTGTTCCTGGCTTTTCTGGCCACCTTTGGCACTAGCAATTTTGAAGCCATCTTTAGCTTGTATATAGTCCAAAAGCTAGATTATTCTCCCGAACGCATTGGAGCAATCCTAACCGTGGTCGGTTTTATCGCCCTGATTGGCCGCGGCTTGCTGACGGGCCTCTTTACAAAACGCTGGGGAGAAGCTGCCGTGATCAAGGCTTCTATCTTGGATGCCGCGCTAGGATTTATTTTTTTGCTGTTAGCAAATAGCTTTCCAACCGTCTTGTTCAGCACCGGCTTTTTTGTGTTTGCGGTCACTTTTCTGCGCCCATCTATCCACTCGCTCACCTCTCAGCGTGCCACGGTCGGGCAGGGGGCCGCGCTGGGCTTGAGCAATTCCTTTGTCAGCCTGGGCCGCATCGCCGGATCGCTCTGGGCCGGCGCGCTTTTTGATGTTGGGATGGATTGTCCTTATTGGAGTGGAATCGTCATTATGCTGGTCTGTTTTGTGTTGAGCTTGGTCTTTGCCTGTAAGTAGGGCGATTCGCGAATCGCCCTTACGGGGTGACACACTCGCTATATGGATGGGGTTGTCGAGGGGCGCTTGCCCCGTTTGTGATTTTCGTTTATGATGTGTATGATACTTTTGATAGAGACACAGGAGGTCTTGTGGCAAACCACACAACAAACGGCGACTATTATGGGCTACCTACCCGCATCATTGCTAATGCGCACTTGCGGCTCGAATTCCTGGCGCAGGCCGGCCCGCGCATCGTGCGCCTGAGCTTGAGCGGGTCGGAACAAAACTTGCTGGCCGAAACCCCCAACATCAAATGGACGACGCCGTATGGCGAATACTATTTGTGGGGCGGTCACCGGCTGTGGCATGCGCCGGAAGCCATGCCACGCTCGTACATGCCAGATAACACTGGGCTTGACATTGAGGATTTGCCAAGCGGCGTGCGCTTGCGCCAGCCGGTCGAGGCCGCCACCGGCATTCGCAAAACGATAGAGGTTCACCTGCATGCGGATCAACCCAAGCTGACGCTGACCCATTCTTTGCAGAACGAGGGTGAGCAGCCAGTGGAGCTGGCCCCGTGGGCCATTACGCAATTGCCGCTGGGCGGGCTGGCCGTGCTGCCGCATCAAAGCGACGCGCCGCCGGATCAGTTGTTGCCAGATCGTCACCTGGTGTTGTGGGCCTATACCCGCTTGCAAGATGCGCGCCTGCGCTTGACCGACGAGTATGTTTTTGTCCAGGCGCTGGCCGATGAGCGAGCGTGCAAAATTGGGTTGATGAATTACCAGGGAGTGATGGGCTATTTGCGCCAGGGTGTGTTTTTTGTCAAGCGCTTTCAGCCCAGACCTGGCGAGCCTCATCCCGACCAGAGCTGCAATGCCGAAATCTATTGTAAAGATGTATGCCTCGAGCTAGAGACCCTGGGGCCTTTGTGCTGCTTGGAGCCGGGCGATTCGGTTACGCATATCGAAACGTGGGAATTGTACAGCGGCATAGACGTGCCCGTTACCTATGAGAACGTGAGCGCGTTGCTAGAGTCGCTTGGGAGCCCCCTTTGACCGAGCCTGATCTCGTCAAAACGCTTGCCAGCTATGTTCCCACATGGGTGGCGCGCCAGTTGGCCGCCAACCCTCAATTGCCCACCGAGCCTAAAGCCGAACGCTTTCAGGCCGCTGTGCTCTTTGCCGATATTTCGGGGTTCACTCCTCTGGCCGAGCAACTGTCCGCACGTGGCCCGGCCGGCGCCGAAGAACTGACCCGCATCCTCAACGCCTATTTCGGCCAGCTCATTGATTTGGTTTTGGCCCTGGGGGGTGATGTGCTCAAGTTCGCCGGTGATGGGGCGTTGGCGCTGTGGCCTGCTACCGAGGAAGATTTGGCCGTGGCTACCCGCCGGGCGGCGCAGTGCAGCCTGGCTTTTCAGATGATGCTGCACAACTATGAGGCGGTGGAGGGAGTGCGGTTGTCTATGCGGATAGGCATTGCCGCCGGCGAGGTGGTGGCGGCCAGTTTTGGCGGTTTGCGCGGGCGGTGGGAATTTTTGATTGCGGGCCAGCCATTGATTCAGATGGGCGAGGCCAACCGGCTGGCCAAACCTGGCGAGGTGGTGCTTTCTTCTCAGGCCCATGCGCTGGTGCAAGAACACTGCATCGGCCAGATTTTGCCAGGTGGAGGCATTCGCCTGCAAGATGTGCGCGTGCCTTTGCCCCTGCGCCCGCCCGCGCCGCTGGCGCTTGCGCCTGAAATGATGCAAGCCCTGCGCTGTTACGTGCCGGGGGCCATCTTGTCTCGGTTGGATGCCGGGCAGACCGATTGGCTGGCCGAACTGCGCCGGGTGACGGTGTTGTTTGTCAATTTGCCGGCGGTGCCAACCGCGCTGGAAATTGGGCAAATCATTATGCATTCCTTGCAGACCATTCTATACCGCTACGAAGGCAGCGTGCGGCAGTTTATGGTAGATGACAAGGGCGCTACACTCATCGCCGTGCTGGGGCTGCCGCCGTTGGCGCACGAAGATGACGCTGCCCGCGGCGTGCAGACCGCCATCGAAATGTCGTCCGAGCTGCGCCGGCTGGGCCTGCGGGGAGCCATTGGCGTGACGACCGGCCAGGTGTATTGCGGATTGATTGGCAACGAGCGGCGGCGCGAGTATGCCATTATCGGCGACGTGGTCAATCTATCGGCCCGGTTGATGGGCGCGGCCGGCCGCGGCTCTGAAAAAGAGCATTTGCTGATCTTGTGCGACGAGGCCACCTATCGCGCGGCGCGGGCGCGCATCGAGTTTGAGGCGTTGCCTGAAATAACGGTCAAGGGCAAAGCGCAGCCGCTGCCGGTTTACCGCCCGGTGGGGCGCAAAAAGCCAACCCTGCGCCCGCGAGCGGCGCTGGTGGGTCGAACCCAAGAGCGCATCTTGCTGGCCGATGCGTTGCAGGCATTGCTCGTCAAGCGCGCCGGCCAGGTGATCTTGCTTGAAGGTGAGGCGGGCATTGGCAAATCGCGCCTGGTGCAAGAGCTGTATCGCCAGGCCGAGGCGTTTCGCGTGACCAGCTTTTACGGGGCAGGCAATGCCATTGAGTATTCTACTCCCTATTATGCGTGGCGAGATATTTTCACCCAACTATTAGAGCTGGGCATACCGGCCTCGCTCCAAACCAGCCAACAGCGCATCCTTGGCTTGCTGGAGGGCGTTCAGCCGGGCCTTGGGCAGCTTGCGCCTTTGCTCAACCCCATTTTGCAGGTCGAGTTTCCCGATAACGAGCTGACGGCTCAGATGAGCGGACAGGTTCGCGCCGATAACACGATTGATCTTTTGCTGCGCTTGTTGCAAAATGCTGCCGGCCAATCGCCTACTGTCATCATTCTGGAAGATGCGCAGTGGATAGATACCGCCTCGTGGGGGCTGGCGGCCCTGGTTAGCCAACGGGTGCAGCCGGTGCTGCTGACGGTCTCTACCCGCCCTCTGGGCGCCGGCTGGCAATTGAAAGCTGATCCCCCACCCGAATATCAGCAGTTACTGGATTCGCCAGGCGCTTGCCACATTCGCTTGGGCGAGCTGGAAGACGAGGCCATCATTGACCTGGTGAGCCAGCGCCTGGGCGCGGCGCGCCTGTCCGAGCCACTGGTCAACCTGATGATGTCCAAGGCCGAAGGCCACCCTTTCTTTGCAGAAGAATTGGCCTATGCTCTGCGCGATGGCGGCCTGATTCAAATTGTTGACGACGAGTGCCGCCTGGCGCAAGGCGTGAGCGACTGGCGCGCGGTCGAGTTTCCACACACGGTGCAGGGGGCCATCACCAGCCGCATTGACCGCCTGAGGCCGGCGGAGCAATTAACCCTCAAAGTAGCCAGCATCATCGGCCGTGTTTTTGATACCCAATTGCTGTGCGATATTTATCCCATCGAGGGTGACAAGGCGCATCTGATGGATTACTTGCGGCACCTGGAGCAACTCGACCTGATCAGTCGCCTGTCGCCAGAATGCCCGCCAGACGAGCCGGCCCCGCGCGAATATGCCTTTAAGCATGCCATCACGCGCGATGTGACCTATAACTTGATGCCCTATTCTCAGCGCCAGTCGCTTCACCGGGCAGCCGCCCTGTGGCACGAGCGCGCCCACCCCGAACGCTTTTATTATGGCGTGTTGGTGCATCATTGGACCCAGGCCGGCGATGTGCCCAAGGCGCTGGACTATTTGGAACGCGCCGGCCAAGAAGCACTGCGAAACGGCGCGCACCAGGAGGCAGTGCACCTGTTCAACGAGGCTTTGGCCCTGGATGGGCAACAATTGCTTGCTGAGCGGCAGCCAGTTTTGCGGCGGGCGCGCTGGGAACGCTTGTTGGGAGAAGCCTATTGGGACGCCGGTAATGTGACAGCCAGTTATATGCAGGCCAGGCAGGCCATGGAAAGCCTGGGGCAAAATCCGCCTGCCACACGCGCGGGCTTGTTAGCCAGCCTGGCAAAGCAAATGCTGGCCCAGGCGGCGCATCGTCTGTGGCCGGCGTATTTTGTGGGACGGAAGCAGGGAGATGCGTGGCTGCTGGAATTGGGCCGCATGTACTATCGCCTTGAAATGATTCACTATATGTACAACCAGCCCTGGCAGTCGCTCAATGCTATTCTTAATAGCTTGAACTTGGCCGAGAGCGCCAACCCTCAGTCGCTCGAATTGGCTTTTAACTATGTGGGAGCATGCATTGCGTTTGGAGTTTTGGCCTTGCATCCATTGGCTCAAGTCTACCGCCGCCTGGCGCAGGCAGCCGCCCAGACCATGAATTCGCTGCCGGCCAGGGCGTATATGCTAGAGATGACGGGCTTGTACGATTTGGGCCTGGCCCGTTGGGACAAGGCCAAAGCAGAGCTAGATGAGGCGATTGCGCTTTATGACCAACTGGGCAATTGGCATTCGTGGGGTGAAAGCCTCAACATGCGCGGCTTGCTAGATTACTATCGTGGCGTGTTTGCTGGTCTTTTGGAGATTGGTGAAAAAGAATACAACCTGGGCAGCCAACGTTCCAATGTTCAAATGCAGACCTGGGGGCTGAATTTCAAAGGTATGCACGCGGCGCAGTTGGGCCAGTTCGATCAGGCCATCCATTTTCTGGAAAGCAGTTGGGATCTGCTCACCCAACACAACCTGGATCGCATCACGGCCATCCTCAACCGGGGGGTCTTGGCGGTGGCTTGCTTGCGGCAGGGCAAGCTGCGCACTGCTCGCGAGGTGGTTTACAATGTGGCCCAATTCATCGAGCGGACGATGCCCATCTGGGTGGTGTCTTTTGACGGTTACGCCGCCATGGCGCAGGTTCAATTGGCGCTGTGGGAAAATGCCCAGTCCAATCGGCCAGGTTCAAAGACTGATCCGCGTTCTCATCATCCTAATCTTGAACCTGGAATTTCCAACTTGAAATCCAACGCCCACAAGGCTTGTCAGTCCATGCGAGGCTATGCCCGCGTCTTTTCAATCGGTCGCCCGCGCGCGGCCCTGTACCAGGGGTGGTATGATTGGTTGGATAGCAACCCCTCTGGCGCGCGCCGCGCCTGGCGCAAAAGCATCGAGCAGGCCCGCAAGCTCGATATGCCCTACGAAGAGGGCCTGGCGCAGTATGAGTTGGGGCGGCATGCCGCCGGCGCTGAAGGGCGGCAGCATTTGGCCGCCGCAGCCGAGATTTTCGAGCAGGTGGGGGCCGTCTACGACTTGGGCCAGGCCAAGAGCCTGCTGGCGGGGATGGAATGAGAGCAGGCCCCGTCAGCAAGAACTTGCCGGGTTCCTACCAAAAGCTCGGCTTTTTGCTTTGGCGCACGGGCGATTGACACAGGTTCTTTTTATAGTACAATAAACGTAACTACTCAGCATCCTGAGCGTCCTTCGGCCTTGCTCAGGATGAGCAGCGCGCCCCTTCGACTTTGCTGCGCTCCGCTCAGGGTGCGCGCTGCGCAGTCGAAGGGTATGGCTGAGTAGTTACCAATAAACAAGCAGCCAGTAAGATTGATTGTTTAACTGCCCCTGTACTGTCGAGCTGTCCAATATCCTCTCTTGTATTGTTGTGTTGCATCAACGCCAACTTGATATGGTTGTGTGGCAAGGGCATTTCAGCCTGATTTTCAAAGGAAGGAGAAAAACAAGATGCAATCGCTCAAGTCTTTACCTCATCTGTTCCTCGTTGTGTGTATCGCCTTGGGATTATCGGGCTATATTCCTTTCGTTGCGCCAGCCACTGTGGCCCGGGCCGCCGACCCGCCTCCTCCGGCGCGGACGCAAGAAGAAATCGAACTGCGCGCGAGCCTGGCCGCCTTGCAAGCCCAGACAGAACTGGATGCCGCCAGCCGCGCCCAGGCTTTAGCGCTCCATACCGACCTGGCCGAGAACCGATCCCCACTCCCCAATCTCCAATCTCCAACAGGTCCCAATGCCCCCTCGGCTGACCTGACGGTGGGCAGCGCCCCCTGCACCTATGCTACCATCGCAGCAGCCATTGCCGCGGCTAATCCTGGCGACCGCTTGCTGATTGAGGGAGGAGTCACTTTTAACGAAAACGTCGTCATCACTAAAAACATGACGCTGGAGGGTGGCTACAATGGCTGCGGCAGCGGCTCGTCGGATCCTACCACGGTTGATGGCGGCGGCGCTGACAGTGTGGTTGAAACTTCAAATAGCGTGGTGACCTTGCGCAATTTGCGAATTACCGAGGGTAATGCTAGCTTTGGCGGCGGCGTGAATGTGCTTGGTAGCTCGCGGGTGACGCTGGATAGCGCCGACGTGTTCGGCAACCAAGCTACCTATGGCGGGGGGGTGTACATCAGCGGTAGCAGCGCGCTGACACTTACCAATGATTCGGATATTGCCAACAACACCGCCGCGAGCAACGGCGGCGGCGCGCGGGTGTGGGGCCGCTTTGCCGGCTATGGCAATGACTCTGAGATTTATGACAATTCTGCGCCTGATGGCGGCGGCTTTTCGGCGCAGGAAGGCGCGCTGTATCTCAACAATGTTAGGGTGTACCGCAACCAGGCCACTGGCGTGGAGGGCAAGGGGGGCGGGATCCACGTGTATGATGGCGGCATCGTTACGCTGACTAACACGGCGTTCGTATATTTTCTCAACCAGGCTTATGACGGTGCGGGCATTTATGCCGACAACGCCACCGTTTATCTGCAGGGAGTTAACACAACCATTCGAGATAACATTGCCGCCAACAATGGCGGTGGCGTGTATCTGGCCAACAACAGCGCGCTCTATTCAACTAACGCCCATATCGGCCAGGCCGGTGCGACGCTTGCCAACGAGGCGGTGCGCGGCGCGGGGCTGTATGTGGTCGCCAGTATGCTGAACATGGTCGGCGGAAGTATTATCAACAACATTGCTTCTTCTCAGGGTGCGGGCATTTATGCCACGGCCAGCGTCATCACACTGACCAACGCCCAAGTGGGCGGCACGGCGGCCAATGAGGTCAACCAATTGAGCGGCGGCTCTGGCTATGGCGTTGGGCTGTATCTCAGCGGCACGCACGCCTCGCTGGTCAATACTGTCGTGTCAAGCAACACCTTCCCGGCCACTAGCACTACCTCCTATGGCGGCGGGTTGTACGCGCGCAGCGGCAGCGTGGTGACGTTGAACAACAGCGCCGTCGAGAGCCACTATGCGCCCGGCAACGGGCGCGGCGCGGGCTTGTACGTTTCAGACAGCACGGTGACGCTGGACCACAGCCGGGTGCTATCGAACACAGCCGAGTCCGCCGGCGGCGGAGTGCGGCTGGTGAACGCCAGCACGCTCAATATCCTCAACGGCTCGGAGCTGCGCAACAACCATGCCATCAATAACGGCGGCGGCATTGCGGCGGGGGGAACGCCGGATGTCAATATCTCGGATTCCACGCTGCAAGCCAACACTGCCGGCGCAGACGGCGGCGCGATCCACTTGTCCGGCGGCGCGCTGGATTTTACCGGCTGGTGGGACGTGCAATCTAACCATGTTGTCGGCAACGGCGGCGCTATCGCTATTGTCGGGACGGGCGATGCCAGTTTCTCTGTGACCAGCGGCGCGCAGCAGACTTTCGCAAGCAATCACGCTGATGGAAACGGCGGCGCACTGTATGTGAGCAACAATTCCGTTGTCGAACTGTATGCTACCAGCGGTTACTCGCTCAATCTCAAGACCAACTATGCCGGTGGCAATGGCGGCGCCATCTATGGTGACAGCGGCGCAACTTTTACTGTGATGGGGCGCGTGGCGGCGAATGCTAACCAGGCCAATGGAGGCAATGGGGGCGCCTTTTACCTGGATGGCGGCTCTGTCTGGTTTGGCGCATATTACGGCGACAAGCCAGAGCTCTTGGGGAATTCGGCGCAAAACGGCGGCGCGATCTATGCCATAAATGGCTCGAATGTCGAGTGTCACGGCGCCAGGTTTGGCGCGAGCGGCTATGGCAACCAGGCTAGCTCTGGCAGCGGTGGCGCGATTTATCTGAGCGGCGGCGCACTGCTTTCGGATAACTGCATCTTCCGTTATAATCAGGCTCCTGGAGATGGAGGGGCCATTGCCGCTTATGTTTCAACATTAACAGTTCGCGCCACCTATCCCCCGCCTATGGCGGCGATGCAGGTGACAGAGGTAGACCATGGCTTGACTCCTCAAGCGCCTGTGGCCGCAGCTTGCAATCCACTGACTGAAGAATGCGGCCGCTTTTACGGCAACATCGCCGACAGCGACGCAGATGACGACGGCAACGGCGGCGCGATCTATACCAACAACAGCGCGGTGAATGTGGGGTTCACCCACATGTACAATAACCGCGCCCATTTCGGCGGCGCAATCTACCAATATGGCTCAAGCGCCGCGGCGCAGGTGGCCAACACGCTGGTCTACAGCAACACCAGCAACAGCGGAGCCCTGCACCGAAATGGCGGCGCGTTCACTGTGACACACAGCACGCTCGCCAACAATATCGTCGGAGCAGGCTTTGCCGGCATTGCCAGTGTGGTCTCTAACACCATCGCTTGGGGCAATACTGCCGGAGGTTTTATGATAACGCCGGTCATCACCTCGTGCAACATTGACCAGAGCGGCAAGGCTGGCCTGGCCTTGGACCCGCAGTTTGTTGCGCCAGGGGTGGGCGAGAATTATCACTTGCAAAATGGCAGCCTGGCCATTGACGCCTGCGCCAGCGGCTTGCCGATAGACCTGGGTAATACCCCCCGGCCATTTGGCGCCAGCTATGACATGGGAGCGTATGAATACTATATCATAAGGATTTTCTTGCCGCTTGTTCTAAGGAACAACTAACTGTATAGGCGACTGGAATGGCATCCTGCAAGGGCGCCGTTTTATTGGTCAAATCGAATGGGTGTGACCAAAATTAGTCACACCCAAATTGAATGATTGACACGAGATATTTTTCTAGTACAATGAACGAGCCATCAGGAATTTGGCCGTCTTTGTAAAGTGGGCAAGTGATACGGTTGTGTTTCATTTCATTTGAAAGAAACCAGGTTTTTTCTGAAAAACCTGGTTTCTAGGCCAAGTTTCAACTCATTTGAAACACACCCAAGTGATATGGTTGTGTGTTCAAGGCATTTCAGTCAGATTTCCGCAAAAGAAAGGAGAAGCAAATAATGTCCAAGTCTCTCTCTCATCTGTTCCTCGTCATGTGTATCGTATTGGGGTTATCGGGCTATATGCCCGGGGCCGGGCCGCAGGTTGGCGCGCAGGCAGCCGACCCGCCCCCGCCGGTTGAAGCTATTGAACCGTTCGCGTTTCCCGCTCCACCCGCGCAGTTGCCGGAAGACATTGCGCTGCGGGCGGCGATGGAGGCGCTCGAAGCCGCGCGCAACCAGGGGCCAGAGGCCGTGGTGGCGCTGCTAGATACACTGCGTGGCCCGGCGCTCGATCTGGCCATGAACGAAATCCTTGAGGCGCAAGAGCAGTTGGCCCGCTCGGCTCCGCCGCGCCCGGCCGCCCTGCCGGTTAGTGAAGCCGAGGAATTGGCTGCGCTGCAAGCCAATTTGGTTCACGATGCCGCCAACCGCGCCCAGGCGCTGGCGCATCGCGACGACCCGGCCGAGAACAAGTCTCAAATTTCAGACTTTAAATTTAAAATTTCGAATCCCAACGCCCCCGCAGCCGACCTGACGGTGGGCAGCGCCCCCTGCACCCACGCTACCATTGCGGCTGCTATTGCTACGGCCAATCCTGGCGACCGGCTGCTGATCGAAGGTGGAGTCACGTTCAACGAGCCTGTCGTCGTAGACAAAAACCTGACGCTACAGGGCGGCTATGGTGGCTGCGGCAGCGGCTCGTCGGCGCGCGCGACGATTGATGGCGGCGGGAGCGGGACAGTTGTCGTCATCAACGCCAGCCTGAGCGTCACGCTGACAAATCTCAACCTCACCAACGGCAACTATGGTAGTGAAGGCGGCGGCATCCGCTTTGCCCTAGTCAGCGGCGGCGGCTCACTTAGCCTGAACCACGTGGATATCTATGGCAACACTGGTTACTGGGGCGGTGGCATCTGGGTTGGCCCGGACGGCCGGGTGGTAGGGACGGACGTAGATATCTATAACAACACAGCCACCGCCTTTGGCGGCGGCGTGCGGCTCTATGGCAGCCAGGCCACATTCAGCAACAGCAACATTTATAACAATACTGCCCCACGCGGCGCCGGCGTGTATGGCACGCTGGAAGACGGTTTTGCGCCCCAACTGGACTTGCCTTCCTATGCCGACTTGTCTGACAACCAGGCGCTCACCGGCGACGGCTTTGGCGGCGGATTGTACATGGCCGGCGCGGGGAGCACGCTGGCTACAGTGAATATAGCCGACTGTTCTGACCTTTACTCGAACGACGCCACCCAAGGCGGCGGCGCCTACCTGATTTCTACCACGCTGACGATTGAGGGCGACTGCTCCGAGATTCAATCCAACACGGCCAGCGACGATGGCGGCGGGGTGTATGCCCAGAACAGCGTAATTAACCTGGATAACCAGGCCGAGCTGATCTATAACCAGGCCGGTTCCAGCGGCGTTGGCAACGGCGGTGGCGCTTATCTGGACAACAGCAATCTGATGAGCGACATGGCCCAGATCCGCTCCAACACGGCCGACGATTATGGCGGCGGCGTGTATGCCACCAATGGATCGCTGGTAGATATGGATTTGGGCGGGTACACCTGCCTGGGGCCGCGCTGCAGCCGGCTGGCCGGTAACACTGCCACAACCGGCTATGGCGGCGGCGTGTACGCCAGCGAGAGCGAGGTTGACCTGCGGCAGACCTTTGTCGAGAACAATAGCAGCACGCTGGGCGGCGGCGTCTATGCCTGGCTCGATCCGTCAGCAACAGGGCGCGCTGTGTACGCCTACAACTGCCTGTTTGCCCGCAATGACGGTGGTGCCGCCGACGGCATCCGGCTGATTGCAAACACGGGCCAGACGACGCGCATGTCGGGCAGCCACAATACGCTGGCCTACAACCCGTCCGCCGGCAGCGGCGTTGCTATTGGCATGGCTGGCATCGGCACGCTCGATCTGTCATTGGATAACTCGGTTGTGTGGGGGCACACCACCAGCATAAACGACGCGACCCAGGCCGTCACCTGCTCCGATATTCAGGGCGGCTATGCCGGCGCGGGCAACATTAACGCGGATCCGCTGTTTGTCTCGCTGGCCGATTCTAACTTTCACATCCAGACCAACAGCCCGGCGGTGGACCAGTGCGCCAGCGGCCAGAGCGAGGACTTTGACAACACACCGCGCCCGGTGGATATTGATCCCCCCGGCGCGAACGATTACGACATGGGCGCCGACGAAGCCGCCGCTCGCGTGGGCATCAACGGCGCAGCGTGCGCCTATTTTAGCATCCAGGACGCGGTGGACGCCGCCAGCCCCGGCGACACGATCCAGGCCGCAGGCGACACGTTCTACGAGGTGGTGGACATTGCCAAGTCGCTCACCATCGCCGGCGGTTATGACTTTGCCACCTGCAACGTCAGTGCGGCTGGTGACACAACCATTGACGGCAGCGCCGGCGCCGGGAGCGTGGTAGATGTTACCGCCGGCCCGGTGACGCTGCGCAATTTACGAATCTCGGGCAGTAGTGACGCTGGCGCCCTGGGCGGCGGGCTGGACGTGCGCAATACGGGCACAGGGGTAACACTGGACAACACCGACGTAACGGGCAACACCGGCAGCTATGGCGGCGGGATATACATTGACGGCGGCGCCACAGTGACCCTCACCAATTACTCTAACGTATCCTACAACACCGCCGCGCAGTATGGCGGCGGCGCGCGGGTGTGGGGCACGCTGGTTGGCCGTCCTTACTGCTACATCAACAGTAACTCGGCCCTCAACGGCGGCGGGCTATCAGTACCCTTGGGCGGCGCGCTCTACCTCAATGGGTCCATCGTGTATCAAAACCAGGCCAGCGGCGCCAGCCCGGATGGCAAAGGCGGCGGCATCCTGGTGGAGCGAGGCGCTGCCACGTTGAGCAATAATGCCCAGGTCATTGGCAACAGCGCCGAGATTCAGGGCGGCGGGCTGTACGCCGAGTCCGGCGCAATCACCCTGACCGACTCGAACGTGGGCGGCACTGACACAGGTCAGGCTAACCGGGTCACGGGTGGTGTGTTTGGCGCCGGCTTGTACCTCACCAACACCCACGCGCTGCTTTCCAATACCGTCGTCGCCAGCAATACCTTTACCAGCGGCGCGGGCTGGGGCGGTGGCGCGGTTGTGTGGGGCGGCAGCGTTCTTACGCTGACCAACGGCAGCCGCATCGAGCGCCACCACGCGCCCAACGCGTGGATTTTTGGCGGGGCCGGCGCGGGGATCCTAGTTTACAGCAGCACGGTGACGCTGGACAACAGCCACGTGCTTTCCAATACGTCCGATATTGCGGGCGGCGGCATCTATATGGTACAAACCAGCACGCTCAATGTCCAGAATGGCTCGTCCATCAGTTACAACCGTGTTATCACTGGCTCTGGAGGCGGCATCGCAGCGACCAATGCGCCGGATATCAATATTTCAAATTCCACGCTGCAAGCCAACACGGCCAGCGCCGACGGCGGCGCGGTCTATCTGGACAGCGGCGCACTGGATTTCACCGGCTGGTGGGGGTTGTATGACAACCAGGCCGGCGGCAATGGCGGCGCGCTTGCTGTAGTCGGCACGGGCAACGCCGGCTTTTATGCAAACGGCGCCGGCAGCTCGCTGATCGGCAACCAGGC
>JBGSMF010000273.1:0-8174 GCA_041740315.1 Thermoflexales bacterium
ATCCGCACACAGCGCAAAATGCGCACCGGGTCGTCGCCAAAAGAAGCCACGCTCGCCGCGCGCACCTGGCGCGCCGCCAGGTCAGCCCGCCCATTCAGCGGGTCAAACAACAGGCCAGGCGGATTGATAGAAATGGCCATGGCGTTTAGCGCAAAATCGCGCGCCTGCAAATCGGCCATCCAGTCTTGGCCGCGGCACAGCGCAAAATCCAAAAAAGTGCGCCCGCTACCCGCGCCGCTATCCGCGCCGCTATCCGCGCGCCGCACCACCACCCGGCCCGTCTCGCGTTCGGGATCCAGCGTGTAATACGCCGCTCCCAGGCGATCGGCCGTCTCGCGCGCCAACAAAATGGCGTCTTGTTTTACGACAAAATCCCAATCGTGCACTGGCCGCCCCAATAGCATATCGCGCACCGCGCCCCCAACCAACAGCCCCTCGACTCGGCGCGCCGCCAATACCTCGGCAGCCACTTGAACCAGCGGCCAATCTGAAATTTTGAACGTTGAACCTGCAATGTCCTCCGGCACGTATCTCACTTCTGGCCTTTCTTTCGGGCGCGCCTGCAGAGCCGCCGCGCGCGCTTGCTCGGCGGTCAACCCAACCCCCACCACATGATCGCGCACAATGGCCACCCAGCGGCCCGAATAAGGCCCTAGCTCTGGCCGGGGAGTCGCCAATTTTTCAGGCGCGCGTTTGGAAGAATTTGACGTTTGCTGTTTGCTCATTGCCGCTACACCTGTTCTGTGCTATAATGCTTCCGTCTGTTAAAAGTCACACCATACATAATGATACACCAGAATCGAGCGCGAGTCATCTAGATTATGAATAGGACAAACAGGAGAGAATCCATGCCAAACTCCCCCTCGCCACAAACCACTCAGGTATTTCCAATCGTCAAAGTGGTCATTGCTGGGGATGGTGCGGTAGGCAAAACCAGCCTGATCCGCCGTTATTGCACCGGCATGTTCCAAGAGTCTCGCATCATGACTATCGGCGTAGACTTTCAAATCAAAATCGTCGAAGTGGACGGCAAACCCATCAAGCTATCTATCTGGGATGTAGCCGGCCAGGAGCGTTTTGGAGCCTTTCGAGATTCGTTTTATCGCGGCGCTCGCGCTGTGGCCCTGGTGTACGATGTGACCGACCTGCTATCTTTGGAAAACCTGGCCAAGTGGCAGCGTGAAATCGTTCGGGTAGCCCCCGGCTGCAATTTTATGGTCGTTGGCAACAAGATAGACCTGGCCCGCAAGGTGCAGAGTGAGCAAGCCGAAAACTGGGCGCAGCAAATGCACTTTCCATATCTTGAAACCAGCGCGCTATCTGGCACTGGCGTTGAAGACTTTTTCAACATGCTGGCCCGGCTGGCAGCCAGGAGCGGCAGGTAAGCAGCCTCTTTTATTCCGTCAAAGCTCTCGCGTCCAACACGCCTACAAATTGCAAGTTGCGATAGCGCTCGTCCAAATCTAGCCCGTAGCCAAACACAAACTTGTCTGGAATTTCAAATCCCACATAATCCAGCTTCACAGGCACTTCGCGCCGTTCGGCCTTGTCTAGCAAAGCGCACACACGCAACGACGCCGGCTGGCGCGTGGACAGCAAGCGGGTGATATAATCTAGCGTGCGCCCGCTGTCAACGATATCTTCCACAATCAACACATGCCGATTAGTGATATTGGTCTCTAGGTCCATCTGGATGCGCACCACTCCGGTTGATTCTCGCACGCCAACGCCATAACTCGACACGGCCATAAAATCAATTGCGTGTGGAATGATCAGGTGCCGCATCACATCTACCAGAAACAATACTGCGCCTTTTAGAATGCATACCAGCAGCAAGTCTTTATCAGCGTAATCGGCGCTGATCTGCGCCCCCAGTTCTGCAATCCGCGCCTGCAAACGGTCGGACGAGATCAAGACTTCTGACAAATACTTTTCGTAATCTGGCCGAGTCATCGTTTTTACCTCTTTTTACCGAGACCTTACTCTTGAGCTGGGGCGGGGCGCCGTGGCACTTGGTGGCAGTGGCGGCAACGGGCCTCGTACGATTCGCTTCCCCCCACTAGAATGATTGGATCATCATAAGCAGCCGGGCGGCCATCAATCAAGCGTTGGGTCCGGCAGGCCGGCGCGGCGCACACCACGCAAATCGCCTGCAGCTTGCTCACTTCCTCGGCCTGCGCCATCAACACCGGCAGAGGCCCAAAAGGCTCGCCGCGAAAATCCATATCCAGACCAGCCACCATCACACGTACCCCCTGGTCGGCCAAGCGCTGGCAAATTTCCGTCACCTCCCAACCAAAAAACTGCACCTCGTCAATCGCCACCACGCTGGTCTCTGGCTGCAACAGCGTCATGATTTCCGAGGCGCTCTGAATGGGCACAGCCTCCACCCCCAGACCGTTGTGCGATTGCACTGCCTCAACCGTGTAGCGCGTGTCTATCGCCGGTTTGAACACCTGCACGTGCTGGCGCGCAATCCTGGCGCGGCGCACGCGGCGAATCAGCTCCTCGGTCTTGCCGCTGAACATGCTGCCGCAAATCACCTCGATACTGCCCCGTTGCGATTGAATCTCCAAAATTGCCTCCTATACAAAAAGGGCAGATGTTGCCACCTGCCCTTCCTGAATAATGCTAATGGTAGAGCCAAGACCTCGCGCGATCAGTCTCCAGACCCTTCGTCAACAATCTGGACAATTGAGCTGCGCTCTCGGCGGCGGGCCGCCTTTTCGCGGCGCGATGGAGTGCCACTTGCCACAGCGCGCTCTAGCCGTTTGACAAAGCGTTCCACCTGCCCCTCGGTGTCTACAATGCGCTGCTCACCGGTGAAAAAGGGGTGACACTTGAAGCAAACGTCCGTGCGGATTTGCTCGATCGTAGCGCCCACCGTCCAGGTATTGCCACACGCGCACGTCACCTGCGCATTAGGGTACCATTTGGGATGAATCTTTTCTCTCATTATATCCTCTCTCGCCCGGATTCGGCCAGCTTGTTGCCGACCGGCGGGCTAAAAATGCGTGCTAGGCCTCAACCGGCCGCACGCTGATGCGCTTGCGGCCACCCGGCAATGGCTCAAACACCACCTCGCCGTCACGAACCGCAAACAGGGTATAATCTCTGCCTAAACCCACACCTTCGCCTTGTTTAAAATGAGTCCCACATTGGCGAACAATAATATTGCCAGAGCGCACTATTTGCCCCGCGTAACGTTTCACGCCACGTCGCTGGGCATTGCTATCGCGCCCATTTTTGCCAGAACCGCCACTCTTTTTGTGTGCCATAATACCCTCTCTGCTGCCTAGCCTGTCACAATCTCATCCACGCGCAGCCAGGTGTAATTTTGGCGATGCCCGCCTTTTACACGATGGCGCTTGCCGTTCGGACGATATTGGAAAACAATAATCTTGTCGCCCTTGCTTTGCTCAAGCACGGTGACCATCACGCTGGCGCCAGCCACGGTTGGCTTCCCAACGCTCACCTGATCCTCACTGGCCACCATGAGCACCTGCTCCAGCTTGATTTGCTGGCCCACCTCGGCTGGCAAGCGTTCTACACAAACACGCTCACCCTGGGCAACGCGATATTGAGACCCTGCTACTTGGATGACTGCGTACACGTTCTCACCCCCACTAAAAATATTCTACTCGAAATTGAAGCGGCCACCACCTTCTGGCCGCTACGAAGGGCTATTATACATGGCAGGCACAGTTTTGTCAAACACGCATTTATCAAACACGCATTGGGCGCGACGGCACTGCACAGTTCTCGCGCCTACCTGCCTGGCGGCTAGACAGGGAAAGCGATCTCAGGCCTTTTTGCTTTTTCTCTTGCCTGTTTCCTCTTTCGCCTGTTCTGCTTCTTCCAACTCAAATCGCTCCATTGGCGCCACCAGCGCCGCCAGCGTATCACCCTGGCGCAGCGGCACGCAAGAGTCCATGCGCGCATCGCGCTTGCGCAAAGGCGCCACCCTGGCTTTGAACAGCTTGGAATAGCCTTTGGCCGTGCTGGTCACCAGCGGCGTATCGGCGTTTACCACGGCTGCCCCCACCAGCTTGCCACTGGCAGAACTGGGGTGCGCTGTAACCACGCCTACCCCATTGCGGCCCTGAATGGGATACTGGGCCAGCGCAGAGCGTTTGCCATAGCCGTTTTCTGTAACTATTAACAAATCGGCGCGCAGGCGGGCCACATCCATTCCAATCACCGCGTCCTTTTCGCCCAGCCTAATGCCCATCACGCCGCCCGCGTTCAAGCCCATCGGGCGCACGCTATCTTCAGCAAAGCGGATCGCTTGCCCTTCCATCGTCACCAAAATCACATCGCCGCCGCCCTGCGTCAAGCGCACCCACTCCAGGCTGTCGCCCTCATCCACATTGATAGCGCCAAACGCCGAGCCGGTGGCTTTGACCAAATCAGCCGCCGCCACGCGCTTGATAATGCCGCTGCGCGTGCCGAGCAGCACATAGCCCGGCAACTCTTCGCGCGGCCAGGCCAGCGCGGCCACCAGGCGGTCATCGCGCGTCAGGCCCGTCAGATCGGCAATGTTCGCCCCGCTTTCCGATACCTGGTGAACCGGAGCCTGCCCCACCCGGCCGGCGTCGTTAAAGATGTACAGCGTATCGCGGGTGCTGGCCTGCGCCACCGCCGCCAACGCCCCACCGCTGCTGGGGACATCCAGCTTTTCGCCCAGCCGCGTCACAGCGCCATCCAGGCCCACGCCAATCCACACCAACGATTCGGGCATCAACTCGTGGGTGGTCATGGCCTCACCCTTTTCGTGTTCGGCAATGTGCGTGCGCCGCGCGTCGCCATACTTTTCCTTCAGGGCCAGCAATTCCTCTTTGATGACGCCCAATATCTTTTTGGGGTGTCTGAGCAATTCTTCCAGATATTTAATCTTGGCCTTGAGGTCCTTGTATTCGGCCTCTAGCTTTTCGCGTTCCAAGCGGGCAAGGCGGCGCAGCGGCATATCCAAAATCGCCGTGGCCTGCAGCTCAGACAACTTGAAACGCTTCATCAAGCCGGTGCGCGCCGCATCGGCATCTGGGCTGCGGCGAATCAGGCGAATGACCTCGTCAATCGAGGCCAGGGCCTTGATCAGCCCTTCCAGAATGTGGGCCCGCTCTTGCGCCTTTTTCAACTCGTACTGGGCGCGGCGGGTGACAATTTTTTGGCGATGCTCAATGTACAACTGCAAGATTTTCTTGAGCGACAACATGCGCGGCTCGCCATCTACCAGCGCCAGCAAAATGATGCCAAAGGTGCTGCGCATGGGGGTGTGTTTGTACAATTGGGCCAAGATTTCTTTGGGGTCAACCGTGCGGGTCGTTTCGACAATCAGGCGCATGCCGGTGCGATCCGATTCATCGCGCACATCCGTAATGCCTTCAATTTTGCCATCGCGCACCAGGTTGGCGATCCGCTCAACCAGATTAGCCTTGTTGACCTGGTAAGGCAACTCGGTGACAATGATGTTGGCCTTGCCGCGCGCAATTTCCTCAATGTGCGCTTTGGCCTGCACCGAGACGTGTCCGCGCCCGGTGCCATAGGCCAGGCGGATGGCATCGCCGCCCTCTACGCTTTCATCATACCTAAAGACAAGGCCGCCGGTTGGAAAGTCTGGCCCTTTGATGAATCTCATCAGGTCTTCAATGGTCACATCGTCTAGCTTGTTCCAGCGGTCAATGAGAAAAGCCAGCGCATCCGCCACTTCGCCCAGGTTGTGCGGCGGAATGTTGGTGGCCATGCCCACGGCAATGCCCGACGCGCCGTTGACCAGCAAATTGGGCATGGCCGCCGGCAAGACCAGCGGTTCTTGCAGCGAGCCATCAAAATTGGGGCCAAAATCCACCGTCTCTCTTTGAATATCTTGCAGCAGCTCTTCCGACATGGCCGCCAGGCGCGCCTCGGTATAACGCATCGCTGCTGGCGCGTCACCATCCACCGAGCCAAAATTCCCTTGCCCATCGATCAGCAGATAGCGCATTGAAAAATCTTGGGCCATGCGGGCCATGGTCTCGTACACCGCTACGTCACCATGCGGGTGATACTTGCCCAGGACCTCGCCGACGATGCGGGCCGACTTTTTATAGGATGAGCTGGGACGCAGACCCATATCGTGGCAAGCGTACAAGATACGCCGCTGCACCGGCTTGAGGCCGTCGCGCACATCGGGCAACGCGCGCGCCACAATCACGCTCATCGAATAACTCAGATAGGCGTCTTGCATCTCTTGGTCAATATCAACCATGCGAACCGTGCCGATTTCCATTTCAGCCACCGTGCTATCCTCCCGAAAAAAAAGTTGTTGCGCTGAATCTAGTTCTGTGCTTTCTACAACCTGCAAGTGTATCGCAAAGCGCCCGATTGTCAACACCGACGATTTGCCCGCGCTGCCATTTGTTGATTTGCAGCCTTCATAGTATAGTATGATTCTATAGGTAATTGTTCAGCCTACCCTCCCGCAGATTACAATTTGGCAACCTTGGAGAGCTTGCGAAAATGATGGAGACGCGCGCGCTCACTGAAAAGCATTCAAACCTGCGTGGGGGTGAGCAGTTACTAAGATAGGAGCTAATCATGACGACTCTTGACTTTACCAAAGCAGAATTGGAATTGCTGGCCCAATTTCTGGTGGACGTTGCGCTCACTGTGGCGGCAGTCGGTTCAGACAGCCTGGTAGGGCAGCACGAGCTAAAAATAGAGCTGTCCAGCGGGCAAAGGCAACTGCACGAACTGGCCGCCAAGTTTCCCCACAACGCGCTCATTCAGGGCGCTTGTGATGAAATAGAGGCCGAAAAGCTGTGGCCCACCCAACCCGAACAAGCCGTGGATCGCTCGCTTGACGCGCTGCTTCCAGGATGCGGCCAGATTGCCGCCTTGCTCGACCAAAAGGCCAGCGCCCAAGAAGCTGGCGAGTTCAAGCAATATGCGCTGCTGCTGGCCGAGCAGGTTGCCGGCGCTGCAGGAGGCGCGGGCGGCTTTCAACGTTTTGGGCGCGCGGCAAACAAGGTCAGCGGCAAAGAAGCCGAGGTGTTGAAAAGAATTGCCACAGCACTAGAAACGCCCTGGCCAATCCAGAAACAACACTCGAGTTAACCACCAAGTACACAAAGGGACGCCAAGTTTCCTTTTTCCTTTGTGTGCCTTTGTGCCCTTTGTGGTGAAAAAGGAAATTCCTACGGCCAGAGCCGTCCTATGGATTAACTCGAGTTAATTGCCGTCACTTACGATAGAGGCAGCCTACTTGACCATCTATTTAAATTTGGTACAATTGAACCCATAAAATTCAATTTTTCAGGCCACCTCGGCCCCGCATAGGAGAAAAAATGACATACAAAATCACAATCAACATTGAAAAGTGCACCGGCGATGGTGAATGTGTAGACACTTGCCCCAGCACCTTGTTTGAGCTGCAAGAAATCGCGGGCAAAAAGATCGCCGTCTTTTCGGGTGATCCCGAAGAGTGTGTAGGCTGCGAATCTTGCGTCACCATTTGCCCCGGCGAAGCTATCACCCTGAGCGAAGAATAATTTGCTAGCTCCTGGGGGCCGGTAGGAACCTCGGGAGCTTTTTTTCTACCCCGCATTTTAAAGGTTCCTGAGGTCTACCAGACCTCAGGAACCTTTTCTTTATTTGACAAGCCAGCAAGTCCGTGATAAACTGGCGTGTATTCGTTTTTCCGCATAAACGGGTTTACGGGTATTTTGAGCAGAACAAGCTCTTGGATTGGAGCCGGCAGATGGAACTGATTACAGGGCCGTTGTCTATTCAAACCAGCTTTAGAGTGTCGCTGCCACACGATTTGTTTGCCAGCCTCATTTTGATCGAGTCTTCGGAAAGGCTGGCCGGGGTAAGCGAGTGGATCACGCGCGCCGCAGCGACCATGCCCAAGGCGCTGGCGGCGGAAACGCGCGCCATGGTGGGTTTTTTGCGCTATTGCCCAGCAGCCTGGGGTCACCTGGCAACAGGTATTCCTGCCAGCCATCTGGCGCACACAGATTTTGACGCCTGGCTCAAATTATTGCAAGCGCGCCCAGCCAAAAGCTATCGCGCGCTGGCGCTAGAGGCGCTGAGGCGCGAACTGATCCGCCAGGGAGTGACCGCACCGGCAATGGCCAAAGCAGCCGATTTGCGCCGGGCGGTGGCCGAGTACAATACCCGGCGCGCAGCCGAGC
>JBGSMF010000274.1:0-4954 GCA_041740315.1 Thermoflexales bacterium
TGAACGCTCGGACTTGTACGCTTACTTTATCGAGCGCGCGCACAAGCTTCTCAACAAGCATGGCCGATTTGGCATGATTGTCTCGAATAAATTCTTGCGCGCCAACTATGGCAAGCCGCTACGTGATTTTCTCCACCATAACGTGACCATTGAGCACATTGTTGATTTTGCGGGGTTGCCTGTATTCGCGGGCGCAACTGTGCGGACCATTGTGCTTCTAACATCACACGAACCATCTGGCGATGGCACAACGCTTTACACACCCCCATTGCCTGTCGCCACTTTTGAGGCTGTGGCTAGCGGTTCACTTTCCATCGAGAAAGCAATTGCAGAGACAACTTATCAAGTTGCTCATGAAACATTAGCTCAATCAGTATGGAGTTTTGCCAAGCAAGAAACTGGTGATTTGATGGGGCGGCTCCAGGCAAGTTGTGTACCATTGGCTCAATACTGCGATGGGCAGATTTGTAGAGGTGTCGTGTCTGGTCTCACCAAAGCCTTCGTCATTGATGAGCCGACGCGAAATGCCATTCTGAAACGCAACCGCAAGGCCGCCGAGATTATCAAGCCATTCCTGAATGGGCGTGATGTGCGACGATACAACATCGAGTACAAGGATATTTACCTTATTTACACTTATCACGGTGTAGACATCAGCCAGTATCCAGCAATTGAGAATCACCTAAAAGAATACAGAGACAAGTTGCAAAAGCGCGCGACTCGCCAGGCGTGGTATGAGTTACAGCAGCCACAATATAACTTTGCGTCGTTTATGGATGGGCCGAAAATCATCTTTCCCGATATTGCCACCACTCCATGCTTTGCATTGGACGATACTGGTTACTACAGTTCAAACACAACATACTTTATCCCGCGCCGTGACCTATACCTGTTAGGTCTGCTAAATTCTAGTCTGGGACACCTTTACTTTGTCAAGACATGCGCTGGCCTGGAAGGGAAAAACGAAACCTATTTGCGATTCTTTGGACAATATCTTGAGGGGTTCCCTGTGCGCCCTATCAACCCCTCCGACCCCGCCGACGTTGCCCGTCACGACCGCATGGTGGGGCTGGTCGAGCAAATGCTGGAACTGCACAATCGCCAGGCGGCCGCCCCGGAGCGCGACCGCGAACTCTATCAACGCCAGATAGAGGCCACCGACAAAGAGATAGACAAGCTGGTGTACGAGTTGTACGGATTGACGGACGAGGAAATCAGAATAGTGGAGGAAGGGGCGCGGTAAAGTGTTAACGCCCGCCCCACCTCCCCACCCCCTCGGCGCGGGCAGCCAGCAGGGAGGGGATGCTTACGTTATGCCGAAGGTGAGCTATGACTTTTAGGAGATGATTATGCGATTACGACTATCCATTATCGCCCTATGTTTGACAGCGATTCTAGTCTGTGTTGTTTCCCCAGCTTGTGCTGGCGATGTCCTTTTTCACCTGACTCACAACTACCAATATTCCTTGGCATTAGGCACGGTGGTATCCGTCTCCGATGCTACTATCAGGTTTGAGGTCGAGACCACCATTTCGGGCGAGATGCTGCCGTCTTTCATTGACGTGGAAATCCCTGACACGTTCATGGGAGCGGAAACTAGAAGCCTGAGACCAGGCGACTATGCAGTCCTCTCGCTCGACGAAGGAACCACGCTGTATACCATAGCTTGGGGATTCTTCAAGGTGTCATCTCTGAACATGGCCACACTTGAAGTCATAGACGGCACGCTTGGGCCGGGGGAGCTGGCAGCATTTCAGTGGTACGTCAACAGCGGAGGCGCAGAGAGAGACTTTTACTTCATAGGAGAAAATGCCTTTGTGAGGCACTCGGATGGGACAGCGACCCAACTCTATCCGCCGACAGATGAGCCGGCTGAGGTCAAACCATCTTCCGATTCGGGGACGGCAAGCAAAGTGGTTGCAGCACGAGATGAGACAACTATCGCTTCAGAATGGAGGTATGTCCTCATTGCTGTTGCGCTCTTTTTGGCTGGCTGCCTCACCTACAGAATCGTCAGAACCAAACAAAGCGCGGGCTAACAATGTGCTAGAGCCGGCCAGGCTATTGCGGCTCGAAAACCGAGGGCGGTTTCGTCTTTGTGAGTGGTGCGCCAAAGTTGCTGCCGCAAACCCGCCTCACGCTGCGCGCCTGGCAATCGCCAGGGGGCAAGCGGCAAGCGGGTGAGGTTGGCGTTAGGTGGCCCAGGCTATGAGCGCCCTGGCAAACAAAGCAAGGTTGGAATACAATAGGGGTAACTACTCAGCATCCTGAGCGGAGCGCCGCGCTCCTTCGACTGCGTTTCACTTCGCTCAGGATGCGCGGCGCGTAGCCTGCTCTGTCGGCAGACAGGTCGAAGGGTGCCGGCTGAGTAGTTACATTTGGGGCAGTTGATGAGCTATCCACCAATTCTGATTGTTATTGAAAAAGCCAACGGCAATCACTCGGCCTACTCACCCAATCTACCCGGTTGTGTTGCTACAGGCAAAACTCATGAGCAAGTCACGCGTAACATGCACGAAGCTATAGAACTGCATGCGCAAGGGTTGCTTGAAGACTAGTTACCTGTTCCAAAATCACATTCGTTTGCCGAGTACATTGCGGTAATGCCAACGTAAACAAGAAGGGCAAAAACCATAGAAGGTGGGCCAACCAACGCTTGCGCCCCGCCCGCCCCTATTCGCCCTTTGTATCAATATGCCAGAGCAGCGGCTAGAAAGCTTCATCACCTACGGGCGCTCTCTCACTTCTCCACCGCGCGGGTTGGCTGTATAATAAGCAAGGGGACAGCGAGATTATGCCAGAAGGACACAAAAATGCGTCGAATGGTAGTGCACCTGCTTTGCTGTTGGAGCTTGGGGAAAAAGCTGAACCGGCGCTTGCCTGCCACGTCAGTTTATGATACAATTTGCTCTACCTTGCGGGTGTAGCTCAGTTGGTAGAGCTCCTGCCTTCCAAGCAGGAGGTCGCGGGTTCGAGTCCCGTCGCCCGCTTTAACACGAGGCCACGCATAAATGTGGCCTCGTTTTTTAACTGGAAAATAACCCCCTCCCCGACCAGGCCACGCGCTACGTCAGTTGTTCCTCAACACTGCCGGCAGGTAGATATTTTGACACGCAAAGTCGCCGACGGCCTCATCTGCGCCGAGGTCCGGGGCAGTGCAATAGGGACGCGGGTCGCCATCAATGTCTGTTGTCACCCCTGCGCCCACACCCGCGTTGAGCGCCGCCGAACCGCTCGATAGGTGATAGCCGTCGGCGGAAAAGTGTGGGTCTCCCCAAACCTCGTGAGCGTACGAGATGCTTCCTTCACCACCCCAGTTGATTGAGTTAGCATACAACAATATGCCCTCCAGCGTGGCTGTGTTGCCCACCGTCACCGTGATGCCCACGCCGTGGCTCGCCAGAATGGTGTTGGTCAGGGCCACGTCGCCGGCTGACCCCGACCCCGGTTCGTCGGTGACATAGACCCCACTGCCATCGCCGCCGCTGTTACCGGAAATCGTGGTGTGCAGCAAGCGGGGCGAGGAATCCACGATGTACAGGCCGCTGCCACCGCCGTTGCTCGGGGCCTGATTGCCGGTGACGACGGTATTGGTCAGCACCGCATCGCTGTTTTCCAGGTACAGCCCACCGCCCCAACGGGCCGAGTTCGATCTGACAATGTTCCTATCGAGATCGGGATCGCCGTAGCGGATATACACCCCTCCTCCGCGCGCCCCGGCTCCGTTGGATACGATCACGTTCGCCATCAGCAAAGCGCCGCTATCACCCAAGGCCAGCCCGCCGCCATTGTCGTCTGCGGTGTTGGACTCGATGATGTTGGCGTCGAGCACCGCGTTGCTATAGTTCAGATATACCCCGCCGCCCTGGTAGCCGGCGTTGTTGGACTCGATCGTGTTCCCGGTGAGGGTGGCTGCGCTGTACCATTTCAGGAACAAAGCGCCGCCGGACCCGGTGGCCCGATTGGAAAACAGGGTATTGCCGGTCAGCTCGGCGTTGCTGTAATCCAGGAATCCCCCGCCGCCGTGCAAGCTGGCGATATTGGCATAGAGGGTGGTCCGGCGCAGTGTCGCATCGCTGGCGTGCAAGTAAAAACCGGCGCCGCTTCCCTCGGAGGCGGTATTTTCTGCGATGAGGTTATCAACGAGCGTGGCAGCGCTGCGGACCAGGTACAGCCCGCCGCCATCGTAAGCGACGTTGCCGAGTATCGCGTTCGTGTCGAGCGTGGCCGTGGCGGTAAAGATGTACACCCCGCCGCCGGCGTCCCGATTTCCCCATCCGCCGCCCAGGCCGGTCGCGTCGCCGTTGACGATGCGCAACCCATACAACACCGGTTGAACATCGCCAACAATCACGACGACGCGCCCGCGTTGGCCTACCGGAACCTGCAGCGTCGTTGAATGGGCCGATGGGTCGGGCGGCTCTGTGAAACCGGTGGTGTAGCCGCCCCGGATGGTCACCGTCTTGCCGACGTAGAGCACCTGGGTGATGATGTCGCTGGCGGGCGGAGTCATATACCCGGCCGGGACCGGGCGCGTGTGCAGGTCGGTATAGACACCCTCGGCGACCAAAATTATATTGGTGGACCCGGCGACATCTACCGCATGCTGCACCGTGCGGCAGGGATAGGCGCTGTTCCTACAGTCGTTGAGAGAGTCATTGCCGGTAGTCGCCACGTAGCGATACGTAGGCGGAGGGGCCGCCTGGACAGGCCAATGCAGCAACAGAAACAGGCTAATGGTCAGCCCGAGCCCCAGCGCAAAGACAGCAAGCCAACGGGACATTAGACATTATAGGCGTTTAATTTCAATGAATGCAAAACTCTCGTACTGGAACATGACCGATTCATCTTTTACACGCAACCGTATAGAAATACGTTCGCTCAAGTATGAATTTTACACGCTTACCGTGTAAAAACAGCACGTTTTTAGGCAATATGCCATGTGCAGGAAAAT
>JBGSMF010000275.1:0-24613 GCA_041740315.1 Thermoflexales bacterium
AGATCGTGTTGTGCGCCACGTGACACCTCTCACGACTTTGCAGGTGCACATCTTGAAATTGTTGGGCTTGTCACCCAACATCTACCGCTCACTGGCAGAGAATTCAACATAGTCGGTGGGCATTACGCGAATGGTGAGTAATGAGGTAAGCTTATGGAAAATATGATCGGCAGAACGGTCGGCCAATATCAAATCACCGAGATCGCCGGGAAAGGCGGCATGGCGATAGTGTACAAGGCCTATCAGGCCTCTCTACAACGCTATGTGGCGCTCAAAGTGCTGCCCGAATACATGGCGCAAGACGAGCAATTTGTCATGCGTTTCCGCCAAGAGGCGCTGGCCGCGGCCGCGTTGAGGCACCCCAACATTATGGTCATTTATGATGTTGGGAAAGAGGGGTATTTTTATTACATCGCCACCGAATTTTTGGAAGGCAAGACGCTTTCTCAAGTGATCTCGCAGCAGCGCGGGCCGTTGCACCTGCCCCGCATTGTGAATTTCATAAACCAGGTCGCCTCGGCGCTCGATTTTGCGCACCAACGGGGAGTGGTGCATCGCGATATCAAGCCATCCAATGTATTAATTGCGTCGGACGATCATGCCACCTTGATGGATTTTGGCATTGCCAAGGCGCTGATGAGCGGCGGGCAGATGACACGAACCGGCACAATGGTGGGCACCCCCGAATACATGTCGCCCGAACAAGCCGAGGCCCGCCAGGTTGATCACCGCTCCGACATTTATTCGCTGGGCATTGTGCTATACGAAATGCTGACCGGGCGAGTGCCTTTTGTGGCCGATGCGCCGACGGCAATCTTGCTGGCGCATACCGTGCAGCCACCCATTCCCCCTACCCGGCTCAATCCGTCCATCCCGCCGGCGGTGGAGGCCGTGGTCTTGCGCGCGCTGGCCAAGCGGCCCGACGAGCGTTTCAACTCGGCCGGCGAAATGGCCCAGGCGCTGGCCCAGGCCACCTTGGGGGTGCCGGGATCCGAGCAACTGGAAGCGACTGCCATTGTTCGCCCATCAGCCACCCCTCCGCCTGGCTATGCGCCGGCTACCCCGCTGCCTGCTTATACTGCACAACCCACGCCCCGGCCAGCGCAAACACCATCCCCACAAATTCAAAGGCCAGTAATGCCGCCGGTAGTTCAGAGGCCACTTCCGCCACCGCCCGTTGTCAAAAGAGGCAAACGCACCAGTCCTGCGCTCATCGTGGCTATCATAGGTGTGCTAGTGATATTGGGCGCTGCTGCATGCGTTGGGATATGGTATTTCTTCCTGCAGCCGCCCAGCGTGGAAAAGCTGCTCGAACAAGCCGAACAATACACGGCAGAAGGGCAATACGATAAGGCGATAACCACATACACTCAAATATTAGAAAAGGAGCCTGAAAATCCCCAAGTGTCAATGGGCCTGGGTAAAGTCTATGAAGCCCAAGGTGATTGGCAACAAGCGACCACGTGGTACGAAAAGTGGACTCTGCAAGCACCTCAAGATGCTAACGCCTTTCTGGCATTGGGCAAAATCCAGTTCAATCAGGGTAATTATCCAAGCGCAGTGGCAACCTATGAGCAGGCTGAAGCGCAGGGGGCAAACTCTACCGAAATGGATACTCACCTAGGCCTGGCTAACTATGAGCTGGCCCAATATAACAAGGCCGTTGAGCGATTGCAGAAAGTGATTGACCAGAACCAGCAAGACTTTACATTACAGCGCGCCCTGGGGCTTTCACTCTACCACCTTGACCAACCCGCGCAAGCCTTGGACTATTTGAACAAAGCTGCCACGCTCGGCGCTGACCGGGCAGAAAGCGATTTGATTGATGTGTACTATGCGCTTGGCAGCTGTTACTTTGGAAAGCAAGACTATGATCAAGCGATCAGTTTTTATGAAAAGGCTCAGAAGCTGGATCCGCAGAGCAAGGCAACGTGGGCCGGCGAAGTCCAGGCCAAAATCAACGAGGCTTATCCAATACTCGCTCAAAACGTTCTAAAAGATGCGCACCTTGACTTGGACTTTTCCAATGTCGTAGCTGACCAAGATGGGACTTGTGCCATTGCCAGGACCGGACAGGAAGTAAAAGTCGAGGGCCTCGGCGATTTGGTGGATGGCCCCTGGTCAGGCTCGCGGGCGCTGAGAATCGAGGAGGGGACAACAAACCTTGTTACCAATCCTTCCGTCGAGGTTGCCTCTTGGGGCAACTTTAACAAAATTCCCACAAACACGCGGACGAGCGATGTGGCTCATTATGGCCGCTATGGGATGTATGCGGTCTGTAACGCTGCTGCGCCTATAGGAGGCACCGGATTATACAACGTCGCCCTGAGCGAGAATGTGACCCACACGGCCTCTGTTTCCATCAAAGTCATTACTGGCTCGGCGCGACTTCAAGTGTGGCGGGAAGACTGGGGCGCATCTGTCCGCAGTGATCCGGTGACGCCGGACGATGGCTGGAAACGAGTGAGTGTGCTGGTGCCGGCGTCTTATTACTCATCTGTTAACATTCACATTGCGGCCTTTGGCGCTCAGGCTGGCACAGAGTTCTATGCTGATGCGATGCAACTCGAGGCGAAAAATCATGTGACGCCATACTGTGATGGCGATCAGGGGGAAGGTCACGCATGGGATAGCAACCCCCATGCCTCGACCAGCGCGCGAGTGGCAACGTATGCGCAATACCAGCCCTCGGATGTCAACCTGTCTGGTGGTGCCATTGCGCTCTGGATGAAGCCGGGTCAATTCTACAACTGGCCGTATGTGTTTGGCAGCTATCCTCAGCGGTTTGACTCGGCCATGGATGCCAACGGATATATCTACTTTAGGGCTTACAATGACGAGAGCAAGCAGGGCACAACGATTAAGCAGTTGATGGGGATAAACGAGGCTGATCGTTGGCATCATATCGTCTACGTCTGGAGCCAAACGGCTATCGGCGGAAATAACCTGTGGCTTTACATTGATGGCGAACTTGGCGCTCAAGCCCCGAATACCTATTGGCCGACCAGTTTGCCAGCCAACTATGCGCAGCTTCAGCCCGGAAGCGGACGAGTGGTTGCCAAGTTTATGACCTTTGCTCGTCCCCTGACCACTAATGAGGCCAGAGCGTTATACAAAGCCGAGATGCCCGGGGGTAAGTAAACACTTGCTCAATATGTCGAGCTATATGTAAGCTGAGATAGCCACCAATCATAACTGCGACCCGACCTTGGCAAAAACAATGGTAGAGACCACTGCCGCTGCAGGCATGGGAACGGGGGAAGAATGACCCCTGGCGGCGCAATTGCTAGAGAGCGAACTTGCCTTGCTCCAGAGCAACGCCCACATTCATCAAAATGTTGTCTGACGGATATTGAGATAAGAAATTGTGACTACTAGCAAGACGAAACCAGCTATCTGGATGAGCAAATATGCTTCCATGCTATCCAAGATGCATGTGGGTTTCTTGACCGAGTTCGCGCTTTTCGCTTTTTCAACCGTGTTGCTTCAAATCTCCCGTTTTGGAGTCAACCTGGTAGCAGCTCGATGGCTGGGCCCGGCGGCATACGGGTTGTGGAACAGCTTCACTTTGGCGCTTACCTATGCACCGGTCCTGACCTTGGGCACTATCAACGCGATGAATCGAGAAGTGCCGTTGTTGATGGGTAAGGGAGATCAAGTTACGGCACAACGCGCAATTCAAGTAACCTTTGCTGTCTCGTTGGCAACGAGCCTATTGACTGGCCTGGCGGCGATAATTTTAGGATTGAGCCAACGGGATTCACCTATGGGCCGCGCAGTCATCTTGTTGGGCCTATTACTCATGGCGCAACAGGTCTATTTGTACTTGCAGTTGTGGCTTAAATGCAACATCAGGTTTTCGGCCATGAGTAATCAACAGATAATCTATGCTGTTGTTTACCCTCTTGTCGTCTTGCCAACGACCGCGCTATGGGGATTGAATGGATTTGTTGTGGGGCAAGCAATCGTCGTGATGGGTGTTAGCACGTGGATTATCGTCTTACTGAAAGCTCCGGTTTCGGTAGGATTCGACTGGCAGATATTTTTGAATCTGGTCAAAATCGGCTTGCCCATCATGGCGGCAGGAACATTGTACGGATTATTAACCACCATTGATCGCTGGGTCACCCTCACTTATCTGGGACTAGAGTCGCTGGGCCATTATTCGCTGGCGATTATGGCTTCCTCTATGCTGGGGGTATTGCCCATGGCTATCTCTCAACAAATGTATCCGCGCATGGCGCGGCGGTTTGGCGAGACGGGAAATGCGCGCGCATTACAATCTATGGTGGTCCGCCAATCGCTCTTTGGTTCTGGTGTGACAATACTGGTGATGGGCGTTGTATACAGTGGATTGCCGTGGGTAGTTAATCTATTTCTGCAAGATTACACAGCCGGTGTTGAGCCGGCGCGCATCCTTCTGATTGGCTTGGCTTGCGTACCGTTGGCTGGTGGAGTAGCAAATTTCCTTAACACAGCGGGCAAACAGAATTATTATCTCGTCGTTCAAGGCATAGGAACACTTCTCAATCTTGTGCTAGAAGTCATCTTTGTTAAAGCAGGTATGGGGCTGTCAGGCGTGGCTTTGGGAGCCTCGTTGGCGTTGGTCCTGTATACTTTGATGCTCCTGGGAGTAGGGTGGTGGGTGATTCGGAGCAGTACAGAGGCAAGGGGTGAAGGCCAAAATCGCCAGTTGTAATCTCCTGCATCTTAGAGCGGTGGGTGTGGCTTTGTGCTTGCTGCTCTTGTTACATCGCCAGTTAGCTGCTGCACTTTTGTCTAATTGGGGATACGTGCATTTTTTAAAAGAAACCATTGGCAGAGACACAGAGTTTCCCATTCATTTTTTGTGCGACTCTCCTAAAGCACCGTCGCCTGACGACAATTCACCAGTTGGTCAGGCGAAAGTTTTTGCGCGCGCCATATCTTGGAATCCGTCCGCAACATCAGCCTGGCAGGGTCTGGGATTATCCCACCTGACGCAAGGACACTACCGCGAAGCCGCCGATTCTTTTAGCCAGGTGGCTTCATCCAGCATTGTGGCCGAATTTTTGCGAGGCGTATCCCTGGCAGGCAACCACGATTACCTCAGCGCGATTGAAGCTTGGCGATTCGTTCGCGCTGGCAAATATTTCTTGAGGACAGGGATCAATTATTCTATGCAGGGTGATTCTGCCTGCGCTGAAAAGCTCTATCAACTTTCCCTAGAGATTGACCCGCAAAATCCCGATACCTACTATGCTTTGGCAAATCTTTATTGGGGGCTAGGGAGAGAGGACTTGAACATTCGGGCGCTCGAAGCTGGGTTGGCAATTGATGAACGCTTGTCAGGAACACGCAGCTTTTACCAGGGGCAATTGGCCTATTTGCAAGGAAGATATGACGAGGCGGCTAGGTATTATGAAGATTCACTCAGGTATGAAGACCAACCGGATCGAGTATATCGCTTTTTAGGATTGGCGATGTGGCGGAAGGGGGACCTGCGCATGGCCACCCTGGCCTTTCAAAAACAAATAGATGCCAATGGGGATATATGGGCCTATATTTTTTCCGGCCGTGTGTACCTAGAAATGAAAGATTGTGACCAGTCTATCAAAATATTGGGACAAGCCACTGAGCACAGCCCGAATAACGCGGCGGCATGGGGTTGGTTGGGTACCGCCCGCCTGTCGTGCGGTTTGGCCCACCAGGCAATCCCTGCCCTCTCAAAAGCAGTGGCGCTGGATCCACAGAATCTTTATCGCAAAGCTCTGGCAGATGCTTATCGCAATACTGGGCAGGTGGACCTGGCGTGCTCCGAGTATGGAGAGGCATTAAAATTAAAATTCGACGACGAGATTTACCGGCTGATGGAGAAAATGCAATGCCCGCACCGTTAGGCTTGGGCCAAATAGCCAGCAAATCTCGAGTCTGGGTGATCTGGTCCGACCCTCGTGACAAATCTATGCTGATGGCAATTGTGCAACAGTGCCTGTCTTTAAAATGTCGCGTCACGGTCATTAGTACGTTATCCTCAGGCCACACTGACAGCTTGAGCTTGCAAGAAGTCAAAAGCGAGTCCATATACGAGTTGCTGCCTCCCAGTGACAATTCCACCATATTTAAAGCCGCTTATGAACTGGCCACCCATTGGTGTGATGCACCTGCTGTGAACGAAGCGCTGGTATGGAATGGCATGCAGTTAGGCAAGATGGCAGAGGGGATTTTGCCCTCATTTTTCGTTGGCGTGTTGCGACTGGTTGAAGGAGTGTTGAGATGGGTTGAACACGAGCGCCCTGATCTAGTCATTTTGACCAGACGCCACGATCAAACAGCAGTGCTTTTTCGACAAGTGATGGAGCGAGAAAAAATTGCTATTGTCTTTGTTGCCAGTGACTTGCGAGATCGGGTCACAAATTTGCTAGAAACTGTTAAAGGTCAATTGCTTTTTATGCTGTTGGACATGCGGGATGTGCTTGTGAAAGGAATCTGGGCCAAGTTGCTGTACGTGTACAATCAGCTTTGCAAAAGAAAAAATAACCAGGGCGGGCCGTTGGCGGTTTTTGTGGGATTTGACTGTAATCATTATAAACATATTCTGCCAGTCGCCGAATACTTGCAAGATAAGCATTGGCAAGTGCTCGTCTTGCAGGGGTTGACGGGCCAATCGCTATTTGTCACCAGAAATGCCCGACGCCCTGGACTATCGGCACGGACAGTCGACGAGTATGTGACAGTGGAGCTTTGGTTACGGTATCGGGCAGCCAGGCGGCAAATCAGGAGTCTATGGAAGCAGCTTGATCGCAGCGGCGCATTGGCAGGTTTCTTTGTCTATCATGGTGTGAAGCTTTGGCCTCTACTGCGGAAGCACATGCAGTATTGCTTTTACGTTTATTTACCTACTGCGGTCCGCTACATCGGGCTAGCGTCACGGGTGATAGACCAAGAATCTCCAAAGGTTTTTGTTTTTGGCAATGATTCTTGTCACCGCGGCCTTGCAATAATTGCAGTGGCCAGGCAACGAGATGTTCCTACTCTGGTGATCCAGCACGGCATTACAGCAAACCCTTGGGGATACGTGCCTCACAGTGATAAAATGATTGTCTGGGGCGAGCATAGCCGAAATGCGATTGCCTCTTGTGGCGTTGCGAGGGAGAAATTGATATGCACAGGCGCTCCAGGTCTAGATCCACTTGTGTTGTTGGCCGCGAATGAAACCCTTTTGGCGCAGAGGAGCATGGCCGCATGTCGTTCGTTGGGTCTGGAGGAAGCGACCCCCTTGGTGCTTTTTTTGACCAGCGCCGTGTCTGATAATTATCAAGCTCCCATAGTGCGCATGATGTTCAAGGCAGCGAAAGACCTGTCTCTGGAAGACCGCTTTGTGATAAAATTGCATCCCCATGAAACCGGAGAACTGCAAGAGAGAGTAGCAGCCGAGGTAGGGTTTCGACCGCGGATTGTCAAGGATATTGATTTGTGGGGAATTGTGGCGGCTAGCAAGGTGGTGGTGACCTACTCAGATTCGACGGCCGGCCTGGAAGCTTTGGTCTTGCACAAGCCGGTTATCGCCGCGGGAACTGGCAAGTATCAATCCATTTACGCGAACACTACCGGATTGGTATACCAGGTAGGCCGTGAGGACGATTTGAAGGCTAGTTTACAGTGTCTCTTGAGTGAAAATTTTGTGCCCGATAGCAGCTCGTTAGAGTGGTTTCTAGGCCCATTGGATGGCAGAGCGACTATTCGAGCCGCAAGTCTGGTCGCCACCCTCGGAGGAGGGGTTAGGTTTGACGCTCACGAAAGCAAAGATTATAAATGCCAGCAGATTCCAACATAGCATTGAAAACTGAGTGCCCGGCAAGCCCTGGAAACAAACAGGTCCTCCTTGTGTTCATTGTATGCATTGCGGTGGGGGGGATGCTTCTAGGAATCATTTCGACCTCTGAAAAGTATGCACTCTTGTTCCTCGTCGGGTTGGGCGCCCTGGTGGCGTCAGCAGTGTGCATGCATAGGCCGGAATATGGCCTGCTTATGTGGGTTGCATGGTTGCCTTTTGAATTATTCTTTTTCAACCTTATTCCCGACAGTGCCTTTCGATACGCCACGGCATTTTCGACCATGGTTCCCGTTTTTCTAATACTTTTGCTGATTGCCAGGAGCCTGCAGCAGCGAAAACGGATCAAGGTATTTCTGACTCCAATTGATGTCCCTCTGATTATCTACGGAGCAGTTATGGTTTTGTCTGCTCTGATGAACGAAGTACCATTCTCGAGGGCCTCATTGGGCATCCGTGCAGAGTTGCGGTTTGTTCCGATCTATTATTTTGTCGTTTTCTCCCGATTGAACAAGAGTCTCCTCAAGAAACTGGTTATTGTGACATTGTTGACTGCCAGCGTGGAAATCATTATCGGCTTGGCGCAGGCAATTGCCGGGACGCCATTGTTAGAGTTTTTTGCGGTCGCTGGGCGGGGAACCGAGGCAAGGCTGTTGCTCTCTAGCGTTGAGCGAGAATATGTTGAGGCTGGGCGCAGAATCTTTGGAACACTCAGGCGATTCAATGTGTATGGTAATTACCTGGCTATCGTTTTGCCAATAGCTATAGGGTTGGCTACCAGATACAAGAGAAAATTACTGCAACTTTTCATCTGGCTGGGAAGCGCGGCCATTGTCCTCTCGTATTCGCGCGAATCATGGCTGGGCCTCTTGGCTGCAATCGTGCTGAACTTTCTTTTGAGCAAGCAATATACAAAGGTGAAAATAGTGATCGTAAGTGGCTTGCTATTTGTAGTGGCGTTGGTCGTTTTCCGCAATCAGATCAACCAAGTGTACGCCCACGCCAACATGAACCTTATGGAGCGTTTGGTTGAACCGTTTTCGGCCGGCCGCGTGAATAGTTCTTACGACGGGCGAATCCGCGCAATCACCTTTACAGCAGATTTGGTCACCAAGACGAATCTGCTCTTTGGCATTGGGCCAGGGAACTTTGGTGTGGCTTTGTTAGGGATGCCAGACGAGTTTTTGCTATACAAGTACAGCATACCGCAAAACCTTGCGCTGAATGTAGGGGACAATAACTGGCTGGCGTTTTGGGCGCAGGGGGGCTTGTTGGGATTGGTGGCTTTCGGGTGGGCTGCCATCAATTTGTTGCGAGCCTCTGCAAAGGCTTATTCCCAATCGAACAACGAATTCCTCAAGTACACCGCACTGGGGATAGCCGGCGCGCTATTATCTTTTTTAATAGTAGCATTCTTCACTCCCGCTTTTTCGGAAAGGACCTACGTTTCATATTTTTGGATCTTTGGCGGTGTGGGCGTCAGGATAGCCTCAAAAACAGTCGGTGATTAATGCGTATTATTCTTGCTAATACCCGCCATTTTTATGGCGGCGGTGATAGCACTTGTACTTTTAACCTGGCACATTTGTTGCAAAGTAAAGGCCACAAGGTGGCGTTTTTTGCCATGCAGGACTCGCGCAACTTGCCAGATCCTAACTCCGACCTGTTTGTCAGCCACATAGACTTTAGAGAACTCAACCGGCATAAAAGCCTCAGGACAGGCTTGCAAGTGTTAGGGCAGGTCATTTACTCTCGCGAGGCGCGTCACAAGTTTAGCACGTTGATTGATCGTTTTCAACCCGATATTGTACATCTACAAAACATTCACGTTCATATTACGCCCTCCATTATCTTTGAAGCCAGGAAGTGTGGCTTGCCTGTAGTGTGGACACTGCACGATTACAAACTCGTCTGTCCTAATGCCCATTATCTGATTGACAGCACTGGGGAAATCTGCGAAGCGTGTGGCCAAGGGCAATATTACGAGTCAATACTCAAGCGATGCAAAAAAGGCTCCCTCCTGGCCAGCGCCATGGCAGCCATGGAAGCTTATGCCCATCGCCTGATGCAGGTGCGAGAACAAGCCGATGCCTTTCTATCGCCCAGCATTTTTCTAAGAAACAAATTCATCGAGCGCGGCTTTTCCCCTGAGGTGATGCATCACTTGCCTTATGCTGTTCCGACAGAGATGTTTTCTAGTGACAATAACACGGATCAGGGATATCTACTTTTCTTGGGCAGATTGGAACCTATCAAAGGTATTCGTCCGTTGCTGGAAGCCTGTCGCCGGGCATCTGGGGTAAAGTTGCTCTTGGCTGGCCGGATAGAAGAACCGCTGGCACGCGAACTGCCGGCGCTGTTACCACCCAACGCTCATTATGTGGGTCTGAAACATGGCAAAGAATTGCGCGAGTTGTTGTGTAATGCTCTGGCCATTGTCGCGCCATCGCTGTGGTATGAAAATCAGCCTTTCAGCATCCTGGAAGCATTTGCCTGCGGCAAGCCGGTCATTGCGTCAGACTTGGGAGGAATGACCGAGTTGATAACTCACTCGGTGCGCGGCTTGCTTGTGCGAGCAGGTGATGTGCAAGAATTATCCGAGGCCATGCTATGGATGATGAAACATCCAGCAGAAGCCAGAGAGATGGGACAAAAGGCGCGCGAGTATACCCTGGCTGAACACGGCTCAGAAAGGTATTATCAGCAGTTAATTGACTTGTATGAGAACGTGAGGAAAGGAAAGCCTTATGGACTGCGCAGTCATCACAACTTTTCGCTGTAATACCCTCTGTCAGCTTTACCAAATGCCCCAAGCAATCATTGCACATTCCCAATTTTCTCGTGACAATCTAGCCCAAACATTTGGGGTAGCTGGGGATAAAATTACCGTCATTCCTCTGGGCAACTTGGATTACGCGCCAGGCAACACAATAGCGCCGGACCAAGCCAGGCAAAAACTAGAATTGCCCGCAAGACCAACTTATCCTGTTTTTTGGGACCATCCGCAGCAATAAAGGGCTGCACGTCCTGCTCGACGCTTTGAGTCTTGTCGTAGCAAAGTGGTGGCAGACAACGAAACAGGCTACCTGGTTCCTCCGGGTAACCCGGCGCAGTTGGCGGCAGCCTGCTCAAACTCTTGGCCAACCCTAAAGCAGGCAGGCACATGGGCAAACAAAGGCGCAAACTGGCCGAATTCCGCTATAGGTGGGACAAAATTGCACAAAAAACACTATCTCTACACACCGCACTCCTGACGAGGTAGGACAAATGCATATAGCTTGACAGCTCAATGGGAATATTGCCTGGATCATCCACAGCAACTGTTAGATATGGCAGCCGGGGTCAGAGACATCGCCGAAAGCGTCTACTCCCCACTTGGACACACCACTGCTCTGGAAAAGTTATTTGATAGCTTTTGCCGGTGTTGACTAGTTGGAGGAACAAGAACAATCATTGTCGGCTTGATACGGTAACACGAAAATCAGATATAATATACTGGCACACGTACAATAGTCGCTCCTCCACAAAAACAATAGGATAAGCAAAGATAACTAGACATGAACTTACTCGTCACAGGCGCTAAAGGGATGTTAGGCACAGATTTGTGCCGCATCGGCCAAGGCTATGGGCACCAAGTGATAGCCACCGATATTCAAGAAATGGATGTACGGGATTTGGACTCGGTGATGCAGGTTATAGCTCAAGTCCGTCCCGATGTTGTCATGCACCTGGCGGCTTGGACCGATGTGGATGGGTGCGAGCGCGACCCGGATGACGCTTTTCGCGCGAATACGATTGGCACGCATAATGTTGCCCTGGCCTGTCAAAAGCACGGTGCGGAGATGGTTTACGTCAGCACATTGTGTGTGTTTAATGGAGAGAAGCCCCAAGCCTATACCGAGTTTGACACGCCCGATCCACGCAGTTGGTACAGCCAATCAAAATATCAGGGCGAACTCGCTATTGAGCAGCTGTTAGATCGCTACTATATTGTGCGCGCCGGTTGGATGTTTGGGGGGGGCAAAGAAGACAAAAAGTTTGTGGCCAAGATCATTGAACTTGCCCGCCAACGCTCACAGCTCAAGATTGTGGATGACAAGTTCGGTTCTCCCACTTATACTGTAGATATGTCACGTGGGATTATGCGGCTGATTGAAACGGGCGTGTACGGCAAGTATCATATGGTCAATCCAGGCGCACCTGCCAGTCGCTATGAGGTAGCGCAGAACATCTTGGCTTGTGCCAAGATAAATACATGCGAACTCTTGCCGGTCAGCTCGGCCGAATTTCCTTTGCCAGCCTACCGTCCGCGCATGGAGGCAGGACGTAACTATATGCTCGAACTGCGTGGGTGGAATTGGATGCGCCCAGGGATGGAATCGCTAGAAGAATATATCAAGGCCACTTTTCATACGTGTAGTGGATAAATATGGAGCATAGCTCTTCTGACAGTCTAAATCAAAAAGCTAAACCACCATGCGACAAACAGCAATTACGCTCTCTTCGGCTGGCCATGATTGGAATGCGCGGCCTACCCGCCGACCTCCCCAAGGCTGGTGGTGGGGAAAGAGAAACCGAGGCAAAAGCAACACGATTGGCGCAACGTGGGCATAAGGTAACTGTGTACTGCCGATGGCACTATAATCGTCGTCCCCAAACCCCCTATAAGGGAGTGCACCTAATCTCGCTGCCATCAATCCCCACCAAGAATCTTGACACAGTCACTCACTCGCTTCTCGCAACTCTGCACGTGTGGCTTGCAAATACAGCCGACATCATTAGTTTCCACGGCATGGGAAACGGCTTATTTGTGCCTTTAGCCAAGCTTGTAAACAAGCAAGTGGTAGTTTACATGGATGGTATTGATTGGGAACGACCAAAGTGGGGGCAACTCGCCCAAACCGCTTTACAACTTGGTGCACGTATCGCGCTTAGGTGGGCAGATGCTATCTATGTAGATAATCAATCTTCACAAAAACAATTTCTAAGGTTGTTTGGCAAAAAGCCACACGTCATTACACTTGCAGCAGATATTTGGGGATCGCCCGGGAGTGATCTTTTAGCCGAATACGGCCTAGAGCCAGACAATTACATTCTATTTGTCGGCTTGCTGAAACCAGATAAAGGCGTGCATACCCTGATAGAGGCTTATAAAGATCTCGACACCACCGTGCCTTTAGTCATCGTGGGAGATAGCCCTGACGATGGTGCGTATGTACACAAACTCAAGAGCACGCCAGACAAACGTATTCACTTCTTGGGATATGTCTATGGGCGCGCGGCACAGCAACTTTTTGCAAACTGCTTGATTTATGTACAACCTTCATTAATGGAGGGCAACTCGCCAGCATTAATGAGCGCAATGGCTTGCGAACGCTGTGTGATTGTCAGTGATATAGAACAAAACTTGGAAACTATCGGTGATACAGGGATAACGTTCCACAGTGAAGATCCAACTGACCTGCGTGCCGCACTCGCGGAATTGCTGGTTGCCCCCGAACGTATTCGTTCGCTGGGCCAAAAGGCGCACCAACGGATTGAAACAGATTACACTTGGGATGCAGTGGTCAATAAACTTGAAAAACTTTACCAAAATCTATATCAGACCTCAGACAAGTAAGATCGGCTGTTCTCTAAAGTGCATAGAAATCTCTTGTGGGATATAATGACTCTGTAAATTTGACCACATCCCAATGATGTTGCAACCGTGGGTAGGGAAAGAAAAATATGCTCCGACAATTTAGCACCAGACGAATTGTTACTTTTTTCTTGATTGATTGGCTCGGCACACTAGGGCTGCTGTTTCTAGCTGCATTACTTCGCGCCAGATTAGGAAACCTACCTCAACCTATCCTTGATCTCTTAACATCCCTGGAAATCCCAGAGGCAGGGACTTTTGCCAATTGGCCCACCGCCAAGCTGGGTTATATGCTGTCCTGGCAAGTTTTCTTTATTGTTGCTCTCATCTGGCCATTTTTCTTTATCGTTTTTTCAGTGTACGATGGCCGCCGCAATGAAACCTTGAAGGCCGAATTGCTAAATGTTTTCATGGCTACTTGCGTCTCAATAATGACGTTGGCTGGTATTCTGTATTTTACCTACCGCGAAACATCGCGGGTACTATTTGCAATTTTTTTCCTTATGGACGCCGCACTCCTATTGAGCGGGCGAGTATTGTTATGGGCCTATCGGCACGCCCCGCATGTTCAGCAGCAAGCTCAACGCAAGGCTGTGCTCATCGTGGGAGCCGGGCAGGTTGGCAAGAATGCAGTTGCAGAACTTGCCAAGTGCGCCTGGGCAAATATCGAACTAGTCGGCTATGCCGATGATGACCCAGACAAGCAAAACCAATTAATTGATGGCTTGCCAGTACTGGGAACGCTGAACCATATTCCTATCATTGTCGCCGACTACAATATTCAAGACGCAGTGATAGCCTTGCCATTGCGAGCACACGAACAATTGATCAAAGTCTGCAGGATGCTGCAGATACTCTCAGTACAAGTGCACGTTATCCCAGATTTGTTTGCGCTCTCGTTTCCAAGCGCAACACTGGAGGGATTCGGCGGTATCCCGGTCATTGACCTGGGCCATCCAGGCATTTTTGGCTGGCAGCGCCTTGTAAAGCGGGGGTTCGATACAATTGCCGTTTCGCTGGGGTTGATCCTGCTCTCCCCGCTGCTCTTGCTCCTTGCTATATTGATCAAGCTCGATTCGCCCGGCCCAGTTTTGTATAAACAACAACGAGTAGGTGAGAATGGGCGATTATTTATGATGTTCAAGTTCCGCTCGATGCATACCAACGCCAACCCTAACCTGCACAAAGCTTACGTCACACAATTGATCAAGCAAAATTTTGGCCTGGAGCAGACCAACGGCAATGATCAGCACAGCCTAAAGCTAGAAAATGACCCACGTATCACTCGTGTCGGTCGTTTTATTCGCAAAGCCAGCCTGGATGAACTGCCGCAGCTTTTTAACATTTTGCGCGGCGAAATGAGTTTGGTGGGTCCGCGCCCGCCAATCCCGTACGAGGTCGATTTGTATCAAGATTGGCACAAGCGGCGATTTGAGGCAATCCCCGGCATGACCGGAGTCTGGCAAGTCAGGGGACGCAATCGTGTAAGCTTTGATGAAATGGTGCGGATGGACATTGAGTATATTGAGCATCAGTCATTGTGGCTAGATCTCAAAATTCTCTTATTGACTCCACTGGCCGTAATCTCGGGGCAGGGAGCAGGATAAGTGAGGAATACAACCCTATGAAAATCGGTGTAATCGGTTGCGGCTATTGGGGACCCAAGCTGGCCCGCAACTTTAACGAAATCCCCACTGCCAGCCTGGAATGGGTCTCTGATCTCAACCCTGAACGGCTAGCGCACATGAAAGAGCTATACCCTCATGTTAGGGCAACGCAAGATTATGATGAGCTGCTGCGTTCGGATGTAGAGGCTATTGTCATCGCCACCCCTGTATCCACGCACAGCGCGATTGCAATGGCTTGCTTGCAGGCAGGCAAGCATGTACTGATTGAAAAGCCCCTGGCCGCCAGCGTGGCCGACGCCGAATTAATTGCCAGGATGGGCGATGAAAAAAAGCTGATTGTCATGGTCGGCCATACATTTCAATATAATCCAGCCGTGTGCGCCATCCGCACGGTAATTGCTAGTGGAGAATTGGGCGAAATCTATTATATCAATAGCACTCGTGTAAACCTGGGGTTATTCCAACCAGATATAAACGTAGTCTGGGATCTAGCTCCACACGACATTTCTATTTTGCTAGATATCTTGGACCAAGAACCAGCAACCGTCAGCGCGCGTGGGGGCGCGTATGTGCAGCGCGAAAAGGGCCTCCACGATGTTGCCTACCTCACACTCAACTTTCCCAGCGGCGTGCTGGCTGATTTGCGCGTGAGCTGGCTGGACCCAGTCAAAATCCGCCGCATCACCATCGTTGGCAGCAAAAAGATGCTGGTATACGATGACATCGCTGACCCCAAAATCACCATTTACGACAAGGGTGTAGATCGCTATCCGTATTCGGATACTTTTGAGGAGTTTACACTCTCGTACCGGCACGGGCCAGAAATGCCTCACCATGTCGAATGGGTTGAGCCTTTGCGGGTTGAATGTGAACACTTTACGTCTTGCATCGCTACCGGACAACGCCCGCGCAGTGATGGTTGGGTCGGCGTCAAAGTCGTCAAGATATTGGAAGCCGCACAAAAATCGTTGATGAACGGCGGGCTGCGAGAAGGCTGCCGGCTAGAGCAAATTCATTCATAACCGAGGACACAGCATGAATATTCCACTGGTTGATCTGCACAAACAATATACTCCCCTTCAAAAAGATATTCTGGGGCGCATCGCCCAGGTTTTGGACGGAATGCACTTGTTCTTGGGCGAAAACGTCCAGGCGTTTGAAAAAGAATTCGCGTCATTTTGCCATGCCCAGCATGGCATTGGCGTTTCAGATGGAACAGCAGCCTTGCACATTATCCTGCGGGCAATGGGAATCGGCCCAGGCGATGAGGTCATTACTGTGTCTCACACGTTCATCGCAACCGCCGAAGCCATCAGCCTGGCCGGGGCGAAACCAGTGTTTGTGGATATTGACCCGATTACGTGCTTGATGGATGCAGCACAGGTCGAAGCTAAAATCACGCCACGCACCCAAGCCATTGTGCCGGTGCATCTGTATGGACAAACAGTTGACCTTGACCCCTTGGCCAAATTGGCTGCCAAGCACGGTTTAAAGATAGTGGAAGATGCCTGCCAGGCACACGGCGCAGAATACAAAGGAAGACGGGCTGGCAGTCTAGGCCACGCCGCCGCATTCAGCTTTTACTTCTCAAAAAACCTGGGGGCCTATGGAGAAGGCGGCTTTATCAGCACTAATGACGACGAATTGGCCCGCCGGATTCGCATGATTCGCGATCACGGCTCAGAACGCCGCTACTATCACGATTTAATCGGTTTTAATGCCCGGCTGGACGAGATTCAGGCCGCCGTGCTCAGGGCAAAATTGCCATACCTTGAAAGCTGGAACGACCAGCGACGCGCCCACACTGCGCGCTATAACGAATTATTAAAAGGCACGCCCGCGATAACTCCCTCCGAAGCGCCCGGCAATCGGCACGTGTATCATCTATACGTCATCCGCGCGCCAAAGCGCGACGCCTTGCAAGCCTGGCTCAAGGAGCATGACATAGCCAGCGGCATTCACTACCCGGTTCCCATCCATCTGCAACCTGCCTTTCAATCTTTGGGTTATCAGGCGGGCGATTTCCCCGCAACCGAGCAAGCAGTTGGCGAGATTTTATCACTCCCAATGTACGCCGAACTCACGAACGAGGAAATTGCCTATATCGCCGATGCAATCCAGGCCTTTTACAATAATATGCCATGATGCGCATGAGCCTATACAAGACAGCCCACTGCTTAGCCCAGATTGAACTCGGGGTGGTCGGCCTGCTTGTCGCGCTCGGCGTTGTCTATTTTCCACTGTTGCCCATTGCATTAACTGTGGGCGCTCTGTTTTGGCTGGTGCGCGCTATGGCTCATGGACGCATTACCGTTCGCTCGCTTGCCGATTGGCCCTTGGGACTGCTGATTTTAATGTTACTAATCACAGCCTGTGCCACTCCCTTGCCCGAAATCACAACCCCGCAGATCTACAGCTTGTTAAGCAACATTGTATTGTATTATGCCATTGTCAACTGGACAACTACACTGCTTCGAGTGCGCCTGGTCACGAATGGCCTCATACTCACAGGGCTGATTCTGGCGCTCAGCGCGCCCTTTACAGTTGAATGGTTTGCAGAGACCAAATTGCTCTTTATCCCCGAAGCGATTTATCGCGCCTTGCCGCTACTGATATCTAACCCCATTCACCCTAACGTGTTGGCTGGGGCGCTGGTCACTTTGCTATCGTGCGCTCTGGGTTGGCTGGCATTTGGATGGCAAGCGCTGCGCCGCTCAGAGCGATGGCTGGCCGTAGCAAGTGTTTTGGCAATGGCCACTGTGCTGGTGCTCAGCAAGTCGCGCGGTGGAATGACGGGATTATCCGCTGCTCTCCTCGTGCTGGTTGTGCTGCGCTGGCGGCGCGGTTGGTTGATCTTGCCACTGACGACTCTGGCAAGCGGGTTAATTACCTGGCAGGTTGGCCTAAGCCGTGTAATCAACACGCTCACGCGCACCCGCTCGATTGGAGGAATCGAGGGCCGCCTAGAAATCTGGTCGCGGGCGCTCTACATCATTCAAGATTTTCCATTCACTGGCGTTGGCATGGGCACGTTTGAGCAGACAGTCAACAACTGGTTCCCATTTTTCACCATTAGCGCAGAGACCCACATTCCCCACGCCCACAACTTATTTTTACAGATAGCGGTAGACCTTGGGCTGCCCGGCCTGTGCGCCTGGCTGGCCATACTATTGCTAGTGATCGCAGCCAGTTGGCGCATATATCAGCACGGCCAAGTTATCACTAACAACCTGCTCACAGGGTTAGGTGTTGGATTAGTGTGTAGCCAAATAGCTCTGGTTGTCCATGGCTTGACCGATGCCGTCACCTGGGGCACGCGCCCGGCCATTGCAGTCTGGGCAATTTGGGGACTGAGCATGGCAACTCACAACGCTATCTTGCCAATTGTCAGCCCCCCGAGGTGTAAAGGAATGGAGTAAGCATAGCCGCAACATTGCTGTGGGCATGACGGCACCAGGCAGGTTATAGAGAGAAACATTAGCTGGTCTGTTCAGATTCGCTTGGATTTACACCCACACCTATTACCATTATATGAATACTCTAGCAACTCTCAATCGCATAGCCCCTATGATGTTAGTTGATATTGCCGCAATAAACACAGGCATGCTCATAGGGTTATTAGTCCGCTATGTGTTAATCATCAGCTTGAACCCAATTTCTCGCTTGTCGCCGCTTTACACAACACCGCTTACCCTGTGGCAAGAGTCGGCAAAAGCCTATTGGTCAGCTGCTCCACTGCTCACCCTGATGTGTTTGGCCACATTGGGGATGAGCGGCCTTTACCAACCTCAACGCTCTTACTCAAGTCGCAGGCTCATTGAAATTACTCAAGCGACAATCGCAGTTTTTCTCCTCTTTGCGGTTAGCTCATATCTAATCACCGTTCTAGGTAAGCTCACCGGGCTGTGGCAGTTGAGAGCACTTTCAGACAGCGCCTTGCTAGCTGGTTGGGCGGGCACCTTCCTGGCGCTCGCCTCTGCCACCCAAGGCGCGGCCCTCTGGGCAGCAGCACGTGAAGGGCACCTGTCAAGCCCCGTAATTCACAACCGCTATTTTCTGATCGGCGACTTGGTGTTGATTGCCCTGGCGGCTTGGCTCAGCTTTGTCGTCCGGCTTGGCGCGCCTGACATACACAACCTTTCGTTCTTGGTTTACCTGTCAACCTCGCTCGTTGTCAAGCCCGCCATTTTTCACCTATTTGGTCTTTACCGGCGCTACTGGCGCTACGCGAGCATTGGCGAAGTGGTCATTATTGTAGAGGCCAACGTCCTGGCCGTGCTGGGCGTGATTTTGTTGGCTTTGATTATCCCCATTTTCTTCCCCTTCAACCAGGTGCCGCGCTCAATCCCGCTCATAGACCTGTTGTTGACAACAGCCGGCGTTGGCGGAATACGCTTTCTGGTGCGCCTGTTGGGAAATAGAAACGCATGGAGCAAGTTGAGATCATACTCTTCTGACAAACTAGCCAAGCCATGCCGGGTGCTGATTGTAGGAGCAGGCGATGCGGGAGCTATGATTGTCCGCGAGATGCAAAGTAGTGCGCAGCTGCATGTTCAAGCAGTAGGCTTTGTAGACGACGACCCAACCAAGCTCAATATGCACATTTTGGGCGTGCCAATTCTGGGGACTCACCCAGACTTGATACCTTTGATCAATGCGCTTCGGGTGAGTGAGGTAATTGTGGCAATGCCTTCTGCTCCTGGCAAAGTCATCCGAGAAGTGCAGCGCCTATGCCAGCAAGCCAACGTGCCTTGCAAGGTATTGCCTGGCATTTATGAGCTTATTAATGGCCGAATCAGCGTCAGCCAACTGCGCCCGGTGCGGATTGATGATTTGCTGCGCCGCGACCCGGTTGAAATTGACCAAGCCGCCTTGGGGCAATATCTCGACAGAGCGCGAATACTAATCACTGGCGCAGGGGGGTCTATTGGTTCGGAACTGTGCCGCCAGGTCATACGCTACAATCCCCTCAAGTTAATTCTGCTGGGTCACGGAGAAAATAGCATCTTTACGATTGAACGCGAATTAAGAGCCAACTTTCCCGACCTCGATATAGAAGCATGCATCGCCGATGTGCGCGACATTCAGCGGCTCGACCAAATCTTTGCGCGTTACCGGCCCACTGTGGTGTTTCACGCCGCCGCTCACAAGCATGTGCCCCTGATGGAGTACAACATCCAAGAAGCCGTGACAAACAACATTCTGGGGACGCAATGTGTGCTGACCCTGGCTGTTAAATACAACGCCAAGCGATTCGTCTTGATCTCTACCGACAAAGCCGTCAACCCGCGCAGCGCTATGGGCGCCAGCAAGCGAGTTGCCGAAATGTTGGTCCAAGATGCCGCGCGGCAGGCGGCGGGTGTTTTTGTTGCGGTAAGGTTTGGCAATGTGCTTGGCAGCCGGGGCAGCGTTGTTCCCCTATTTCAAGAGCAAATCGCCGCTGGGGGGCCAATCACCATTACCGATCCTGCCATGGAACGCTTTTTCATGACCATCCCCGAAGCCGTCAACCTGGTTCTGCGGGCGGGAACTTTTGGGCATAGTGGCGCTGTATACGTCTTGGATATGGGGGCGCCGGTGCGTATCGTTGACCTGGCGCATGATATGATCGAGTTGTCTGGCTTGAAACCTGAGGATGTTGAAATCCGCTTTATCGGTACGCGACCAGGTGAAAAGATACGCGAAGAGCTATACATGACAGACGAAAACATGCTTCCTACACCTCACCCTCGCATCAAAATGCTGCGTGGTGTTTTGAACATTGATAGCGATCACCTTCACCGAGTGATTCAAGACTTGATCTCGGTAGCTCGCGCCGGCGACGAGCACGAAACACGCACCCAGTTGATGGAACTGGCCACTACGAGCGCCAGTCGCCAAGTCGTGCCCACCAACCCTCAGGGCGATCAAACCACCTTGCAGCCAGAGAGCCAGGCCACAGCAGCAAAATTCCCAAGCGAATATGACTAACGCCATTAACCGAGTAACTCTAGCTCCCTTGGCGCTATGCTTGGCCGACCATGGTCACGATGTGCGCATTTATGTTGAAACGCTGGCCCCGGTAGATTGGAACGATGTGAGCCAGGCCGACTTGGGATTTTCCGCGCTCCTTCGACTGCGTTTCACTTCGCTCAGGATGCGCGGCGCGTAGCCTGCTCTGTCGGCAGACAGGTCGAAGGGTGCCGCTGAGTAGTTACGACAGGCCATTTTTTTGCACCGCGCGCCAAAGGCGCGCAGAGAACGCTGAGAAATGCAAAAAAAGACTCTGCGACCTCGGCGTCTCTACGGTGAGTTATCAACACTCACGGGGGAGACTATAGGATTTGCAAAAAGAAAATTCCCACAATGAGTTATAATACACGAGCTGGGAGGCTTGCGCCACCCAGCTCGTGTAATCCTTAGACCCTATCGAAAATAACGTAGCCAATGTATCCCTATACATTGGCGGACTGGCACACCCTGGACTGCCCGTCCAGCCTGCTGCCGCGTGCCGCGTCAGCGGCCGCAGGCAGGGCAGGCTTGCACCCTGTCTGCGCCAGGCAGGCTGCGCTGCGCTTGGCGCAAGTGCAAGTGTAGGGATGCCAGTCCTGCTATTTCCGATAATGTCTCTTTTCTAAGGCATCTGTTCATGGAAAAGCAACTCGACGGCTACACACATCTAATCGAGCGCATCATCGCCGCGGCGCAGCGCCAGTATGCTCAACTCAGCGGCGGGCAGCCTGCTAGCGAATATGTGCGCGCGATGGAGCAAGCCCTGTGCGACGAGAACCTGACCTTCACCGAGCCGGAGCCTGGCGCATTTATCGTCGAAGCGGCCGCCTTGGCCCTGGTGGGCAAAAGTGTAAAAGAGCTGCGCCAGATTATGGCCCAGCTTGGGCTGGCGGCCGGGGTGTGGCTGGGTTTTGACCACGACACATTACAGGCGGAACGTGCTCTGCCCGCTTGGCAAGGTTACCCGCTCTTTCCTGAAGCCTCGGTGCTGATCGCCGTGATGACCCACCCAGCCGACCTGGAAACCGCGCAGAATGAGGGCTGGTATCGCATCCCTAGCCGCAGCGCGCCCAAGTTTTTCCCGCCAGACTATGTGGCCTTTTACTTTACACAAGCTTTTAAAGAGCAAGCCTTTTCCATACACTATTTTGCCCCCGTGCGCGGCCACGAGCTGTTGACCCGCCGCGATCTTTTGCCCGCCGAGCCAGATCATCCGCGCGCCAACCAGCAGTACTACAAGCTGCAATTGGGGCCGCTGGTCAAGCGCGAGCCGCCCATCATCAGCAAGACGTGGCGGCGTATCACCTTTATTCTCACCAATGGGCGCAGGTTCTCAAACGCTAGCGAGATAAATGAACTCATTCTTGGTCCCAAGGAACACGACATCTTGTGGCGCGCATTGAAGGAGAGGAAACTGCATGCAGAACGCTGCTACGTCATCCGCGACGAGCGAGGCGTGTACCGTGTAGATTTGGCTGTGCTATGCCGCACCGGCGCAGTAGGCATTGTGTGCGGTGAAAAACCGGCCCCCAAGCGCAGCAAACAGCCGGGGATTCCCCTATTGCACTTTACGCCTGAACAGGTTGTAACCAGCCTATCCAGTTGTCTGGAAAAGATATCCACCGAGGTAACGCGCTTGGGCGGGGCAATCAATAACGAATAGACTTTCGGAAATAACGTAGCTATTTCCGACAAGGTCGAATGAACAGAGAAGAGCCAAGCTACCCCACTGGCGGGCCAGACAGAGCAGCGTCTTCGCCATCAAACACCTCGGCATAATTCGCCAACCCCATCATGCGAGACAGCTTGGTCAGGTGAGGCGTCATGCCCACCAGGCACACCCGCCCGGAAAACCACCGAGCCAACAATCGCCAGGCCGTTGCTGGTGATATAATCAACCGCCTTGAAATTGATCACCAGGGTTTGTCCCAGCGCCGCAACAATGGCCGCGTAAACCTGATCGAGCGTGCCCTGGGCAGCAATAGTGATATCGCCTACCAGGTCCATAATCCAGGCGGTCTCACTTTGCCGCAAGGTGATGCTATACTCTTCGCTCATCGCAATACTTGATCTCAGCTCACCACCACCGGCATGCCGCCATTTTGCACTTCCAAGAGCGCGTCATAGCCAGCCGGCGGGTTTGACCAGAGGTAAATCCACTTGGCAGCTTCGGACGCCACATTGACGCAGCCATGGCTGCGGGGACGCCCAAAATCATTGTGCCAATAAGCGCCGTGCACCGCCACACCTCCCGCCACAAAGTACACGCAAAAGGGCACCCCCGGCAGATCATAAAAATCAGACCGCCCCTCCGAGCCTCTCATGTGGCGCGATGGCCGCTTGCTCAACACTTTAAATTTGCCCTGGGGGGTTCTATAGCTCACCCACCCCAGTCCCTTGATATTGAAGGAGGTGCCGGTAGCGCAACGCGTTGAAAAGACCAGCCGCCCGTTTTCATAGGCATAGAGCATTTGCTGCTTGATGTTGACCTCAATCAACTTGTCCTGCACAAAAGGCGAAATGGGCATCATTTCGGCAGGCGGGATCGGCCGCAGCCCCTCGGCGCGCGCGTATTCAACCAACCCTGGCCTCAGGTCATCGCGCAGTTGGTACCAAGATTGTCCCCCATCATCCTCAACATGGGCTATAACCTGGTGTACGCTACTGTAATAGAGCAGATGGTACAAAACAGACTTGTCATCTGGCTTGGCGCGCAAAGCCACGTAGGGCATCGTCACCTCGGCCCAAAAACCCTCTTTGGGCACATTCTGCACCACCTTGTTCAACTGACGCCTGACCGGCTGCACCCAAGAAGAATAAACCCACCCCCACCGGGTTTCGTGCCAGAATGGGTTGTGTGGCATCTGCCCTTTAGTGGCAACCGAGCTAGCAATTTTCAGCACAGTGTTGCCAGGGATCAACTGCGTTTTGGCAGCGCCGGGCGCTGGCTTGCTAAAAGCCCAAATAGAAGGCTCGGTCACCCGCCCCAACCCGGTGGGGTGTTCAAAAACAACCTCGTCAGGGGGAACGGGCCTCAACACCGGCCAGGCCAGCGTTGCGCCAAACAGTTTAAGAAAATCACGCCTCCTCAGATTTGCCATGCCAATTCCTCACCAGTTTGCCATCTATCACAACTAGATTATACAATAAACACCCAACACTTGACAACCGCCAATTCTTTCAGCGGAATCGGCATTCAGCATAATCCGCGTTCATCCGTGAAATCTGCGTCCTAGTTATCTGACCGCTTTTCAAATTCGCTCTCCATCTCCCTGGCCCAAAAACGCAACGCGGCGCAAAGTTAGTTTTGCGCCGCGTTCATGTTGTGCAACAGTAGCCCACGCCAAGGGCCTGTCAAGCTCAGAACTCTATTCGTGCTTTTCGCCTTCGTCGTCTGGGTAATGCTTGTCGGCCCTGCCATACAGCGGCACCAGCGCCAACCCAGCCACATCCCTGGCGGCCTGCGCGATGGTCTCGACGCGCTTGCCGGCGGCCTTGCGGGCCCTGTGCAGCGTGACCTGCGCCTGCGCGCTGACCATGGTC
>JBGSMF010000276.1:0-6848 GCA_041740315.1 Thermoflexales bacterium
CACACCGCGCGTGGCTTTGCGCTTGTTGCGGCGTGTGCGCGATTATGCCCAGGTGCGCAGTGACGGCAGCGTGACGGCGCGCACGGCGGCCGAGGCCTTGACTTTGTTGGATGTAGATGCGCTGGGGCTAGATGACCTGGATCGCCGCGTCTTGCGCGCCATTATTGTAAAGTTCAACGGCGGCCCGGTGGGCCTTGAAACCATTGCAGCCAGCATCAGCGAAGAAGCAGATACCATTATGGATGTGGTCGAGCCTTATCTGCTGCAATTGGGCTACCTAGATCGCACCCCGCGCGGCCGCGTGGCCACCCGGCGCGCGTACGAACACCTGGAATTGGCTTTTTCAGAACCCGACCAACCTTCACTATTATGATCTTTTATGACCGACGAGATGCACTGTGACTGATTTAACCGGCCAACGTCTGGGCCAGTATCAAATCATAGAGCGCCTTTCCAAAGGCTCGGTAGCCACCATCTACAAAGCTTATCAGCCTAAACTGGAACGCTATGTAGCGGTCAAGGTTCTGTCGCCGCAGGTGATTGACGAGGGAGAGTTTGTGGAGCGTTTTGCCCAAGAGGCGCTGGCCGTCGCGCAACTCGATCACCCCAATATTGTGCCCGTGTACGATTTTGATCGCCTGGGTGACACGGTTTACTTGGTGATGAAGTATGTAGAGGGAGGCACGCTGAAAGAACTGATGGTGAGCAGCCGCCCCCTAGACCTGACCCTGGTGGTCGAGTTGACATCGCAAATCGGGGCGGCTTTGGGCTATGCGCACAAGCGGGGAGTGATCCATCGAGATGTCAAGCCGAGCAATGTGCTGATTGCCGAAGGCCCCTGGGCATTGTTGACCGATTTTGGTTTGGCCAAAATTATCGCCGGCGACCGCAAGTTGACGCGCTCGGGCATTGGGATGGGAACGCCCGACTATATGTCGCCCGAACAGGCCCAGGGTTTCCCGCTTGACCAGCGGGCCGATTTGTATTCGCTGGGCGCAACGCTGTACGCGATGGCGACCGGTCGGGTGCCCTTTGACGCAGAAAGCTCGATGGCAGTGGTGGTAAAGCACATGACCGAGCCACTGGCGTCGCCGCGCACCTTTAACCCCGACCTGCCCATAGCGGTTGAGCGCGTGATCATGAAGGTGATGGAAAAAGACCCCGATCAGCGCTATCAAAATGCCGAAGAGTTCATCGGCGCGCTGACCAAGGCGGCTAGCCCGCCCCAGCTGCGCGCGGCGATTAATGTATCGGGCGCTGCTCCGCCCGCTAACGCGGTTGGAAAATTGCCTGGCGCATCCCAAGAGCCACGGCGGTCACTCGTGGCTCCCCCTGCTGTTCGCGAATCGCCTCCACATCAAGCGGCTACCACTGCGCGTTTGGGCAGTTTGCCTGCGCTGCGGTCGCACAAGCTATATCGCACTGCCTTGATTGCTGGCGCTATTTTGATTGTTTCTTTTCTCTGTTCGCTGCTGTTGGTGCTGTGGGGCTTGTGGCAGTCTTGGGCCGCAGCGCCTGTTATCCCCACCCCCACGCTCTCGCCTACGGCTACTTTGCTGCCGGCGACGGCAACCTTCACGCCGGCCCCACCCACCGATACGCCCACACCGCCCCCCACCAGCACGCCCACGCCAGAACCTAGTTTGATCCTTATCTCGCCCGACACACCGATCAGAGTGGGAATATATGTCAAGGGAGTCAAGCCAGAGGGCGTCATCTTGAATCAAGAGGCTGGGTTCGATAAACCTTATATCACCACGCTGCCGCAAGGTTCTATTTTGTATGTGCTGGCTGGCCCAGTCACTGCGAATGACCTGCTGTGGGTCAGGCTGCGCGATCAGAGCACAAGCAAAGTAGGTTGGGCCAGGCAAGATGATGTGGCTGCTTATGCTGTTCCTGTGCGGCCTACTCCAACACCCTAGCGAATGAAAACCAGCGATTTTGATTACACTCTGCCCCCAGAGCTAATTGCCCAATCTCCCATCGAGCCGCGTGATGCGGCTCGATTGCTGGTGGTCAACCGCGCCACGGCCTGCTTGGAGCATCTAGGCTTTCGTGATGTTATGGGCTATCTGCGCGCCGGTGATTTGCTGGTTGCCAATGAATCGCGCGTCATTCCGGCCCGTCTGTATGCTCGCAAGGTGCCGACGGGGGGAACGGTGGAAATTTTGCTGCTGCGCAAACTGGAGAAACAGACGTGGGTGGCGTTGGTGGGCGGCCGCCGGGTGCGGATTGGCACACGCCTAGAGTTGGTGCGCCGGGGGCAGGCTTGTGGCATACAAGCCGAGATTGTTGCGCACGGCCAAGCGGGCCAGCGCACCCTGCTTTTTTCCGAGCCGATCGAGCCGCATTTGAACGACATCGGGCTTACCCCGCTGCCGCCCTATATCCACATGCCGCTTGCCGACCCCGAACGCTACCAGACAGTTTACGCGCACACCCAGGGTTCGGCGGCTGCCCCCACTGCCGGGCTGCACTTTACGCCCGATTTGATGTTAACCTTGCGCCAGCGAAATATTCAAATCGCCTTTGTAACACTGCATATCGGCCTAGACACCTTCAAACCGGTGGAAGAAGAAGACATTGAAGAACACCTCATTCACACCGAGTGGTGCCAGCTTGACCCCCAGGTGGCCCAGCAGATCAACTCTACCAAGTTGGCCGGCGGGCGTGTGATTGCCGTGGGCACCACCAGCGTGCGGGTGTTGGAAACAGCGGCCAGGAAATTTGAAATTCCAGATTCAAAGCTTCAAATTGGGACAGTTGCAGCGTTTGAGGGACCAACGGATTTGTTCATTTATCCGGGCTTTCAATTTCGCGCGGTTGACGCAATGATTACCAATTTTCACCTGCCGCGCAGCACCTTGCTGGCGCTGGTGGCGGCTTTTGCCGGGCGCAATTTGATCTTGCGCGCCTACCAAGAGGCGATTGAGCAAAGCTACCGCTTTTACTCGTTTGGCGATGCTATGCTGATTTTGTAAAACGCTGTAACTGCCAAGCCTACCCTCCCGCAGGTTGCAAATTTGGCTGCCTGGGCGGGCTAGCAATCCAGGTCGAGTTGTGTTTGCTCATCCCAAAGCGTTCGAACCTGCGGGAGGGTGAGCAGTTACACTTAAAATTAGCCTAAAGGCCAATACAAAAATTCCCCAGATGCACGATGCGGCTGGGGAATTTTAGTTTTATACTGTTTCCAGAAAATGAGGCTGTGGTGTAATGATGCGAATTTTGCTGGCCGATGATCAATCTAGGGTGCGCGCTGCGTTGCGGATTTTGCTAGAACGGCAGCCTGCACTCAAGATTGTGGGCGAGGCGATTGACGCCGAGGAATTGTTGGCTCAGGTTCAGGCGAGTTGCCCAGATTTGATATTGCTCGATTGGGAATTGCCAGGGTGGAATGGTAATGGCGCTGTGAAAAGGTTGCGGCTGGGCCGACCAGGCCTTGCCATTATCGCTCTTAGTGGGCGGCCAGAGGCGCGCCAGGCGGCGATGGCGGCGGGGGTGAATGCGTTTGTCAGCAAGATTGACCCGCCAGAGTACTTGTTGGCAGCCTTGCAGGCTGTCAGTTCAAACAAGCTGGTGTCCAATTATTATTATTAAAGGGGAGGCAGACCATGTTTGAAGATACAAACTTTCGCAATCTGGTGGCGGTGCGCGAAAGCCAAAACAAGGAAATGTTTAGCCTGGCCGCGAGCGAGCGGCTCTACCGGGCGAGCCTGCCGGCGCGTGGCTCTAGGCTGGCAAGCCTGGGGCGCTTGGCGGCGGCTGTGATGAGCCAATTGCAAGAACGCTTTGGCGTCAAGGCGCTAGCATCTCGGTAAAAGGGCCGGCCAAATCTGCCGCGTAAGGGAGGCGTGGCGCCGATAGCAAAAAGCGAGGGGCTGTTATCGGTGCGCGCCGGCAACGGCCATAATTGGCCATAATTGGCCGTAATTCAATATCAAAATCCCCCAAGTGGCAGTTGCGCTTGGGGGATTTTGGGTTTATGATATGACATTATGATATGGAAAATGATCTTGGGCACAGGTTGGCTATGCTGGTAACATTAATTCGTCTGCCCAGTGAGTTGGGCTATGAAAAAGTGGCCATGGCCTCTGCGGCGGTTATTGCCAAGCGCATGGGCTTTTCTTCTGACCGCATTGACGATATAACAGGAGGTCCCCATGTCCGGTTCCGCCGACATTATGCAGTATTTGCCTCTATTGATCCCCGTCATTGTGCTCGAACTGGCTCTGATGATCTTTGCTTTGATTGACCTGATCAAGCGGCCCAACACGCGCGGTCCCAAGTGGGTGTGGGCAGTGATCATTATCTTTTTCAACTTGTTTGGCCCCATTGCCTATTTCCTGTTTGGCCGCGGGGAAGAGTGAATGGAACCCATCCGCTGCGAACAACTGAGCAAGCATTACGGCAAGGTGCAGGCGCTCCAGCCGCTCGACCTGACTGTGCCGGCCGGCTCGGTTTTTGGCTTTTTAGGCCGCAACGGCGCTGGCAAGACCACTACCATGCGCTTGCTGGCCGGGCTGGCTCACCCCACCACCGGGCGGGGCTGGGTGGGCAGTGTGGAGACCACGCGAGCCGATAGCGCCAGCCGGGCGGCGGTGGGCTATTTGCCGCAAGATCCGGCCTTTTACAACTGGATGACACCGACCGAATACTTGGATTACGTGGCAAGCATTTTTGGCTTGCCCAAGGCCGAGCGCGCCCTACGGGTGAACGAGATGCTGGAATTGGTTGGCTTGAAGCAGGCGGCCCGGCGGCGCATCGGCGGCTTTTCGGGCGGCATGCACCAACGCCTGGGCATTGCGCAGGCGCTCATCCATCGCCCGCCGGTGTTGCTGCTGGATGAGCCGACCAGCGCGCTCGACCCGGCCGGCCGCCACGAGATATTAGAGCTGATTGCCGGCCTGCGCGGCCAGGTGACGGTCTTTTTCTCCAGCCACATTCTGGCCGATGTCGAGCGCATCTGCGATACCATTGGCATTATCCACCAGGGGCGGCTGGTGCTGGTGGCCGGGCGCGATGAACTGCTGGCTCAATACGCCAAGCCCGTCATCTCGCTGGAGATGGAGCGCGAAAGCGCCGGCCGGCTGCCGGCTTTTGCGGCGAGCCTCCAGGCCCAGGCGTGGGTGGCCGAGGTAGTCACACTGGAAAACACCGCGCGGGTTGTGGTGAGCGACCGGACTGCTGCCCAACACGCGCTGCTGCCGCTGGTGGTGGAGCACCGGCTGATGTTGTTGCGCTACGAGTGGGCCCGCCCGACCTTGGAAGAAATCTTTTTGTCAATCAGCGTGTGAGCGGAACTAATGATCCTATTCCTTTACTCTGTCATCGTGCTGCTGATGATCTTGCTGCCGGTGGCGTTGGCCAGCGCGTGGCGGCGGCGTTTTGATTTGCCCTGGTGGTGGTTTTGCGTGGGGATGGCGACCTTTGTGGCTTCCCAGGTCTATCATTTGCCGCTCAACGATTGGTTGACCAGGTTGGGTGTGCTGGGCCAAATGTCACCCCAATCGCCGGATTTTCCCCGCACCGCTGTGCTCTTGGGGCTTTCAGCCGGTCTGTGCGAATCGCTGGCGCGGGCGGCGGGCTATGCGGCGCTTTTTCGCTGGCTGCCGCAGCGCCACCAGCCTGAGCGGTGGGCGCAAGGCGCGCTGATTGGCCTGGGGCACGGCGGCATCGAGGCAATGATCTTGGCCGTGCTGACCGCCGCCCAGGTGACGGCCTTGTGGGGGCTGCAATCCACCGATCTGTCTACGCTGGGGTTTCCGCCCGAGCAAGTGGAATTTGTGGGCCAACAATTGGCAATGTTTTTGCAATCGCCCGACCGCGCTTTTTTACCCTTGCTGGAACGTGGCATCGCCATTCTTATCCACGTGTCGCTATCTGTGTTGGTGTGGGCGGCCTTTCGGCGGCGCCAGCCGGCCTTGATTGCCGCAGCGGTGCTTTGCCACGCTTTGTTTGATTCTGTTGCGGTATACATTGGGTTGCGCTTCCAAAACGCCTGGCTGACCGAGGGGGTGTTGCTCGTGATGGCCGTAGCGGTAGCGGCCTGGGCCTGGCGGCTGCGCGATAAAGAGCTTGCCGTTCGCCCGCAAACAAAAACTGCCTGGCTGGCAGATTTGAGGATGTTTGGCGCGACGTTGGCCAAAGAACTGAAATACCAGTGGGCGACCAGGCGCGTAATTGTGGTAGGCGTGGTATTTTTGGTTTTTGGCATGGGCTCACCGCTGTTGGCCTATTTCACTCCCCAACTGTTGAGCAGCTTTGAAGGGGCTGAAATGTTTGCCGACCTGATCCCCACTCCCACCAAGGTAGACGCCGTGGGGCAGTACATCAAGAACCTGTCGCAGTTTGGCTTTATCGTGGCAATTTTGCTGGGGATGGGCGCAGTGGCCGGAGAAAAAGAGCGCGGCACGGCGGCGTTGATCCTCAGCAAGCCGCTGCCGCGTTGGGCGTTTGTGGCAGCCAAGTTTGCGGCGCAGGGGTTGATCTACGCGGCAGCGTTTGCGCTGGCGGCAGTGGGCGCCTATTATTACACCAGCTTTTTATTCGAGCCGCTGGAATTGGGGCCGTTCTTGTTTGGCAATTTGCTGCTGCTGGCGTGGCTGCTTTGTTTTGCGGCGGTGACGCTGTTGGGCAGCGTCATTGCGCCCACCACCGGCGCGGCAGCCGGCATTGGCTTTGGCGGGGCGGTGCTGCTGTTGCTGGCCAGTTATTTGCCCAAGGTTGGGGCGCTGATGCCCAACAGCCTGATCGGCTGGAGAGTTGGGCCGTCCTGGGTGAGCTGGTTGGATGTGCAGGGGGTGGAGAGCCTGAACAGAACAGGTTAGGGCGATGCAGCAAGGCACGCT